>NZ_JBHVYL010000015.1:0-88889 GCF_042880955.1 Leifsonia sp. NPDC058292
GGCCGGAAGCGTCCGGCCGGCCACGCACGTCTCGTCGCGCTACTTGCTGGTGACGGTGAAGCCCTGCTGGTTGCCGTACTCGACGAGCGACTTCTGCCAGGCCTTGAGGCCCGTGTTCAGGTCGCTGTTGGAGGCGTATGACTGTCCGACCGAGTCGGCGAAGATGCTGTTCGCGTAGACCTGGAACGGCAGGTACTGCCATCCGGTCGACACGTCCTTGGCGCCCGCGACGAGCACCTCGTTGATCTTCTGTCCACCGAAGTACTCGGGGGCGTCGGCGAGGAACTCGGAGGAGTTCAGGTCTTTGGTGGTCGACGGGAAGCCGCCGGACTGCAGGAAGACCTTGATGCTCTTCTCGTCGTTGTTCAGCCACTTGAGGAATCCGGCCGCGAGCGCCTGGTTCTTGCTCTGCTTGAGCACCACCTGGCCGCCGCCGCCGTTCTCCGAGTTGGTGGCCGTGCCGTCGTAGGTCGGCGTCGGCGCGACGCGCCACTGACCCGAGCTCTCCTTGACCGAGGCCTCCAGGGTGCCGGGCATCCAGGCGCCGGTGATCAGCGTCGCGATGGAACCGTTGCCGAGCGCCTTGTACCACTCGTCGCTCCAGCCGGGGACGGTGGAGAGGAGCTTGCCCTCGACCAGCTTGTTCCAGGTCGCGGTCCACTTCTTGGTGCCCTCGTCCTGCAGGTTGACGCTCACCTTGGTGCCGTCGACCTGGAACGGGCGGCCGCCCGCCTGCCACATCATGCTGGTGGCGAAGCCGGAGTCGCCGGAGTCGCTCGTGATGTACGCGTTGGGGTCGGCGGCGTGCAGCTTCTCGGCCGCGGCGACATACTCGTCCCAGGTCTTCGGCACGGCGATGCCGTACTTGTCGAAGACGGTCTTGTTGTAGAACATCGCCATGGGGCCGGAGTCCTGGGGCAGTCCGACGAGCTTTCCGCCGACGTTCACCGAACCCCAGGGGCCGGCGGTGTAGTCGTCTTTGAGCTTGTCGAGACCGAACTGGCTGAGGTCGACCAGGGAGTCGGAGAGCGCGAACTGCGGGATGGCGTAGTACTCGACCTGAGCGACGTCCGGAGCGCCGGAGCCCGCCTTGATCGTGTTCTGCAGCTTGGTGTACTCGGTGGTGTTCGTGCCGGCGTTCACCAGCTTGACGTTCACCTTCGGGTACTCCTTCTCGAAGGCTGCGACCTGCGCCTCGGCGGAGGGGGTCCACGACCAGTAGGTGATGGTTCCGCCCTGTTTGAGCGCCGCGTCGATGTCAGACGCGCTGCCACCGGAGCTGCTGCCTCCGGCCGAGCAGGCGACCAGCGTCGCGCCGAGCACCGCTGTGGTGGCGATCGCGGTCGCGACCCTCCGCAGCACGCTCGAGGAGCGTGATGTGCTGTTCATGGTGTTCCTTTCACTTCTTCGGGATGAGGATGGGCAGGACGCCCGGGTGGGGTGACGAACGGTCACTGCTTGACGCTTCCGGCGCTCAGACCGGACTGCCAGTAGCGCTGCAGGAAGAGGAACGCGATGACGATCGGCACGATGGTGAGCAGCGCGCCCGTGATCACGAGGTTGTAGATCGGCTGCGCTGCGACACCGCTGGCCTGCGCGCTCCACTGGCTGAGCCCGACGGTGAGCGGATACCACTGCGGGTCGCTCAGCATGATGAGCGGCAGGAAGTAGTTGTTCCAGGTCGCGACGATCGCGAACAGCAGCACGGTGACGATGCCCGGGGTGAGCAGCCGGAGCGAGATCGTGAAGAAGGTGCGGAACTCGCTCGCGCCGTCCATCCGCGCGGCTTCCAGCAGTTCGGTCGGCACCGCATCCACCGTGTACGTCCAGATCAGGTACAGGCCGAACGGGCTGATGAGCGACGGCAGGATGACGGCCCAGGGCGTGTTGGTGAGGCCCACCTGGCTGAAGAGCAGGAACGTCGGAACGGCGAGCGCGGTGCCGGGCACAGCCACCGCGCCGAGCACGATGGCGAACACCGCGCGCTTGCCCGGGAACTTGTATTTCGCGAGGCCGTAGCCCGCGATGGTGGCGAGCAGTGTCGCCCCACCGGCGCCGACCACCACGTAGAGAAGCGTGTTGCCGAACCACTGCAGGAAGATGCCGTCGCGGTAGGTGAGCGTCTCGCCGATGTTCTTGAAGAGCGAGAACCCGTCGCCGAACCAGAGCCCGAACGAGGAGAACAGGCTGGGCTGGTCTTTGGTCGCGTTGATGAGGAGCCAGGCCAGAGGCACCAGCGAGTACACCACGAAGATCGCCATGACGATCGTGAGAACGATCGACTTGCGCTTGCGCGGGTCGCCGGAGCGGGTGCGGCGCGCGCCGCGGGCCGACTGGCGGGCCACGGTGCGCTGGCTCTCGCTCACGGGGACGGGGGCGACGGTTGCCATCAGCGGTTCTCCTGTCTGGTGCCGCGGAGTTGGACGACGTAGGCGATGACCGCGGTGATCACACCCATCACGATCGCCACGGTGGCCGCGTAGTTGAACTGCTGGCCGGCGAACGACAGGTTGTAGGCGTACATGTTCGGGGTGAAGAAGCTGGAGATCGAGTTCGGAGCGAGCGGCTTCAGCAGGTTCGGTTCGTTGAAGAGCTGGAAGCTGCCGATGATCGAGAAGATCGTCGCGATCACGATCGCGCCGCGGAGCGCGGGGATCTTGATGCTGAAGACGGTGCGGAAGGCGCCGGCTCCGTCGATCTCCGCCGCCTCGTAGAGCTCGCCGGGAATGGTGCGCAGGGCCGCGTAGAAGATGAGCATGTTGTAGCCCATGAACTCCCAGGTGACGATGTTGCCGATCGACCCGAGGATCCAGTTGGGGCTGAACGGCGCGAGGTGCGTGCCGAGCAGGCTGTTCACACTGGCGGTGAGCCCGAACTGGTCGCCGTAGATGAAGCCCCAGATCAGCGCCGCGACGACACCCGGAACGGCGTAGGGAAGGAAGATCGCGATGCGGAAGAAGCTCGAGCCGTGCACCCGGGCGCTGTCGATGGCGAGGGCGGCGATGAGCGAGAGCGCCAGCATCACGGGCACCTGCACCACCAGGAAGACGGTGACGCGCAGAAAGCCGTCCCAGAACTTCTGGTCGGTGAACACCTGGATGTAGTTCTGCAGCCCGGCGAAGACCGTGCCGCCCACGAGCTGCTCGCGGAAGAGGCTGAGGTAGATCGCGTAGACGACCGGGACGATGAACATCGCCACGAACACGATCATGAAGGGCGCCACGAAGGCCCAGCCCCGCCAGTCGCGGCGGGTGCGCCGCCGTGTGGCCGTTGGCCGCACCGCGGTGCCGGCAGACGTCGTCGTCATGAGTTGCTTTCCTTGTCGAACTGGGGAGCTGTCGAACCGGCGATGTTCACGTCAACATCGTCTCGGGTACCATAGCATGTTGACGTCAACATCCTGCAAGCCCGGCGAACGATCTGCCAGGCTGAATCGGGGATGCTGCGCTGAACGAGCCACCCGCGGACGGAGAGAACCCAGCGATGACCGAGCCGACGACCGACGCGGCGACACCGCGCACCTCGCGCGCCCGCCGAGGGCCGTCGCTCGCCGACGTCGCCGGGCACGCCGGCGTCTCGACCCAGACCGTCTCCCGTGTCGCCAACGGCCTCACCAATGTGGAGGCGGCCACGCGCGAGCGGGTGCTCGCCTCGATGCAGCAACTCGGCTACCGCCCCAACAAGGCGGCGCGCGCGCTGCGGCTCGGGCGGTTCCGCAGCATCGGCGTGATGATGTTCACCCTCTCCTCCTACGGCAACATGCGCACCCTCGACGCCATCGCGGCGGCCGCCGGTTCAGCCGGATACTCGATCACGCTCGTGCCGGTCGAGCACAAGACGCAGCGGGATGTGAGCGACGCGTTCACGCGACTCCTCGACCAGGCGGTCGACGGGATCGTCATCCTGCTCGAAGCGCACATCGTGGAGGAGGCGGATGTGGAGCTGCCTCCAGGGCTGCCCGTCGTCGTCATCGACTCCACGCCCCGCACGGACTACCCCCTGTTCGACACCGACCAGAACCAGGGTGCGAGGCTCGCGACCGAGCACCTGCTGTCGCTCGGCCACGAGACCGTCTGGCACGTCGCCGGTCCGGCCGCCTCGTACTCGGCCACCCGCCGGGAGGAATCCTGGCGGCGCACGCTGGAGGCGGCGGGGCGCCCGGTGCCCGAGGTGCTCCGCGGCGACTGGTCGACCGCATCCGGCTACGAGTTCGGCAAGCAGATCGCGGCCCGCGACGACATCACCGCCGTGTTCGCGAGCAACGACCAGATGGCGCTCGGCGTCATCCGCGCGCTCCACGAGGCCGGGCGCGACATCCCCGGCGACGTCAGCGTGGTCGGCTTCGACGACATGGCGGAGTCGGACTCGTTCTGGCCACCGCTGACCACCGTTCACCAGGACTTCGACGTGGTCGGGCGCCTCAGCCTCGAGACGCTCATCCGGGAGATCGAGTCGGGCCCGGATGCGCCCTCCACCACCGTGGTGCCGACGCGCCTCGTCACACGGAGCAGCACGGCGCCCGCCCGGGCACGCTGACCCGGCGAGCCGGCGGCCTCAGCCCGCAGCCCCAGCTCCGGCCCCAGCAGCCCGGCGGGACCGGAGCATCCCCCAGCCGACCAGCGCGCCGGCCGCGACCGTGAGCGCGAGGCCGGCGATGGTGACGGACTCGCGGAACTCGGCCGTCTGCTGGGCGCTCCAGCCCGACGACGCGATGTCGCCGGAGAAGAGCGCGGCGAGAACCGTGCCGATGACGGCGATGCCGACGGCTGTCGCCACCTCGCTGGCCGTGTCGACGAGCGCGGCTCCGATCGTCGTGCGGTTCTCCGGCAGCCCGCGCAGCACGTTCACTCCGGCCACGACGCCGACCACGCGCATCCCGGCCGCGACGAGCACCAGGGAGACCGCGACCCAGGCGTAGCCGAGGCCGCCCAGCACGGCGTAGACGGCCAGGCCGAGAACGACGGCTGCGGCACTGAGCCACGCCGCCCGCTCGAGGCCGACGCGCTGCACGAACGGATTCACGAAGGGCCCGGAGGCGATGAGCACGATCACCTGCGGCAGCATCCCGATCGCGGCGAGTGCCGGAGGCCAGCCCCAGTCGAGCTGCAGCTGCAGCGTCACCAGGTAGCCGAGCCCGGCGGTGGCCAGCCCGGCCGCCGCCTTGAAGGCCAGTCCGCTGGAGACGAGCGGGCGCGCGACGAGTTTCAGGTCGAGCAGGGGATGCCGGGCCGACCGTTCCCGGAGCACGAAGAGCGTCGCCGCCGCCACGGTGGCCGCCGTCGCCGCCCACGGAATCCACGATCCGGGGCCGTCGTCGACGAAGAGCGTCGGCGTCACCAGGGCGAAGACGATCGTGACCGTGCCGAGAACGGCGCCCGCGACATCCGTGGGCTCGCGATGCAGCTCGGCCGCGTCGTCGGCGGAGACGCCGAACCGGATGCAGACGATCGCGAGCAGCGCGATCGGCACGTTCACCAGCAGCAGCACCTGCCACGGCGCGATCGCGAGCACGAGGCCGCCGACCGTCGGCCCGATGGCCAGCCCGACCAGCCCGACGGTCGAGATGACGGTGATCGCGCGAACCCGCAGGCCGTCCTCCTCGAACAGCCGGAACGCCAGGGCCATCGACCCCGGCGTCGTCATCGCCGCGGCGACACCCATCGTCGCCCGCACCGCGATCAGCTGCTCCGGCGACGTGACGAACGCGGTCGCGAGGCTGGCCACACCCAGCAGCACGAGCCCGACGAGCATGATCCTGCGGCGGCCGAACCGGTCGGCGATCGCTCCGAAGACGAGCATGAGGCCGCCGAACACGACGGCATACGATCCCGTCACCCATTGCAGTGCGGTGGTCGAGGCGTTGAGGTCACGGCCGATGGTCGGAAGCGCGACGTTCAGGATCGAGTTGTCGAGCATCTCGAAGAGGAACACGGCGGAGAGACCCGCCAGCGCGACCCAGGCCTCCCGCAACGAGCGGTGCGAGCGCGGCACAATGGGGGTGGTCTGTTCGGCGGTCATGGCACTAGGTTAGTCGACTAAATGTAGTTGCACAATATAGTTGTGCGGAAAGTGGGATGCGCATGGCGAGAACCAGCGAGCGCGGCGGGCCCCAGACGCGCGCCAAGATCTTGGACGTCGCCAACCGGCTGTTCCTCGAGCGCGGCTACGACGCGGTCACGGTCGCCGAGGTCGCGAGGGAGGCCGGGGTGTCGAGCGTGACCGTCTTCAACCACTTCCCTCGCAAGGAAGACCTGTTCCTCGACCGGGCGGAAGACGCGGTGCAGGAGCTGCGCTCGACGATCCGCGACCGAGCCGAGGGGGTCGGTGTGCTCGACGCCCTGCGCGAGACCGCCTTCCGCCTCTTCGACGAGCGTCATCCGCTCTCCGGGGTCGACAGCAGGTCCGTCCCGTTCTTCCGCACGGTGGCAGGCTCCCCCGCCCTCGTCGCGCGGGCACGCGAGATCGCCGCCGAGCTGCAGCGCACCCTGGTCGACGAGCTCGATCGGGATCCCGCGTTCGAGCACGACCCGACCCTGCTCGCCGCCTTCTTCATCGGCGGCTACAGCGCCGTGCTGGTCGAGACCGCCGGCCGACTCATCGCCGGAGAGTCCCCCGACACGATGCCGGCCGACCACCGCCGGCGCCTGGAGAACCTCTTCGCCGCCCTCCGCCACGGCGTCCTCCCCCTCTCCGATTCCTGACACTTCTCCTCCTGACCCCGCGCCGGGATTCCTGCGAAAGCGTGCACGAGCCTGTTCCAACTCGCCGCCGCATGTCCACCTCGCGTTCAGATTCGGCTGATGGGATGTGTGTCATGAGCACGCAGGCGCAGGCCACGCGAATCGCGGAGTACCCCCGGCCGAGCCATTTCCTGGTCCACCTGAGCGACACCCACCTCATCACCGGCGACAGACTGCTCTACGACGCGGTCGACGCGGATGCCCACCTGAGGCAGATCTTCGACGAGTTCGAGGGTGCGGGCGCCCGCCCCGGAGCCTTCGTGCTCACCGGCGACCTCGCCGACAAGGGCGACCCGGCCGCATACGCCAAGCTGCGCGGCATCGTCGAGCCGGCGGCCGAACGGATGGGCGCGAAGGTCATCTGGGTCATGGGCAACCACGACAATCGCGCCGCCTTCCGCACGGAGCTCCTCGACCTCCCGCCGTCGATGTCGACCGTCGACCAGGTGCACGACATCGACGGCCTCCGCGTGATCGCGCTCGACTCCACCGTTCCCGGCGCGCACCACGGCGAGGTGACCGGCGCGCAGCTCGACTGGCTGGCGGAGGAGCTCGCCACCCCCGCCCCGCACGGCACGATCCTCGCCATGCACCACCCGCCCGTCCCGAGCGTTCTCGACCTCGCGGTCTCGGTGGAGTTGCGCGACCAGTGGTCGCTGGCAGAGGTGCTCGAAGGGTCGGATGTCCGCGGCATCATCGCGGGCCACCTCCACTACTCGACGAACGCGACGTTCGCGGGCATTCCCGTCTCGGTCGCGTCGGCGACGTGCTACACGCAGGATCTGAACGTCGCGGTGGGCGGCACGCGCGGGCAGGACGGCGCGCAGGCGTTCAACCTCGTTCACGTCTACGGCTCCACCGTGCTGCACTCGGTCGTGCCTATCGGCTCCTATCCCACGGTCGGCAAGCAGGTCACTGCCGCGGAGTCGGCGGCGCTGCTGCGCCAGTCGAACGTCATGGTGCCGCCGGCCGTGCTCGGCGCGTCGCGCTCCAGCGCGAGCCGCGAGCGCGTCGACACGATCGACGCCGAGCCGCCCACGACGCCGATCGGCGTGCTCAGCGGGGTCTAGGCCTGCTTCTCCCACGGCGCAGGGATGGGGTAGTACCGCTCCAGGAATTCCACGACGATCTGCGCCCGCTCCTCGGCGGACACCTCGGGAAAGCTCCCGTCGTTCAGGCAGAACAGGTCGAACTCGCGCTTCTGCAGCATCCCGGGCAGCGAGTTCAGCTCTTTGCGCGAGGTCGTGTCGACGTAGCGCACCTTCGCGTTCTCCTGCTGCACCGCGCGGCCCGTCATGAGCGCGAAGTAGTGGTACAGCGAGTTGGTGACCGAGATGTCGGTGCTCGACCGGAACTGGCTGCGCTGGGTGCGCGCGAAGTCGTCGGGGAACTCGTTCTCCAGCTCGAACATCACGCTGCGCCGCAGCGGAGCGGCCGTGTGTTCGAGGTGCCGCGTGATGAGCCTGTCGAATCGCTCCATGAGCAGACGCCGGTTCACGCGTGCTGCGTTCTCGAAGCCGCTGCGGCCCGGGTCACTCTCCCCCAGGCCGATGCGGGTCTGCGCCTCGATGAACTTGGTGACGCCGCCCGGTGAGAAGAACATCTTCGGCTGCACGGGACGACCGAAGAACATGTCGTCGTTCGAGTAGAGGAAGTGCTCGCTCAGGCCCTCGATGTGGTGCAGGCGGCTCTCGACGGCCTGCGAGTTGTGGGTCGGCAGTGCTTCGGGATCGCTGAAGAACTCCTCGCTGCGCACGATCTGCACCGACGGATGCTCGTCGAGCCAAGCGGGCCGCGGCGAGTCCGTCGCGATGTAGATCTTCCGCACCCACGGTGCGAACAGGTACACCGAGCGGAGCGCGTACTTGAGCTCGTCGATCTGGCGGAACCGCGCCTCGGAGTCGTCGCCCTCTCCGACGACGTAGCTCTTCATCCGCTTCGCCCGCGCGCGCTGGAACTCGACATCGGCGCCGTCGACCCAGGAGAAGACGATGTCGATGTCGAACCGCACGTCGGAGGCGTGCGGGTCGAACATCCCGCGCAGAGTGTTCCAGGTGCGGCCGTAGAGGTCGACCGTGGTGCGCACGTCCTCGCTGCGCGGCAGCAGCCGGCGGGTCAGCGAGTTCTCGACGGGGCAGTCGATGAACTCGTCGCCGAAGCGCCAGAGCTGCAGCTCGACGCCGGTGGATGCGCCATAGCTGAGGCCGCCGACCGGCTCGATGCGCGGGCGGTAGAGACGGAAGATGCGGGCCTTGCGCTTCGGGGAGAGCTCGCCCGAGTTGACCAGAACGGGGCGCGCCTTGCTGTCGATGGTCTTCGAATACATGGGTTCGTCTTCGCAGGCGTTCGCCAGCGCATCCGTGAGCTTGGCCTTGAGGCTCTGGTCGACGGCGAGCACCGGGCGTTCGTCATTGCCGCGAACGAGGAGGAACTCGATGCCGGCGGCGCTCAGCACATCGCCGACGAAAAGCAGGTCTTCGAGCAGCGCCTGATTGGGCGTGAGGGTGGTGTTGACGAGACGGGCGACACCCTTGCGCACGACCACGTCGGGTCGCCGATGGGTGTTGGGCCACGACCTGGGTACCGCGCTCGCTCCGTCAGCTGGTCCGAATTCGCCATCCGGTTCGGTGGCGGGCTCGAGCGAGACGTTGTGGGTTGCGGCGCTCCCAGTTGTCAATTGTCCCCATTCGTGGTCGTGGGCGGCCCATCTGCCGCCTCAAGAAGAGTACGACACCCGGCTGCGAATACATGCAATTCGGGGCGCGGCAGACAGGGGGGTTGACAGCCGCTAAGGTGCCAGGGTGAGGCTGACCCGATGACCACCCCTCCCGACCGATCCGGCCCTGGTTCGCGCACGGATCGCTCCCGCTCGGGCGCGACCGCCTGGGCGGGCAGTTTCGCCGGTCAGGTTGCCGGCTTCCTGCGCACCGAATCGGCCAGCTCCGGCGTGCTCGTGGCCGCGATCGTCGCGGCGCTGGTCTGGGCGAACGTCGGTGGAACCTCGTACGACAGCGTGTGGGAGGCTCCCCTTTCGTTCGACCTGAACGGCTTGGCCCTGTCGATGACCCTGCGCGAGTGGGTCAGCAGCGGCCTGATGACGTTCTTCTTCCTCGTGGTGGGCCTCGAAGCTCGGCGCGAGCTCGACCTCGGCAACCTCCGCGATCGCAAGCAGTTCGTCATCCCCTTCTTCGCGGGTCTCGTGGGCATGGCGATACCGGTTGCCATCTTCCTCATCGTGAACGCCGGCGGGCCCGGCGCTCGCGGCTGGGGCGTCGCGATGTCGACGGACACCGCCCTGGCGCTCGGGCTGCTGACACTCGTCGGGCGGAACCTGCCGGAGCGGGTGCGCGGCTTCCTCCTGACGGTGTTCATCGTCGACGACCTGGTCGCCCTGCTCGTGATCGCGGTGGTCTACAGCACGAACATCCAGTTCCTCCCGCTCGTGATCGCCGTGATCGCCTTCGCGCTCATCCCGATCATGCAGCGCTGGACGCGTCTGCCGTCGGTCTTCTACGTCGTCGCCGGCGTCGTGTGCTGGGGCGCTCTCTTCTACAGCGGCGTCGACCCCGTCGTCGCGGGTCTCGCGATCGGACTCGCAGCGCCGGCGTTCTCGCCCGGGCGCGACACGCTGGAGCGGACAAGCGGGCTGTTCCGGCAGTTCCGCGAGCAGCCCACCGCGAGGATGGCGCGCGTCGTCGGGTCCGCCGTGATCGGCGCCACGTCGCCCAACGAGCGTCTGCAAGACATCTACCACCCCTGGGCGAGCTTCGTGATCGTTCCGCTGTTCGCTCTCGCCAACGCGGGCATCCACATCGACGGCGCGTTTCTCGCAACCGCGTTCGCCGCCCCGATCACGCTCGGCATCCTCTTCGGCTACGTCATCGGAAAGCCCGTCGCCGTGCTCGGAACGTCGTGGCTGATCACGGTCGTCACCCGGGGCCGCATCCGCCCGCCCGTCGGCTGGGCGGCCGTCACCGGCAGCGGAACGATCGCCGGGGTGGGCTTCACGGTGGCTGTGCTGATCGCCGGGCTCGCCTTCACCGGCGAAGAACTCGACCAGGCGAAGGTGGGCATCCTCGCCGCCGCCATCGCCGCCTCGATCGTCACATGGCTGGTCTTCCAGGTGACCGCGCTGCTCCCGCCCGCGCTGCGCGCCCGCGCCATCCTCGGCGAGCCCGATGAACTGCTCGATCTCGCCGTTCCTGTCGACCCTGCCCGTGACCACGTGCGCGGCCCGAGCAACGCCTCGGTGACCGTCGTGGAGTACGGCGACTTCCAGTGTCCGTACTGCGGTCGGGCGGAGCCTGCGGTGCGCGAGCTGATCACAGACGTCGACCTGCGCTTCGTCTGGCGGCACCTCCCGATCACCGAGGTGCACCCGCACGCCCAGCAGGCGGCGGAGGCGTCGGAGTCCGCTGCCGCACAGGGTGCGTTCTGGGAGCTGCACGACCTGATGCTCAGCCGGCAGAACAATCTCAGCCTCACTGAGCTCGCCGGGTATGCGGACGAGCTGGGCATCGACGGGCGCAGGCTGCGCAGCGAGGTCACCGCCGACGTCTACACCGAACGGGTCAGCGAAGATCTGGCCTCGGCCGACCTCAGCGGTGCGTCGGGCACGCCGACATTCTTCATCAACGGGATGCGGCACTACGGCGCCTACGACATCGCCTCACTGCAAGCGGCCGTGGCCGAAGCTCGCGACCGGGCGGTGGCCGGCCCCAACCGGCGCGGCTGAGCCGGGCGCCGGTCAGGCGTCGCAGGTCAGGCGTCGCCCGGGCGATGCGTGGGGCAGACCGAGTCGTAGCGGATGCGCGATTCGAGGTGCTGCACAGCTCCGTGCTCGGGCACCGGTGCGGCGTCCGTCGCGGTCGCGTCCTCCGGCTGGGCCGAGTCGGTCGCGGGTTGCTGGTCGATCATGGCACGGACGCTACGCGTCGCAGAGAAGTCAGGCAATGGGGTTCACAGCGGCCCGCGAAGCTGCAGTAACCCGGCAGTCGAGGCTTGTCGACCCCTCGCCGCGCGCCACGCATCCGCCTATCGTCGCCGCTGTGACAAGCAGACTCGACATCCTGGTCTGGCAGGTGCACGGCGGCTGGCTCGACTCGTTCGCTCGCGGCCCCCACGCCTACCTGTTGCCCGTCGACGACGAGGGGAACGGCGGCAGGGGCGGGCGCGAGTGGCCGAACGCGGTCGACGTGCCCGCGAGGGAGCTGTCGCAGCGATCGGTGGATGTGGTGGTGCTGCAGCGCCTGGAGGAGCTGGCGCTCACCGAGCGCCTGCTCGGCAGGCGGCCGGGCATCGACGTGCCCGCCGTCTTCGTTGAGCACAACACGCCGCAGACGGACGTGCCGAACTCACGGCATCCGCTGGCCGACCAGACCGACATCCCGATCGCGCACGTGACCCACTTCAACGCGCTCTTCTGGGACACCGGCATCGCACCGACGCACGTCATCGAGCACGGGGTCGTCGATCACGGCTCCTTCTTCACGGGCGAGCTCGCCCGCGGCGCCGCCGTGATCAACGAGCCGGTGCGCCGCTGGCGCTCGACCGGGAGCGACCTGCTCGGCGGCTTCTCCCGGGTCGCGCCCATCGACGTGTTCGGCATGAAGGCGGAGGGGCTCGCCGAGCGGCTCGGTGTGCCGGACGACCGGGTGGTGGCCGCCGGTGATCTGGCCGTTCCCCGGCTGCTCGCCGAGATCGGGCGGCGCCGTGCGTATGTTCATCCGAACCGCTGGACCTCCCTCGGGCTCTCTCTGCTCGAGGCGATGACGGCCGGGCTGCCGGCCATCGCGCTGGACTCGACGGATGCCCGCCGTGCCGTCGTGCCCGGCACCGGCACGATCTCGACCGACGTACGCGACCTGCACACGGCTCTCCTGCAGCTCGTCGACGACCCCGGCCGGGCTCGCGAGCAGGGCGCGATGGCGCGCGAGTGGGCACTGGAGAAGTTCGGACTCGGCCGGTTTCTCGCCGAGTGGGACGCCCTGCTCGCCCAGGCTCAGGACTGAGCGCGCCGCCGCGGTCGCACAGCGAGCGGCAGCACGATCCACAGCGCGAGCGCCAGCACGAAGACCACCGAACCGGCGATGATGCCCGCGGGCGCCGGAAGCAGGAAGTCGAAGATGAAGGTCACGATGCCGGTGAAGAGCAGCGAACTCAGCGCGAGACAGACGATCAGGATGACGTTGGCCGTTCGCACCAGCTGCTCTTTCGCCCCCTGGCGGAACAGCAGGCGGTGCAGGCTCACCGACGACAGGGCCAGCAGCGTGAGAACCGCGGCGAGCACGACCAGCACCAGGTACACGGTGAGATCCACCGGGCTGAGCTCCTCGAACCGCTGCTGAAACGGCAGGGTCAGCAAGAAGCCCGCCAAGATCTGGGTTCCGGTCTGCAACACCCGGAACTCCTGCAGCAGCTCGCTCCAGTTGCGATCGCTGCGCTCGTTCGCGGTCTCTTCACGGCCATCGCCGGGGTTCACGTCGGGATACTCGGGCACGAACGAACCGTACGCCGGGAACCGCCCGGCGGCCAAGAGGGTGCGGCCGTGAATCCTCTCAGCGCGTGAGCTGCTCGATGGTGATCGCCGAGTTGATGAGCGCGAGATGCGTGAGCGCCTGGGGCAGGTTGCCCCAGAACGTCTCACCGTCTTCCGCGATCATCTCGGCGTAGAGACCCACGTCGTTTCCCAGGGCGACGAGCTCGTCCATCAGTCGCGTCGCCTCCTCCGTGCGCCCGACGCACGCGAGCGCCGATGCCAGCCAGAACGAGCAGGCGACGAACGGATGCTCGACCGCTTCCATCCCCGAATACCGGTAGAGCAGCGGGCCACGCCCGAGCCCCGCCACGAGCGCGTCGATGGTGGAGGCCATCCGCCGGCCGCGATCGAACCCGCTCGGAGCGTGCAGGAGCACGGAGGTGTCGAGGTCGCTCGATCCCGGGCGCATGACGTAGGCGCCGAGCTCCTCGTTCCAGCAGTGCTCCTCGATCCACTCCCTAACCCGTTCGCGCTCCGAGCGCCAGCGGTCGACGCTGCCGGCGATCTGGCCGGCCTCGGCGAGATGGACGGCCGAGTCGAGCGCCTGCCAGCACCCCATCTTCGACGAGGTGTGATGGCGCGGCTCACTGAGCTCCCACATCCCCGCGTCGGGGTTGCGCCACAGGTCGCAGGCGCTGTCGGCCACGAGCGAGAGCATGCGCCCCGTCTCGACGTCGAGCACGTTTCCCTCGTCGACGTAGGTTCGGGCGAGCGAGAGCAGATCGCCGAAGACACCCAGCTGCAGCTGATCCTGCGCGGGGTTGCCGCAGACGACGGGGCCGATGCCGTTCCAGCCCGGAACCGCGTACTCGGTCGTGCCGGTCGGCACCGAACCGTCGAGGCCGTAGAAGACGCGGAGGCCCGGGCCGTTCGCCTTGATAGTGCGCAGCAGCCAGGAGAAGGCGGCGTGCGTCTCCTCGCGAAGCCCGAAGCGCACCAGCGCGCGCACAGAGTACGCCGCATCCCGCACCCAGGCGAACCGGTAGTCCCAGTTCTTGCCGCCACCCTCGGCCTCCGGCAGCGAGGTCGTCGCCGCCGCGGCGATGGCGCCGCTCGGAGCGTATGTCAGCAGCTTGAGGGCCAGCGCGCTGCGCTGCACGGCGGGCGCCCACGGACCGTCGTAGGAGAACTCCCGCGACCACGAGCGCCAGTTCGCGATGGTGCGGTCGATGCCCTGCTCGACCTTCTCGGCTCGCGGCAGGTGCAACGGCTCCCCCTCCGTCGCCACCACGACGAGCGTGTGCCGGGAACCGGGGCCGGTCGAGAAGCCGCCTCGCAGCGTGTCGTCGTCCGCCTGGCGGGAGCGCGTGCGACTGGGGTGGTGGTCGAGGCCCGTGACGCCGATCGTCACCGATCCGTCGCGGATGACCGCATCCCCGCCCACGTGCTGGATCCAGGGGGATGCGGTGCCGAGCGCCGTTCCCGGTCGCACGGCCCAGCGCATCCGCACCGCGCCGTCGACTCCTTCGATCCGCCGGGCCAGCTCGGCCCACGGCAGCCGTCCGGCGATGCCGGTGACCAGCGCATCCGTCACCTTCACGGAGCCGGATGCCGTGGTGAAGGTCGTCTCGAGCACGTTCGTGCCGCGCACGTATCGTCGTTTGGTCTCGAACGGATCCCGCGGTGCGAGTTCGATTCGGCCGCCGGCCTCGGCGTCGATCAGGTGGGCGAACACGGGAACGGCGTCGAGGTCGGGGACGGGCAGCCAGTCGACGCTCCCGTCGCGGCCGATGAGGGCGACGGTGCGCCCGTCTCCGATCGCCGCGTAGTCGCGCAGCGGAGGGGAGCCGTCTCGGGTGCGCGCAGCAGTCATCCAGGCAGACGGTACCCCGCGCGGCCTCCCCGTCAAGCCGGGGCCGCCGATGTCAATCCCCTGGCCTCGCACCCGGCGGCGGGGTTCCATGGTGAACATGAGCAACACCACGGCCCACCGCTACACCCGATTCGGGCTCGAGATCGTCGAGATCTCGGCGACCGAATGGCGGGTGAGCGACGCGCAGGCCTCCGAGCACGACGCCCTCGCTCTGCTCGGCTTCGTCCAGCAGGTGCGGAACACCTACGAGGTGACCGAAATCGGCCGCCCCGGCATGCGCCTCCGGTTCTCGACCTTCGACGAAGCCCTTCAGCACCTGCAGGCCCACCCCCGCTAGCCGCCGAGTTGCCAGTCGTTGCAACTTTTCGGCCCGAAAAGTTGCGCATACTGGCACCTCGAGGCGGCCGCTACCGACCGGCGAGGTCGTGCATGACCATCACTGCGGCGAAGAGCCAGTCGTCGTCCTCGTCGATGCGCGGGTCGAGGGGCGCGTCCAACGCGCAGGTCATCGCCGACAGCACGAGCGAGGTGGCCAGGCGCGCGCGTTCCGGACTGGTGCGTTGCCGGCACAGCTCGACCAGCTGGCGGCGCAGATCGGTGATCAGGACGGTGAACTCGGGCACGAGCTCGGGGCGGAGGGCGAGCAGTTCGCGGATGGCGCGGCGCTCGTCGTCGCCGCGCGTGATCGAGGCCGTCACATCCGTGACCAGGTGGCACAGGTCGCGCACCAGGTTCGTCTCGCCGGCGGTCGCGAGGAAGGCGTCCCGTAGGTCGGCCGAGATCTCGACCGTGTGGGTGCCGAGGATGGCCGAGAACTTCGACGGGAAATAGTTGAAGAACGTGCGGCTGGAGACCACGGCTTCCGAGCAGATCGCGTCCACCGAGGTCTGCGTGACACCGTTCTCGGCGACGAGTCGCAGCGCCGCCTCGTGGATCGCCGCTCTGGTTTCGAGCTTCTTGCGCTCGCGAAGGCCGGTCGGGCTGCTCATGACTCCCGCCTCCGGCCGGTGAACTTGTCGAGGAGCGCGGCGAAGGTCACGACCTCCTCTTCGTCCCACTCGTCGAAGGTCGCCCCGAAGCGGGCACGGTTTGAGGCGCGGATGGCCTCGAACCGCGCGCCGGCTTCGGCGGTCGGCGCGTAGAGGTCGGCACGGCGGTCGTCGGGATCGGGCTGCGCCGTGACGTAGCCGGCCTCCTTCAACGCCCGCAGCTGCCGGCTCACCGAACTCTTGTCCATGCCCGTCGCGGCGATGATCGTGGCCGGCGCGACCGGCGCCTTGGCGTAGATCACGCCCATGATCGCGTACGCGGAGGGCTGCAGGTCGGGCGCGAACGCCTGGGCGCTCTCTGTCACCGACGTTCGCACCGACCGGATGAAGCGCCCGATGGCATCTTCGATCGAACCGACGGCGTCACGGCGTGCTTCGGATTCCACGACCACCAGCGTAATCCCGCCGCGCGCGTCGTCTGCGGCGTCGGTCTACTGCACCGACCAGCCGCCATCCGACGCCAGAACGGCGCCGTTGATGTTGACGCCGTCGTCGCTCAGTAGAAAAGTGATGGAAGCGGCGAGCTGTTCGGCGGTCGCCAGCGTCGGGATCATGCCCTGGAAAGGGGCGAGCCGCGCCGAGCCGTCTTCGGAGACGTGGGCGGGCATCGGGATGCCCGTCGCTACGCCCCCCGGAGCCACCGCGTTCACCCGGATGCCCTGCGGCCCGTACATGAACGCCGCGCTGCGGGTCAGCCCGATCACGCCGTGCTTCGACACCGTGTATGCGTTGCCCGAGGCGTTGCCGCGGATCCCAGCCTCCGAGGCGATGTTGACGATCGAGCCTGTGCCTGCGGCGAGCATGGCAGGCAGAACCGCGCGGGTCAGCTTGAAGCCGCCCGTGAGGTTGATCGCGATCACCCTGTCCCAGACCGCATCCGACGTCTCGTGCGCGGGCGAGAAGTCGTCGTTGACGCCGGCCACGTTCGCCAGGGCGTCGATGCGCTCGCCGGCCTCCGCCACGATTTTGTCGATGTCCTCCTGCTTGGTGATGTCGCCGACGACGGGCACCACGGAGCCGCCGGCCACGGAGGCGGCGAGGTCGTTCAGCTTGTCGGCCGAGATGTCGACCGCGATCACCCGTCCTCCTTCGCGCGCGATGCGGGATGCGGTGGCGCGGCCGATACCCGACGCGGCGCCGGTGACGATCACCGTTCGCCCCTCGAAGCGGCCGTGGGTGATGCGCTCCTTCCACGTGGTGGAGTCGTCGTCGACGGCCGGGGCCACGCCTCCGTTGACCCGCAGAACGAGGTCGTCGACCACCGACTGGGGCATCGCGCCCTGGCTGATGGCGACCAGCTGCTGCAGCGGAAGGCCGAGAACCGGCGCGAGCGTGGCCTCGTCGGCGCCGCTGGCGCTCAGCAGCTCGCGGATGATCGGGCCGCCCTCCGGGTGCTGCAGCCAGGTTGCGATGGTGCTGTCGGCGGTGAGGGGCTTGGGGTCTGTCATGGCGCTTCCTTCGGATTGTACGACCTACCGGACAACACTGTCCGGTTGTACGCTACACCAGTGCCATCCCCGACGAAAGCGAACCTCGGGCCCAGCGCGGGCCCGGCGAACCGGCGCGCGCTGATCGCCGCCGCGCGCGAGGTCTTCTCAGAATCGGGCTTCCAAGCGCCGCTCAGCGCGGTCGCACGCCGCGCCGGAGTCGGTCAGGGCAGCCTCTACCGCCATTTCCCGGACAGGATCTCGCTCGCCGTCGCCGTCTTCGACGACAACATCGCCGAGCTCGAGGCCATCCTGGACCGCGACGATTCGACCCTCAGCGATCTCTTCGACCTGATCACGACTCAAGCCATCGGCTCCCCGGCGCTGATCGACATGCTCGTGTCGAACCGCGACGACCACCGTGCCGAGCACCTCAGCACGCGCCTGAGCGCAGTCGTCGATGCCATCCTCGAACGGGACAAGGCCGCGTCCAGGATCGACCAGGCGGTCGAGACGGACGACGTCGTGCTCGCGATCACGATGCTCACCATCGCCCTGTCGAAATCACCGCCGGCGGAACGCGAGGCGACCGCCACCCGCGGTCGCGCCATCTTCCGCGCGGCATTCGCCTACCAGCGCGCGTCGCGCCCCTGACCGCCCACAGCGCCGACCGCGATCCGTCTGCACGAGAATCCGCGACACGCCAAGCTTCATGGCGCCGCGTGACGTGACGTGACACAGGCCGTCATCTTGCTGGCAGGCCGGCCGCGCCGGTCGGTAGAACAGTTGGCTATGTCGCGCATCTACACAAGCAAGTTCAGCCCGGGCCGAGCGCGTTGGGAGCTCGTCGTCGGTCCGGAGGGCGATGTCTACGCGTTTCCGCTCTCGCTGGCGATCGCGCAGCGGCAGGTGCTCGACGGACATCGCCGCTACCTCGTCGGCCGGGTGACCAAGTCGGAGGGTGTGTGGACGGCGACGAGCCCATCCGGCCTCGTGTTCGGCAGCCGGTTTCCGAGCCTGACCGCGGCCGTCGAGGTCGTCGCCGACGAGGTCGACCTGGCGCCGGTGGCCTGACCGCCGCGCACAGATCGGGCAACCGAGAGTTACGCACTGTGTCAGCGTTACGTCGCGTGTCGTGCGCCCTATACCCGACCGCGACCGCGGGGGCTACGGTCCCGGGCATGACAATCGCAGCGGCAGACCCGCAGACCTCGCCCGGCGCCTTCGAGACCGAATGGGCCTCCTGGCACGAACGCCACGAATCGGCCCGCGCGAGCGAGCACGGCTTCCTCGCCGTCACCGGACTGCACTGGCTGACGGCCATCCCCGAGCGGTTCGACGACGTTCCGGGCGCCTGGTCCACCGGCGACGCCGGCCCGGTGGTCGACTTGGCCGACGGCGAGACCCTCACCGTCGACGGCGCCACCGTCACCGGCCGTGTCGGGTTCGGGCCGATCGCCGAGCGCGGCGGTCGCACCGCATCCTTCGGCGACGCCGTGGTCGAGGTCGCGAAGCGGGGAGGCCACGACATCATCCGCCCGCGACACCCGGAGCACCCCCTGCGCACCGCCTACCGCGGAACACTCACCTACGCACCGGACGCTCGCTGGGCCGTGACCGGGAGGTACGTGCCGTTCGCCGAACCGCGCGAAGTGACCGTCGACGCCGCGGTCGAAGGGCTTCAGCACGTGTACGAGGCGCCGGGGGCGGTCGCCTTCGAGCTCGACGGCGAACCTCTGCGGCTCACCGTGTTCAACGGACAGACGCCGGGCAGCCTGTTCGCCCTCTTCACCGATGCGACCAGCGGCGTCACCACATACGCCGCCAACCGCTCGCTCGCGATCGACGCTCCGGATGCCGACGGCCGGGTCGTCATCGACTTCAACCGGGCGGTCAACCTGCCCTGCGCATACACGGAGTTCGCCACCTGTCCGCTGCCACCGGCCGAGAACCGCTTGCCCGTCGCGATCGAAGCCGGAGAGCGCACCCCGTGAGCCGTCGCCGCGCCGGCGTTTGTTTCAGTTTTCGACAGGGCGGGTGGCGGTCGCGGGCGCTCGGCCGGACACTTGTGCCATGAGTGGCATCACCGCGCGACCCCTCGCCGACCTGCGCGCCCGCAGGACCAGCATCAAGTGGCACCGCTTCCCCGCGGACGTGCTCCCGATGTCGGTGGCCGAGATGGATTTCGAGATCGCGCCCGCCGTCGCTCAGACAGCGATCGACCACCTCCTTCGGTCCGACACCGGCTATCTCGACGCGCCCGGCCCGCTCGCCACCGCTTTCGCCGATTTCGCCTCCGAGGCCTGGGGCTGGTCGGTCGACGAGTCCCGCGTGCACCTGGCGACGGATGTCACGGTCGGCGTTCTGGAGACCCTCCGGCTCGCGCTCCCCGCTCTCGGCGGGCGCGTCGTGCTGACCCCTCCGGTCTACGCCCCGTTCTACGAGATGGTCGGGGAGGCGCACGCCGAAGCCGTCGACGTTCCGCTGCTCGCCGACGCCGGCTGGTCGCTCGACCTCCGGGGCATCGAGCGGGCGTTCGCCTCGGGCGTCGACGCCGTCCTGCTGTGCAACCCGCACAATCCGACGGGCCGCTCCCACAGCCGCGAGAGCCTGGCCGAGCTGGCCCGCCTGGCCGCACAGTACGACGTGCTGGTCGTGAGCGACGAGGTGCACGCGCCGCTCGCGCATCCGGGGTCGCCCTTCACGCCGTTCGCCGTGGCGTGTACCGGCGCGGGGGCCAGGTCGGTGACCGTGACCTCCGCGAGCAAAGGATGGAACCTCGCCGCCCTCAAGTGCGCCGTCGCCGTCGCGAACGACGCAGACAGCGCCGCACTGCTCACCCGCTTTCCCGAAGAGCTCGCCGCCCGCACGAGCATCATCGGACTCCACGCCAACGTCGCCGCGTACTCCTCCCAGCCGTGGCTGCAGCAGACCGTCGAGCGCATCACCGCGAACCTCCGGCTGCTGCAGAGCGAGCTGAGCGCCCACGTCCCCGGGGTGACCGTGATCGAGCCCGACGCCGGCTACCTCGTCTGGCTCGACCTCCGAGCCCTCGGCCTCGGCGACGACCCCGCGGCCGAACTGCTCGCCCGGGGTCGCATCGCCCTCAACTCAGGCCCCACGTTCGGCCAGGGCGGACACGGATTCGCCCGCATGAACATCGCCTGCGACCCGGCGACCATCGTCGAGGCCGTGCGCCGTATCGCCTCCGTCACCTCGATCACCCCGGTCACCTCCGCGCCCACGCTCGCTCGGCTCTGATTCTGCCGCGCCCCTGCTCGCCGCCCGGGTGAGGGTGAAGAGCCGTTTGGTCGCCCGGGTGCGCGCCACGTAGAGGTCCTGGAGACCGGCCTCGCCGGCCGACTCGATGCCCTCGGGGTCGACGATGATGACGGTGTCGAATTCCAGGCCACGAGCGTCAGGCGCGGCGATGATCGCTGCTTCCGTCGCGTCGAGCTCGGCTTCCAGCTCGGCGATGCTGTGCGCCGCAGCGATCACACCGATCAGGTCACCGGGATGCGCCTGCCTGGCCTGGGCGATCAGCTCGCCGACCGCCGCGGCGATGCCGTCTCCGTCGACCGGGACATTCACAGGGGGTTCACCGTGACGGATGGAGCGAGAGGCCCGCTGCTCGGGAGCGATGCGCGCCAGCAGGGGCGCCGTCGACTGCAGGATCTCCGCTGTGGTGCGGTAGTTGATCGTGAGCGTGTGGTGGAGGAACCGATCACCGACGAAAGGCTCCAGCGCATCCGCCCAGCTTCGGATGCTCGTGGTGGGGCCCGCTTGGGCGAGGTCTCCCACGACGGTCATCGAGCGTTGGGGACAGCGGCGCATGAGCATGCGCCACTGCATCGCTGACAGCTGCTGGGCCTCGTCGACGACGATGTGCCCGTATACGGTCTCGGGCGCTCCATCCACAAGGGCGCGTGCCTCATCCAGCAGGGCCAGATCGGCGCTGCTCCATCCTGTCGGCTCGAGTTCCACGATGCGCGCCAGGTCGTCCTCCGACAGGCCGGGAAGCGCGCCGGCGAGCGCGACCCGATCGGCGAGAAGCCCCTGAACGACGTCCTCGGCGCGAAGCCGTGGCCACACGCGCGACACAGTGCGATCGATGCCCGGATCGTCGAGGAGCTCTTCACGGATGCGGTCCCAGTCGATGTCGAGCCCGTCCGCCGACGTGTCCGCATCGTTCGAGGCGCCGCTTCCAGGGCCTCCCCCGAACATGCGATCCAGGTCGATGCCGGCGACCTCTTTCAGTTCGGCTTCGAACTCCGAGAGCTCTCGCGCGGTCTGCCGCTCCAGCTCGGTGACCACCTCATCGACGATGTGTTCGAGGAAGAACTCTCGGGCGCGGTTGTGTCCGCGGTCGCCCTGCAGCGCGCTGCGCCGCGCAGCGTCGACCCGCCCGGAATCGAGAACCACCGTTCCGTGACCCGTCGGCACGTCGAGCGGGACCCCGTGCGGCTCCCGAGCCCGAACCCAGCGCACGAGAGCCTCGGCGAACTGCGCCCGCCCCTTCAGGCGCGCCACCCGATCCGAATCCGGCTTCGTCGCATCCTGGCCGATCAGCTCGGGGAGCGTCGCCAGCTGCACGTCGTTCTCTCCGAGCGAGGGCAGCACCTCCGAGATGTAGGCGAGAAACCGTCGGTTCGGACCGAACACCAAGACGCCCCGGTCGGCGATGGCGGAGAGCGCGTAGAGCACATACGCCGCCCGGTGCAGCGCGACGATCGTCTTGCCCGTGCCCGGGCCGCCATCCACCACCATGATTCCGCGATGCTCCGACCTGACGATCTCGTCCTGCTCCCTCTGCAGCGTCGCGGCCGCCTCTCGCATGCGACCCGTGCGCGCACCCGTCAGGGCAGACAGAAGCCGGTCGTCGCCGACCACGTCGTCGGCGGTGGGCGTGGCCCCGCCCAGCAGCTCGTCGCTGATATCGACGATCGTGCGACGGTCGACGCTCAGGTGGCGACGGCGGCGCACCCCCGACGGTGCCGCCATGGTCGCCGAGTAGAACGGCCGTGCAGCCTCCGCCCGCCAATCCACAAGCAAGATCTCACCCGCGTCGGTGCGCAGCCCCAGGCGGCCGATGTGCAGCGATTGCCCCGGCTTCACGCCGTCGATCCGCCCGAAGCACAGTGACCGGTCGGCGGAACGGAGCCTGCGCACCGTGTCGGTCAGCCGCGCGACTTCGAGGTCCCTGGCCGTGAGATCCCCCGGCCCGTCGACCGGCGCGGCCATCGCCCGAGCGTGAGCGGAGACCGCGTCGCTCAGGTCGGCCTCGAGACGCGCGTACATCTCGTCCAGAGATCGCTGTTCCTCTGCGATCTGTTCTGCCCTGCGTGCACCATCGATCAACGGCATCCCCTCCCGGTCCGGCCTCAACTATGCAGGTCGGATGCGGCAAGAACAACGTTGACTTCGGGGGAGTTTTTTGGCCTCGTGTACGACGGGGTCAGAGCTGCGGTGCTGGCGGGTGCTGCACGTGGGACTTTCCCGCCATGTTAAAGATATAGCAGGTGGGGGGCCTTGTGGCAAGACCCCCCTGGCGGTGCAGAATTGCCGACGTTGTCTCGAACGAACCAAGTTCGGGGCTCTATTCACCGACACAGTGACGCTAGGAGAGCGCTTGTCAGATACCGGATCCACGGTCAACACGTCGTCCACAACACTCACCGATCACTCGGCCCGCAACCGGCTGGTGATCTCACTTCTGCTGGTCTCCGCCTTCGTGGTGATCCTCAACGAGACCATCATGAACGTCGCGCTCCCCGAGCTCATGAAAGACCTCGGCATCGCGCCGAGCGTCGGCCAGTGGCTCACCACGGCGTTCATGCTCACGATGGCGGTCGTCATCCCGATCACCGGTTTTCTACTGCAGCGGCTGAACACGCGCACCGTCTTCATCACGGCGATGGGCCTGTTCAGCCTGGGCACCGCGATCTCGGCCGCCGCGCCGGGCTTCGGCATGCTGGTCACGGGCCGCGTCGTGCAAGCGAGCGGCACCGCGATCATGATGCCGTTGCTGATGACGACCGTCATGACCCTCGTCCCCGCGTCGTCGCGCGGTAAGACGATGGGCAACATCTCGATCGTCATGTCCGTCGCGCCGGCGATCGGGCCGACCGTCGCAGGCGCGATCCTCACCTTCGCGGGCTGGCGCTGGATGTTCCTGCTGGTGCTGCCCATCGCGCTGGGGGCGCTGCTGCTCGGCGCCGCGCGCATCCCCAATGTGACGGAGCCGAAGAAGGTGCCGATCGACGCCCTCTCCGTCGTGCTGTCTGCGATCGCGTTCTCGGGGCTGATCTACGGTTTCAGCAGCATCGCCGAGGCGGCACAGGGACACCAGGGTCTGCCGGTCTGGGTGCCGCTCTCGGCCGGCGCGGTCGCCCTCGTCGGGTTCGTCTGGCGGCAACTCGTCCTCCAGCGCGCCGACCGTGCCCTGCTCGATCTGCGGGTGTTCCGCACCCGCAACTTCACGGTGACGACCCTCATGATGGCTGTCGCGATGGCCTCCATGTTCGGCACGCTCATCCTGTTGCCGCTGTACATGCAGACCGTCCTCCGGCTGGAGCCGCTCGCGACCGGGCTGGTGCTCCTGCCCGGCAGCTTGCTGATGGGACTCATGGGGCCGATCGTCGGCCGCATCTACGACAAGCGCGGGCCGACGCCGCTCATCATCCCCGGCACGGTGCTGGTCAGCGCCATGCTCTGGATGCTGACCACGGTCGACCACACGACCCCGGTGGCCGTGCTGGTTCTCTTGCATGTCGGGCTCTCGCTCGGATTGTCGCTCACGTTCACGCCGTTGTTCACCGCCGGGCTCGGTTCGCTGCCCCCGGCGTTGTACTCGCACGGTTCGGCCGTGATCGGCACGAACCAGCAGCTCTCCGGAGCGATCGGAACAGCCCTCTTCATCACCGTGCTCTCAACGGTGGGAGCGCACGTCGCCGGCGACGGCGGCTCGGCGGCGCAAGGGGTCGAGGCGGGCGTGCGCGCCGCGTTCCAGACGGGTGCGGTCATCTCGGTGCTGCTGGTCGTCGGAGCGTTCTTCGTGCGCCGGTCGACGGAGCCGGAGACCGTGTCGTAGCGGGCGACGCGTGACGCCTAGCGCGCGTTCACAGCGCGAGAGCACCTCCGGGTGGCGGGTCACCCCGCCGCCCGGAGGCCTCGCTCGAGGTCGGCGCGGATGTCCCGCAGGCTCTCCAGACCGATGGAGAGCCGCACGAGACCGGGCGTGATGCCCGCATCCAGTCGCTCCTCCTCAGTGAGTTTCGCGTGGATGGTGCTGCCGAGGTGGATGGCGAGTGTGCGCACATCCCCGATGTGCGTCATCGGCGAGATCAGCTCCAGCGCGTCGATGAACCGGCGCGCGGCCTCCCGCCCGCCGGCGAGATCGATGCTGACGACCGCGCCCGCGCCTCGCGGCAGGTACTTCTGCGCGCGCTCGTAGAACACGCTGTCGGAGAGGCCGGGGTATGCGACCGCGGCGACCGCAGGCTGCTCCGTGAGCCATTCCGCGACGGCGAGCGACGTGTCGACGTGCCTGTCCATCCGCACCGAGAGGGTCTCGACGCCGTGCAGCAGCAGAAAAGTGCTGGTCGGCGGAACGGTCGGGCCGTACTCGAGAACCGTGACGGTGCGCAGGTATCCCAGAAAGGCTGCGGCGCCGAAGCGGTCGACGTAGGACTCCGCGCCCGCTCGCGGCGGCTCGACCAGATGGGGGAACCGCTCGGCGTTGGCTCGCCAGTCGAACCGTCCGCCGTCGATGACCGCTCCCCCGATCACCGCCCCGTGCCCGGCCAGCCATTTCGACGTCGAGTGGATGACGATGTCGGCGCCCCACTCGATCGGGCGACAGAGGTAGGGGGTCGCCACGGTGCTGTCGACGACGAGCGGCACGCCCGCCCGGTGCGCGATGCCCGCGAGCCGTTCCAGGTCGACGACCTGGCCCAGCGGGTTGGGGATGGTCTCGGTGTAGATCGCCTTCGTGCGCGGGGTGACCCGGGATGCCCACTCCGCCTCGTCCGCGTCGTCGGCCACGTATTCGACGTCGAGGCCCTGGCGGCGGAGGGCCCCGCGGAACATCTCGCGCGTCCCCTCGTAGAGCGATCGCGTCGCGAGGATGTGGTCTCCCGCCTGGGCGAGCGCGAACAGCGTCGCCGCGATGGCGGCCTGACCGCTGCTGACGACGATGCCGTCGACGCCGCCTTCGAGATTCGCGAGCCGCTGGCCCGCCACCGCGTTGGTCGGGTTCTCGTTGCGTGAGTACGCACGAAAGGCGCTGCGGCCGGCGAATCGGTCTTCGCCGTCGTCGAAGTCGGAGAAGACGTAACCGGCGGTCTGGTAGATCGGCGTGACCCGGGATCGCGTCTGAGCGTCAACGATCGCTCCCGCGTGGATCTGCCGCGTCTCGAAGTCCTGGGCCCCGTCTTCTCGTTCTGGCATGAGGAGACTTTAGGACCTCGGCGGGTGCCGGCGCTCAGCGGTCGGAAACACTTCGTCGCATGGCCCCTCAGGCCGGCGCACCCGGGATCGCCGGCGGAACGCTCTCCTGGTATTCCTTGGAGAGCAGCCTGTACGACCGGGTGAGGAAGGCCCCGAGCCCGAGAAGCACCATGATCAAGCCGGCGATCAGGAACACGACGGCGATCCCGCGCGCTTCCCCTTCGCCGAGCAGCCAGGCCCAGCTGGCCTGGCCCGCGTCGGTGCGGAAGTACGGGATGATGACGAACTCGGCGATCGGAGCGATCAGGAAAGCCGTGATCGGCGCCGCTGCGGACTCGAAGGCCTGGGCGAATCCGAACACCCGCCCCTGCCGCCGGAACGTCACGACCTTCTGGATGACCGTCTGCTCGGCGGCTTCGACCACCGGGATGAGGGTCATGTAGAGCCAGATGCCGGCCGCGTAGAGCCACCACCATTCCCTGATCGTGAACAGCGCCCCGAGCACCCCCATCGCCACGACGACGAGCAGCATCGTGCGCACGGGATTGCTGCCGAGGCCGAACTTCGCGACGAGGAGCCCGCCGACGATGAACCCCGTCGCGGTCACACCCAGCACGACGCCCCACAGCTCGACCGGGAACAGCTCCAGCCCGTACGGGTCCATCAGCGCCATGTAGACGCCGCCGATGAGGTTGTTGAACGTCGAGAAGATGATCAGCGCGAACAGCCCGGGAGCACTGCGGATGGCCGCGATGCTCCCCCGCAGGTCGATGCTCGCGGCCTTGCCGCCTTCGAGGTGCGGCGCCTCCTCCGGGATGCGCAGGAACAGCAGGTGCAGCAACGCCGCCCCCGTGAGGGCGATCGCTATGACCAGCGTCCATCCCATGCCGAGCAGCCCGACGGAGAGCCCGCTGAACACGCTCGTCACGATGAACGCGAGGCCCTGCACCGTGCCCACCAGACCGTTGGCGTTGGCGTGCCGCTCCACCGGGATGAGCAGGGTCACCGTGGTCGACAGAGCGATGTTGCGCATGTTCTCGATCACCGAGCCGAACAGGATGACGCCCGCGAACACCCAGAACATCGGCCCACCGAGGTCGACCAGGGCGGACTCGGGATACAGCAGGTAGAACACGCCGGAGATGCAGAAAGCGACGAGCGTGATCGCACTCGCGAACAGCATCACGGCGTGCTTGCGATACCGGTCGACCACCGATCCGAAGAAGATCGAGAACACCGCCACGAGCAGCATGTACGACCCGCCGACGATACCGGTCGCGAGCACGGAGCGCGTCTCGAGATACACCCAGAACGTCAGTGCGAACCAGAGAAAGCTCGTCGTGACATTGGCGATCATCGTGTTGATGAGCACCTGCAGGAATGTGCGATTGCCGTCCGCGGGCGGAACGGTGATCGCAGACGCGGCTGTCGACGGCTCCGTCATGTGACGAGGCTACGGGATGCCGCCGACACTGTCACGGGCCGGATCGTCGCCGGCGAGCACCGCATCCACCACCTCAAGCAGGTCCTTGCTCGCAAGGATGCGGAAATGACCGCCGACCGCGAGCCGCACGTTGCGCGCACCCGCCAGGTCGCACCCGCCCGGGATGTGCGGATCGAACCAGCCGTACACCGACACGATCCGTTCGTTCGCCGCGCGCTCCCGCGCGAGCTGCTGCATCACCGTGTTCGACGGCGCGAGCGCGCGCACACTCCGGATCGGGATGAACCTGGCGTAGGCGGAGCCCGCGAACGGCGTGCTCACCGCAATGGTCGTTCGCACGCGTTCGCCGCGGCCGGGCAGCCCCATCAGGTGTTTCGCGATCAACCCGCCCTTGCTGTGAGCGACGATCGTCACATCGTGCAGCTGTCGTGCTTCGAGGTACTCGGCGACGAGCGCCGCCCCGTCGGCGATCGTGGTTCGATTGCGTCCCAGGGCCGCGACCACGTGCACCGGGTGCCCGAGACCGTGGATGTGCCGGGCCAGGGGCAGCAGAAAGCGCCACGTCTCGTAGATCCCCGGCAGCAGCACGACCGGCGGTCCCTGCCCGTGCGCGACGAGCACATCCGGATCGCTCCGGCTGAACGCGGCGCGAACCTGGTGCCGCACGACGTACAGGTAGTCGAGCGCCCAGACCCCCGCCATGCGGAGCAGCTGCCTCATCCCGCGACCCGGGCGAGCGCGTTCAATGCGGCAGCGGTTTCGCGCGGCCGCGCGTGCTGAACCAGGTGCCGCGCTCCCGCGACCGTCTCGGCACGGGATCGGATGCCGGCCGAGGCCAGAGCGCGCGTCCACTCCTCGGGCGCGATCGGGTCGTGCTCGCCTCGCAGCACCAGCGTCGGAACGGGGATGCGAGGCAGGTCGTCTTCGATGCGGTACGAGAGCATCGACGGGAGAACGGCCAGATACCACCGGATGCCGCACCGCAGATAGTCGCCCAGCACCAGCCGGTTGGCCCTCGGGCGCTCCCCGAGCGTGTCGCGGCCGAGCCGCAGTGTCGCCCGGACCGCGCTCCGCGCAGGCGGATCCATGACCGGCCCGAGAAGGGCGACCGCCGCCACCAGGTCGGGGCGTGTGACCGACAGCCGGGTCGAGATCTGCGTTCCCATCGAATGGCCGACCACGATGCACGGCGGGAGCCCCAACTGCTCGATCGTCCGTTCCAGCGAGCGGGCGAAGTCCTCGACGGCCATGGCGACGTTCGGCTTGGGCGTGCCGCCGAACCCTGGAAGGTTCACGGCGATGACGCGCCCGTGCTTCGCAAGAACCGGCACGAGCCGCTCGAAGTAGCGACTGCTCACCCCGATCCCGTGCACCAGCAGAAACGGTGTTCCCTGCCCACCGGTGTCGACCGTGACGACGCACGAAGCAGAGGCGGCGTCGATCGCGCCGCCTCTGCTTCTCATGGTGCGAGCATCCCGCCGCCTGCGCCCGCCGTCAACCCGCTCCCGCGTCGGACATCCGCGCGCCAGCCCCCGAAAAGACCGTCCCGACGGATGTTCCCACGGCGTGCCGCCCGATTCTTCCTACTTTCTCGCGGCTTCTAACCGCTCAGCCTCTTCGCCGCCGATCGCCTCACCGCGTGCCACGAGCCCCGCCTGGTCGCTCAACGGGATCTGCTTGAGGAACAGCGACAGCACGAACGCGATGGCGATGAACGGGATGAGGTACCAGAACACCGGGGCCAGCGCGTCGGCGTAGGCGGTCACGATGCCGTCGCGCACCGCATCCGGGAGCTGGCCCAGTGTCTGCGGGTTGATGGTCGCCGTGGCGTTGGCCGCGTCGGCCGCGCTCGCGCCCGCCCCTGCGAACACGTTGGTGAGGTTGTCGGTGAGCCGGGTCGTGAAGATCGTGCCGAACACCGCGACACCCAGCGCCGCTCCGACCTCGCGGAAGTAGTTGTTCGTGCTCGTCGCGGTTCCGATCTGGGCGGCCGGAACGGCGTTCTGCACCACGAGCACCACGACCTGCATGATGAGGCCGAGGCCCGCGCCGAACACGAACAGGTACACGCAGATCAGCCAGACCGGGGTGTCGGCGGTCAGGGTGGTCATCGCACCCATCGCCGCACCGGTGATGATCGTGCCGAGAATCGGGAACAGCTTGTATTTGCCGGTCTTGGTGATGGCGATACCCGAGGCGATCGAGGTTCCGATGAGTCCGACCATCATCGGCAGCATGAGGAGACCGGATGCGGCAGCCGACGTTCCTGACGACATCTGCAGGAAGGTAGGGATGAAGCCGATCGCGGCGAACATCCCGAGGCCGAGGGTGAGTCCGATGGCCGTGGCGTTGACGAAGATCGGGTTGCGGAACAGGCCCAGCGGGATGATCGGGTCTTTCGCCTTCGACTCGGTGAACACGAACGCTGCGGCCGCCACGAGCAGACCGACGCCCCACGCCCAGGTCTCGAGCGCGCCCCATCCGTGCGCCTTGTTTCCGCCGAAGTCGGTGAAGAAGATCAGGCAGGTCGTCGCGAGTGAGAGGAACAGCACGCCGAGGAGGTCGATCGGCTGGGTGGCCTTCTTGTTGGGCAGGGTGAGCGCTACGAGTGCGATCACGAACGCGGCGATGCCCACCGGGATGTTGATGTAGAACGCCCACTGCCAGGTCAGGTGGTCGACGAAGAACCCGCCGAGCAGCGGCCCGCCCACTGCGGACAGACCGAAGATCGCACCCAGCGGCCCCAGGTACTTGCCGCGCTCGTTGGCCGGCACGATGTCGGCGATGATCGCCTGCGAGAGGATCATCAGCCCGCCGCCGCCGAGACCCTGCAGCGCGCGGAACACGACGAACATCCAGAAGTCGGATGCGAACGCGCACCCGACCGACGCCAGCGTGAACAGCGCGATGGCGATGAGGAACAGGCGCCGCCTGCCGAGCACGTCGCCGAACTTGCCGTAGACGGGCATGACGATGGTGGTCGCGAGCAGGTACGCGGTGGTGATCCACACCTGGTTCTCGACGCCGCCGAGATCACCGACGATGGTCGGCATGGCGGTCGACACGATGGTCTGGTCGAGGCTCGAGAGCAGCATCCCCGCGATGAGGGCGCTGAAGATGATCCAGATGCGCCGCTTCGTGAGAAGCAGCGGCGCTTCGGCTGTGATGGTGGTCATGGATGCTCCGGGTTAGTGGGTGAACAGGTCGCGGGCGGCGGCGAGCCTGCGGAGAAGGATGTCGGAGAAGGCGTCGGTGTTGTCGTGGTCGAAGAACTCGGCCGTGCTGCCGCGCAGGATCGCGCCGACGGTGTGCACCAGGGTCTCGGCGCGGAGGTCACCGTGCTGCAGCCCCTCCCGGCGTTCGATGAGTTCGATGTCTTCGCGCTCGCCCTCGGAGGAGAGCTGCAGCATGTGGGCGAGCAGCCGGGGCTCCCGGTCGATGGCCGCCATGACGAGCGGCACATCCTGCGGCGTGAGTTCCAGGCGCTCCCACCGCGCGACGCTGAGGCGGGCGAAGTCGTCGACGAGGGTCGGCGACAGGCCGGTAGCGGCGGGCTCTCCCCCGGCGATGAAGTGCTCGACCGGGCCCGACAGATCGAGACGTGCGGGTAGCCCGAGCACAGCGTTCTCTTTGGACGCGAAGTAGTTGAAGAACGTGCGGCGCGAGACCCCGACCTCGGCGCACAGTTCGTCGACCGTGAAGCCGGCGAGTCCGCGCTCAGCTGTCAGCCGCCGCGCAGCACTCTTCATCCGTTCGGCCGTCACCGCCATGCGATGCTCGAGCCCGGTTGCACTCTCTTCCACAGAGTGCATTTTTGCACGATGGATCGCTCAGTGCAATTCGCGCCTGGATCGCACGCTCAGACCCTGTTCCAGTGGCGCAGTTCGTCCGGGTGCAGTCTGACCCAGATCAGGCTGATGAGGCCCCCGGTGAAGTCCGTCGTCATCGAAGCCGTGACTCTGTCGTCGTGGCTGAGCATGAGTCCGGCCTGGCTGTTGACCGACCGCTCGACGATGGCGAGTCCCGGCCTCGCCGTCATGGCGTGCAGGAGCAGCGCGACCGAGTCAGCGAGGCCGCCCACCACCCTCACCGCGCCATCCGTCGCCTCGCTGTCGTCGACGACCACCGCGACGGCAGGATCGAGCAGAGCGGCGAGCTGCTCGGCATCCCCGCTTTCGGCGGCGATCCGGAACCGGCGCACCGCCCGGTATCGCATCGGCCGCGCCAGCCACTCCCAGATCGTGGGCAGGGCCCCGGCTCCGCCCGAAGCGACCGCTGGCACGGATGCCGCCGCACGGTCGTCGACGATGGGTCCGCTTCGCTGGTCCATGAGTCCCTCTTTCGCACCACGGCTCCTGAATGTCCGTCACCCTTAAGACCGCCGAACGGTCGTCGTTGTGACAGATTCGTGCCCAGCAATCCGCACCTGGGCGTCGGACTAGCCGGCTGATGCGGTCTTCACGAGCGTGGTGCAGGATCTGGGGTCGTCGGGGTCTCCGTCGCACACCGAGATCCTTGGTTGGAAGAAATACCAGAAGACACCCATGTAGGCGCCAGAGACGCGGCCGTGGAGATCGATGGAGGGACCAGCCACGGAGTCATAGAGCTCCCACGAACCCGTGTGATCCATGTCGGCGGGGAACCTGAAGCCAGCCGCGGTGTACGTCCCGTCACGGCGTAGCTCGACCACGACATCTCCCTGGGACGCGCTCCCGTGCCCGGCCCACGTGCCGATCAGCTCCGACCGATCGACGGGACGCCGCTCGAAGGCCGGGTTGAGTACCAACGCGGCGATCAAGGCCCAGATCACGGCGAATCCCGCGACCGCCCACCAGGCGCCCTGTCTGCGTGCCCGGGAATACGACGCCGCATCCGGCCTGTCGAGCAGGTACAGGTAACGATCACCGGAAGTCATGGTGATCGCGTTCTCCCACTGATCACGACTCCATGCCGACTGCCCCTTCGGACTCTCCTCGATCAGGTGACCGTGAGCGCGACTCATCACGCGCGGCCACCGTTGCGCATTCCGGCGAAGGCCGAAGAGATGCACCGGGATGACCACAGTCGCCGTGACGAGGGTGGCAAGGAACCCCAGGATGACGAACCCTGAAAAGAACACCCTCGGTCCGTCCTCTCACTCGCCCCAACTCGTCGAGCTGCCACTAACCGCAACTTTTCGGCCCGAATTCTTGCAGTTACTGACATCTCGCCTGCCTGTGGGAGTGGGAGATGAGGGGATGGGCACAGAGCCGGCCACGGGACTCGAACCCGTAACCCCCGCTTTACAAGAGCGGTGCGCTACCAATTGCGCCAGGCCGGCAGGAGGCGGCGGGGCCGTCTCGCCCCACCATCCTAAGGGATCGTGCGAGCCCGCTCAGGGCTTGGTGGTCGGCGTCGGCGTGGGCGTCGCGGTCGACGAGTACGAGTCGCCTTGCGCCTGCAAGACGAACGCCTTGAAGTCGGATGCGCTCTTCAGCGAGCCCGTGTACTGCTTGCCGTTCACGAGCACCAGCGGCGCGATGACGAGCTTCTTGACGCTGGAGTTCGGGATGGGGCCGGCGAGCGCACGGTCGCTCGCGCTGGTCACCCAGTTCTTGTAGCGGCCGTCGTCGATGCAGCTGGAGATCGACGACATGGACTTCGCGCCGGCTGCGGTCGCGCGCTTCTTGAGCTGCGCATCCGTGAGGCCCGGTCCGCCTTCTTCGGGCTGCTTCACGAACAGGGCATTGTTGAACTTCCAGAAGCTGTCAGGCGAGTAGTTCGCGACGCACGCGGCGGCGTTCGCGGCACGCAGCGAGTACTTGGTGCCGCCGGAGTGGCTGGTGAGAATGGCGATCGGGTGGATCTCCATGGTCACCGCGCCGTCTTTAACGAGCGGCTCGAGCTGCTTGGCGTTGGTGCGCTGGAAGTCGCCGCACAGGGCGCACAGGTAGTCGACGTACACCCGGATGCTCACGACACTGCCGGTCGGATCGGTCTTCGACGGCACCGGGGTGGCGTCGGCGGCGAGCGACTCGGTCGGCTGGGCTTTGAGTCCTGCTCCGATGACGACGCCGTCGCTGGCCATGTTCGCGGGGCCGGGCACCGACGGGCGGATCGCGCTCACGATGATCACCGCGACGATGGCGACGATGGCCAGCGCACCCACGACGATGCCGCCAGACAGGAAGACCTTGTTGCGGCGTTCCTTCTTCTGCTGCGAAGTGCGCAGCTGGAGCGCCTTCTCACGAGCCGCTTCGCGCCGCTCGTTCGATGGGCGGCTGTCTTCGAGACCGTCGGTCATTGATGTCACTTTCGGGGATCACTCGTTGCGCTGCGGGGGGAGCAGCGCAGGGGGTTGGTGCGCGAGCACCGAGAAAGCGTATTTCTCCAGTCTGGGAATCAGCCAGACGGCGGCTGAACGCCGCAGGCGCCAGGCGCCCGTGCCAGTGGTCACGAGCCCCCCGCCGATGTCATACTATGGGGTCGTGGTCGCTGTAGCCCTCTTCGGGTGACAGCACCCGCTTTATCCATCACAACGGATCGTCCGGCACGTACCTGCCGGTGAAGGAGTAAGAAAACAATGGCGTCAGTCACCTATGACAAGGCAACCCGGCTGTATCCGGGTTCCAACCGTCCCGCTGTCGACGAGCTCAGCCTCGACATCGCAGACGGTGAGTTCCTCGTTCTCGTCGGCCCGTCGGGCTGTGGAAAGTCGACCTCCCTCCGCATGCTCGCCGGCCTCGAAGAGGTCAACGACGGCAACATCTTCATCGGCGAGCGCAACGTCACCGACGTTCCCCCGAAAGACCGCGACATCGCGATGGTCTTCCAGAACTACGCGCTCTACCCGCACATGACCGTCGCCGAGAACATGGGCTTCGCGCTCAAGATCGCCGGCGTCAACAAAGACGAGCGTGCAACGCGCGTTCTCGAGGCGGCCAAGCTGCTCGACCTGGAGCCCTACCTCGGCCGCAAGCCGAAGGCGCTCTCGGGTGGTCAGCGTCAGCGCGTCGCGATGGGCCGCGCGATCGTCCGCAGCCCTCAGGTGTTCCTCATGGACGAGCCGCTGTCGAACCTCGACGCCAAGCTCCGCGTCCAGACCCGCACCCAGATCGCGTCGCTGACGCGTCGTCTCGGCGTCACCACGGTCTACGTCACCCACGACCAGACCGAGGCGCTCACCATGGGTGACCGCATCGCGGTGCTCAAAGACGGCGTGCTGCAGCAGGTCGGCACCCCGCGCGACCTGTACGCGCAGCCGAACAACGTGTTCGTCGCCGGCTTCATCGGAAGCCCGGCCATGAACCTGTTCTCGGCCGACGTCACCGACGGCGGAGTCAAGTTCGGCACCGCGGTCGTTCCGATCGAGCGCGAGGTCATCGCGAACGCCGGCTCGGCCGTCACCATCGGTGTGCGCCCCGAAGACGTGGTCGTCTCCCTCTCCGAGGGCACCGGCCTCAAGGTCACTGTCGACCTCGTCGAGGAGCTCGGCGCCGACGGCTACCTCTACGGTCACTCCGAGATCAACGGCAAGCGCACCGACATCGTCGCGCGCGTCGACGGTCGCATCCACCCGAACGCGGGCGACACCGTGTTCATCACCCCGAAGCCCGGCCACGTCCACGCGTTCCACGCGGAGACCGGCGAGCGCCTCGGCGGTGCGGTCGTCGACTAAGCAGTCGCAGATCCTCCACAGTGCCGCAGTCCGGTCTCCGGGCTGCGGCACTGTGCTTTTCCGGTCCCTTCGACCTCCCACCGACTCCGATAGATTTGGCTCATGTCCGGCTCCTTGAACATCACGGCGGCGACCGTCGACCCCGCGCTCCTCGACCTTCCGTGGAACGTGCCGCTCGACGACTGGTCGAACGAGCACATCGCGATCCTGCCGAAAGGCATCTCCCGGCACCTCGTGCGTTTCGCCAACCTCTCCGGCTACGTGATCGCGATCAAGGAGACCACCGCCGACATGGCCAAGCGCGAGTACGAGATGCTGCGCACGCTGCAGCGCCTGGACATCCCGTGCGTCGACCCGGTCGCCATCATCAACAACCGCTCCGACGACGAGGGCGAGCCGCTGAAGGCGGCCCTCGTCACGCGGCACCTCAAGTTCTCGCTCCCCTACCGCGCCCTCTTCTCGCAGACGCTGCGCCCCGACACGGCGACGCGCCTCGTCGATGCTCTGGCCGTTCTACTGGTGCGCCTGCACATCGTCGGCTTCTTCTGGGGCGATGTCTCCCTCTCGAACACGCTGTTCCGACGGGATGCGGGAGCGTTCGCCGCCTACCTGGTGGATGCCGAGACGGGCCAGCTCTACGAAGGCGGCCTGTCGAACGGCCAGCGTGAGAACGACCTCGAGATCGCCCGGGTCAACATCGCCGGCGAACTCATGGACCTCGAGGCCGGCGGCCGCGTCGACGAGGCGCTCGACCCGATCAAGGTGTCCAGCGGTATCGTCGCCGCCTACCGGTCGCTCTGGAAGGAGCTCACGAGCAGCGAGGTGTTCTCCTCCTCCGAGCGCTGGCGCATCAGCCAGCGCGTCGACCGCCTCAACGAGCTCGGCTTCGACATCGAGGAGCTGGCCATCAAGACATCGGATGCGGGCACGACGGTGCGCATCCAGCCGAAGGTCGTCGACGCCGGCCACCACCAGCGCCGTCTGCTTCGCCTCACCGGCCTCGACACGGGCGAGAACCAAGCGCGCCGCCTGCTCAACGACCTCGACTCCTACTCGGCGACCCTCGGCAAACAGGGTCTCGACGAGGAGGCCATGGCCCACGAGTGGCTCATGCGGGTGTTCGAGCCGATCGTGCGTGCCATCCCCGCCGACCTGAAGGGCAAGCTCGAACCGGCGGAAGTGTTCCACCAGCTGCTCGAGCACCGCTGGTTCATGTCGCAGAACGAGGGCAGAGATGTTCCGCTGGCCGAGGCGCTCACCTCGTACATCAACGTCATCCTGCGCCACCGCCGCGACGAGGCGACCGTCATCGACCCGCCGACCGACACGATCAGCATCCCGGTCATCGCTTCGGCCGTCGGCTCAGACGACACCGAAGACGAGGACGACTGGCGCTCGAAGGTCTGAGCGCCGGCCGGCCTCGTGAGCGCTGGCCGAACTACTTCTTGGCCTCGGCGCGCAGCTTCGCGATCTCGTAGAGCGTGACGCTCGTCGCGATGCCGGCGTTCAGCGACTCGGTGGTCGCCGTGATCGGGATAGAGACGATCGCGTCGCAGGTCTCGGTCACCAACCGCGACAGCCCCTTGCCTTCGCTGCCGACGACGACCACGACGGGACGGTCGGCGAACGACAGGCCCGGCAGGGTCACATCCCCGCCACCGTCGAGGCCGAGCACGAACACCCCCGCCTCCTTGAACGCCTTCAGCGTCTGAGTCAGGTTCGACGCCATGGCGACGGGCGTGCGGGCTGCTGCCCCGGCCGACGTCTTCCATGCGGACGCGGTCATGCCGACCGAACGACGCTGCGGCACGATCACGCCGTGACCACCGAACGCGGCCGTCGAACGGATGATGGCGCCGAGGTTGCGCGGGTCGGTGATGCCGTCGAGCGCCACGAACAGGGGCGTCTTGCCCTTGCGCAGGGTGAGCTCGAGCAGGTCGACAGGGTGGGCGTACTCGTAGGGCGGAACCTTGAGCGCGACGCCCTGGTGCACCGAGTCGCGGCCGGCGAGCCGATCGAGCTCCGGCCGCATGACCTCGAGGATCGGGATGCCCGTGCCCCGCGCGATCGACAGGATCTCTTTCACCCTGTCGTCGACCTCCACGCGCGCCGCGATGTAGAGCGCCGTGGTCGGGATGTCCGCACGCAGTGCCTCGACCACCGAGTTGCGGCCGGTCACGACCTCGCTCTCGTCGCCGGTCTTCTGGCGGCGGGATGCGCCGGACGCCCCGCGAGGCGATTCACCGCGTCCGCGGCCCTGGCCCTGCCCATACCCCTGGCCGTAGCCCTGGTCCTGGTCGCGGCGCTGCTGGACCGGCTTGCCCTTGCCGCCGGCCGCAGCGAATCGCTCGCGCGCGGCCTTCGCCTTTCCCGCGGGATGGTACGGACGGTCCTCAGCCTTCGGGGTCGGCTTCTTACCTTCCAGAGCCTGCCGGCCCTGACCGCCCGACCCGACCTGGGGGCCCTTGCGGCTCTTGCGCACGGCCCCTGCGCGGGGCTTACCACCCGTGTTCTTCACTGTTCAATACTCCAATGCGACCCCGTCTGGGAGTCTTCGATTGTGATGCCCGCGCTGGTCAGTTCGTCGCGGATGCGGTCTGCTGCGGCAAAGTCTTTCGCCGCTCGCGCAGCTTGTCTGTCGGCGATGAGCCTCTCGACGAGTTTCGCGAGAGCGGCATCGGCCGCGGACGTTCCGCCGGTGTTCCATTCGGGCGTCGACGGGTTGATGCCGAGAACCTCGGTCATCGCGAGCACATGCCCGCGGGCCGTGGCCGCAGCCTCCAAGTCTTCCGCATCCAGCGCCGCGTTTCCTGAGCGTACCGTGTCGTGCAGCACCGCGAGGGCCTGCGGGATGGCGAGATCGTCGTCCATCGCCTCCGCGAAGGCGTCGGGGATGACCGGAGCGCCCCCGCCGACGAAGCGGGTTCCGGTCAGTCGCCGGTCGACGCGCTCGAAGAATCCGGTGATGCGGTCGAGGGCCGCCTCCGCCTCGGCGAGCGACCCGTCGTTGAAGTCGATCGTCGAACGGTAGTGGGCCGACCCGAGGTAGTAGCGAACCACGATGGGCCGCGCGGCGCTCAGCAGGTCGGCGGCATACACCGAGTTGCCGAGCGACTTGCTCATCTTCTGGCCGTTGATGTTCACGAGGCCGTTGTGCACCCAGTAGTTGGCGAACGCGTCCCCGGCCGCCGTCGACTGCGCGAGCTCGTTCTCGTGGTGGGGGAACCTGAGGTCGAGTCCGCCGCCGTGGATGTCGAAGGCCGGGCCGAGATAGCGGCGCGACATCGCCGAGCACTCGATGTGCCAGCCCGGTCGGCCGGCGCCCCACGGCGACGTGAAAGCCGCCGACTCGGGCTCCGACTCCTTGTGCCCCTTCCACAGGGCGAAGTCGCGGGCGTCGCGCTTGGCGCGCGGGTCGGCATCCGCTGCCGCCTCCATGTTGTCGATGCTCTGACGCGTCAGCTCGCCGTAGCTCGGCCAGCTCTTGACGTCGAAGTACACGTCGCCCGAACCGTCTTGGGCCGCATACGCGTGACCGTTGTCGATCAGACGCGCGATGATCTCCTGCATCTGGGGGATGCTCGCCGTCGCGCGCGGTTCGTACGTGGGCGGCTGGATGCCGAGCGCCGTATACCCGGCGGTGAACTCCAGCTCGTAGCGGTAAGCACGGGCCCACCACTGCTCCGAGCCTCCTTCGAGCGCGGCGGCGTCGAGGATCTTGTCGTCGATGTCGGTGACGTTGCGCACCAGCGTCACCGCGTAGCCCCGGTAGTTCAGCCAACGTCGCAACTGGTCGTAGACGAGGGCGGAACGCAGGTGGCCGATGTGCGGAGACGACTGCACCGTCGGACCGCAGACGTACAGTCCGACCTCGCCGTCGCGCAGAGGGATGAAGTCTCGAAGGGCGGCAGCCTTCGTGTCGTAGAGTCGCACAGTCACGCCACTAGCCTACGGGCCGGGCGACCACGGATGCCGTGGCGATCGCGGCGATGCCCTCACCTCGCCCCGTGAAACCGAGACCGTCGGTGGTGGTGGCGCTCACCGACACCGGGGCCCCGAGAAGACTCGAGAGCACGGCCTCGGCCTCGGGCCGCCGCGGGGAGAACTTGGGGCGGTTGCCGATGAGCTGCACCGACACGTTTCCGATGCGGAATCCGGCCAGCTCGACACGTCGCCGGGTCTCGCGGAGGAAGACGTCGCCGTGCGCTCCGACGAACTGCGGATCACTGGTGCCGAACACTCCCCCGATGTCGCCGAGGCCGCACGCAGACAGCAGGGCGTCCGTGATCGCGTGCGCGACCGCATCCCCGTCGCTGTGTCCGGCGAGCCCGACCTCGCCGGGCCAGTGCAACCCGGCCAGCCAGAGCTCGGAGCCGGGGTCCGTGTCGAAGGCGTGCGTGTCCGTTCCGACACCGATGCGCGGCACAGGGATGAGCGCCTCGCCGAGCACGTGCTCGGCTCGAGTCAGATCGGCGGGCGTGGTGATCTTGAACGCGAGCTCATCGCCGGGCACCACGAAGACGCGGTGCCCGAGCGCGGCGACCAGGCCGGCGTCGTCGGTCTCGTCCGACGTTGCGGCGGCGTACGCGGCATCCAGCGTTGCACGCGGAAAACCTTGGGGCGTCTGCACGGCAGAGAGCACGGAGCGGTCGAGGGTCTCGTGGATGTCTCCGGCCGCGTCGACCCGCTTGATGGTGTCGGTCACGGGGAGGCCGGGGATGACCCCCTCCCCCCGCGCATCCACCTCCGCGATCACGACATCGAACAAAGACGAAGGCGCCAGCGCGCGAGCGGCATCGTGCACGAGCACGACCTCGACCGACTCGGCGACCCGGGCGAGCCCGCGGGCCACGGACCGCTGCCGGGTCTCACCGCCGGCGACGACGATGGGCGTCTCTCCCAGTGTCGTCGTGCCCAGTGCCGTCGTCGACAAGGCGGAGGCCTCATCGACCAGCGGCGCCGGAGCGACGACGATCACCTGCGGCCGCTCTTGCATACGCGAGACGGCATGCAGGGAGCGTTCGAGCAGGGTGAAGCCGCCGAGGGCGACGAAAGCCTTGGGCACTTCAGCACCCAAACGTGTTCCGCTGCCCGCGGCGACGACGATGACGCAGACTCGTGGCACGGTGTTCGACGAGCGCACGAGACCGCTGCTACTGCTTAGGAAGCGAGAACCTCGTCGAGCAGGCTGGAAGCCTTCTCGTCGTCGGTCTTCTCAGCCAGAGCAAGCTCGGAGATGAGGATCTGACGCGCCTTGGCGAGCATTCGCTTCTCGCCGGCGGACAGTCCGCGGTCTTGGTCGCGGCGCCACAGGTCGCGAACGACCTCGGAGACCTTGATCACATCGCCGGAGGCGAGTTTCTCGAGGTTCGCCTTGTAACGGCGGGACCAGTTGGTGGGCTCCTCGGTGAACGGTGCGCGAAGCACCTCGAAGACGCGGTCGAGCCCCTCTTTACCGATGACGTCGCGAACGCCGACGAGGTCGACATTCTCTGCGGGGACCTCGATCGTGAGGTCGCCCTGCGTCACATTGAGCTTGAGGTATAGCTTCTCTTCACCCTTGATGATTCGTTTCTTGACTTCGGTGATCGTTGCCGCCCCGTGGTGCGGGTAAACGACGGTTTCGCCAACCTCGAAAAGCATAGATTGATGTCCCTTCAGCAACTACTAGGATACCACACGAGGCACGTGCTAAGGTTCGCCCTCGCACGCGGGCGCCCTCGCGCGCATGCGCTAAACTCGAAGCGCATTCCGCTTCTCTCACGGCTGATCATTGGCCAGCGGAACGATCTGGAGGATCATCAGTGAAAGCTCGTGTCGCGTCGTCCATCGCCCTCGCCCTGGCTGTCGCGTTCGGAACCGCGGGCTGCGGTTTCATCGCACCGCAGGCCACCACGAAGCACTACGACGCGAGCGACGGCGTGAGCGGCAACGTCGGCCAGATCGACGTGCGCAACGCGATCATCATCACGGATGCGAAGAACGGCTCCGTGGGCAACCTCGTCGTGACGCTCGTCAACAACGACTCGAAGAGCCACTCCGTCGCCATTCAGGCCGGCAACGAGGCCAGCGCGACGACACGCGTCACGGTGCAGCCGGGCCAGGTCAAGGTTCTCGGCCGCGACCCGAGAGCCGAGACCGGCAACGTCTTCATCTCCAACTTCGACGCCCTGCCGGGCAGCCTGTTCAACGTCTACTTCCAGTACGGAAGCGAGACCGGCGTGAAGCTGCAGGTGCCCGTGCTCGACGGCCAGCTGCCCGAGTACAACTCGCTCGTACCGCCGGAGATCCTGCCCGCCAACGGCTGAGCGATCGCGCTCGGCTAGGCGTTGAAGCGGTAGCCGAGCCCCCGCACGGTCACGAGCATCGACGGTTCCGACGGGCTCTGCTCGATGCGTGACCTGATGCGCTTGATGTGCACATCCAGGGTCTTCGTGTCACCGAAGTAGTCGCTGCCCCACACCCGGTCGATCAGCTGACCGCGGGTGAGCACGCGGCCCGCATTGCGGAGAAGCAGCTCCAGCAGTTCGAATTCCTTCAGCGGCATGGAGATCTCCGCGCCGTCGACCGAGACGGTGTGGCGGTCCACATCCATCTTCACCCGGCCGGCTTCGAGGATGCCGTCGTCTTCGGACTCCTCGGCCTCCACCCGGCGGCGAAGCACGGCGCGCACCCGGGCGAGGAGCTCACGAGACGAGTACGGCTTGGTGACGTAGTCGTCGGCGCCCAGCTCGAGCCCGACCACGATGTCCACCTCGGAGTCCTTGGCCGTGAGCATGATGATCGGCACAGAGGAACGTGTGCGGATCTCCCGGCACACCTCCGTCCCCGGGATCCCGGGAAGCATCAGATCGAGGAGGATCAGGTCGGAGCCGCCCTTGTCGAACTCCGCCAGCGCGGTGGGGCCGTCTTCGGCAACGGTCACGTCGTAGCCTTCGCGTTTCAGCAGGTAGGCCAGCGGCTCGCTGAGGGCTGCCTCATCCTCGACGAGCAGGATCGATGTCACGGGGTTTCTCCTATCGGGGGACCGGTCACGGTGGATGCTTCGGGAAGTCGGATCGTGAACGTCGAGCCGCGGCCGGGCTGCGACCAGACACGCACCTCGCCGCCGTGGTTCTGAACCGCGTGCTTGACGATCGCCAGGCCGAGACCCGTGCCCCCTGTGTGACGGGAGCGAGCCTGATCGACGCGGAAGAAGCGCTCGAAGACGCGATCGAGGTCGTCTTCGGGGATGCCTTCGCCCTGATCGGTGACGGCGATCTCGACGACGCCGTTCACGGTGCGCACGCCGATGCCGACCCGGGAATCCTCCGGCGAGTATTGGATGGCGTTCGACACGAGGTTGTGCACGGCGGTCACGAGCAACTGCTCGCTGCCGAGCACTTCGGCCGACTTGTCGCCGCGCACAGCGAGCTCGATGCCGCGCGCCTCGGCCGCCACGCGGTTCTGGTCGAGCGCCGCGCTCACGACGCTGTTGGCCAAGAGCCGCTCGGGATTGGCGAGGCCGTCAGCAGACTGCAGCCGGCTCAGTTCGATGATGTCCTGCGTGATACGGGCCAGCCGCTGCGACTCCTCGGTGAGCCGGTGAGCGAACCGGCGCACCTGCTCGGGGTCGTCGGACGCGCCGTCCAACGCCTCCGCCAGCAGGCTGACCGCGCCGATCGGGGTCTTCAACTCGTGACTGATGTTCGCCACGAAGTCGCGCCGAACGGTGTCGAGCCGGAACGACTCGGTGCGGTCCTCCGCTAGTAGCAGGATGTAGCGTGAGCCCAGCCGCGCGATGCGCACGCTCAGGTTGATGTTCGCATCCCCGAACGGCCCGCGGGCCAGCTCGCAGTCCTCGGTGACCGGTTCTCCGGTGCGGCGCACCTGATCGACCAGCTCGATGAGATGCGGATGCACCAGGGCGCCGTTCCAGACCAGCCCGATCGCGTGGGCACCGGGCGACGCCTTGATCACGTTGTTCGACGGGTCGAGCACAACACCGGCCGACTCCAGCGCGTCGAGAACCTGATCCACCCCATCCGGAACCGTCGGGCTGACGACCTGAACGGCGTGATCGCCACGGCGGGCGGCGATGTGCAGGAGCCAGACGAAGCCGGCCCCGACCAAGAGGCCGAGTGCCAGAGACAGCAGCACCAACCAGGCGGAGTCCATGAGACCAAGAGTACGCAGTGTGAACAGTCGGAAACGACCGCGTTCCGGCGACAACCGCGCGGTTTCGCGGGTACTTTAGACACTGTTCAGGCTGAGGGCACCAACCGTTAACCTGACGAAGGGAACATGCTGATCGTGGCCAGAAGGCCGCGCATCCCGCGTGCGTTCGCACGCCAGGAAGGACCACACCCCATGCGCGAAGTATTCCAGCAGGAGCTGCGAGAAGTTCAGGATCGACTTGTCGAGATCGCCGAACTGGTCGTCATCTCCATTCAGAATGCGACGCAGGCGTTCAACAAGTCCGACGTGAGCCTCGCCGAAGAGGTCATCGCCAACGACAACAAGATCGACGAGCTCACGGTGCTGCTCGACGAGCTGTCCATCCAGATCCTCGCCCGGCAGCAGCCAGTGGCCCGCGACCTGCGCATCGTCGTGAGCGCTCTGCGCATCAGCGCGTCGCTCGAACGGATGGGCGACATGGCCGAGCACATCGCCCAGCTGGCGCGCTACCGCTTCCCCGACAAGGTGGTTCCGAAGAGCCTGCGCGGAACGTTCGCCGAGATGGGCCGCCTCGACGTGCTCATCGCGACGAAGCTCGCCGAGCTGCTCCGCACCCAGGATCTGGCGCTGGCCGACGAGATCCGCAACGAGGACGACCAGATCGACGACCTGCACGTCAGCGTCTTCGACAAGGTGCTCGGCGAGACGTGGAAGGGCGAGGCCGTCGACACGGTCGACGCGACCCTCGCATCCCGGTACCACGAGCGTTTCGCCGACCACGCGGTCTCGATCGCCAAAAAGGTCCAATACCTCGGCACCGGCGACTGGGCCCCCGAACTAGCCTCCTAGCCCCCGCGCGCGCCCGCTCGCTCGCTCGCGCGCCCGCGCGCTCGCTCGCCCGCTAGAGCAATCGAGTCCGGGAAGAATGCTCCATCTCCGCTTCGGAGACGACATTCTTCCCGGACTCGATTGCTATTTCTTGCCCTGGGCGGCGACGGCGGCTGCGCCGGCGGCGGCGGCCTCGGGGTCGAGGTAGGCGGCGGGCTCGATCGGCTTGAAGTTCTCGTCGAGCTTGTAGACGAGCGGGATGCCGGTGGGGATGTTCAGCTCGGCGATGTCCTCGTCGGAGATGCCGTCGAGGTGCTTCACGAGCGCGCGCAGCGAGTTGCCGTGCGCGGTGACGAGCACCGTCTTGCCTGCCGCGAGGTCGCCGGTGATGTCGGACTCCCAGTAGGGCAGCATCCGCTCGATCACGTCCTTGAGGCATTCGGTGCGCGGAAGGTCGGAACCGAGGCCGGCGTAGCGCGGGTCGTGGGCCTGCGAGAACTCGCTGTCGTCGTCGAGCGGCGGCGGCGGAACGTCGAACGACCGGCGCCACAGCTGGAACTGCTCGGGCCCGTACTTCTCCAGCGTCTCCGCCTTGTCGAGCCCCTGCAGCGCGCCGTAGTGACGCTCGTTCAGACGCCACGAGCGCTTCACGTCGATCCAGAGACGGTCGTCGACCTCGAGCGCGAGGTTCGCCGTCTGAATGGCACGCGTGAGCACGGACGTGTACAGGATGTCGGGGTGCAGACCCGATTCGGCGAGCAGTTCGCCCGCCCTCTTCGCTTCGGCGACGCCCTGCTCGCTGAGGCGGACATCCACCCAGCCGGTGAACAGGTTCTTCTGGTTCCACTCACTGTTGCCGTGGCGGAGGAGGATCAGTGTGTAAGGCGCGGACATGCCTTCTAATCTACCGGTGGGAGACTGGTGTCATGGCATCCGGCGGACCGATCGGCACGGTCACCCGTGGCACGACCAACACGAACCGTCTGCGACGCGTCGACCGCTGGATCGGCGCACTTCCCGCCCTGCGCCGGGCCGCGGATCCGCTTGTCGTCGACCTCGGTTACGGCGCCAGCGGCGTGACCGCGCTCGAGCTCCACCAGCGGCTGGCGAAGACGAGGCCGGATGTCGAGGTGCTCGGGCTCGAGATCGACCCCGGCCGGGTGCGAACCGCGCTCGACCAGCTCGCCGCCGTGCGTACCGGGCGCACCGGGTTCGCGGCGGACGCCCGTGTCGACTTCGCACTCGGCGGCTTCGAGGTGCCGATACCGGCCGGCCGGCGTGCTGCCGTCATTCGCGCTTTCAACGTTCTGCGGCAATACGACGAGAGCGAGGTCCATCCCGCCTGGCGCCGACTGGTCGCGCGTCTGCAGCCGGACGGGATGCTCGTCGACGGGACGTGCGACGAGATCGGCCGCATCTGCAGCTGGGTGGGAGTGACCGCCGCCGGCCCACAACACCTGACCGTGTCACTGCGGCTCGCCGAGCTCGACCTTCCGTCGATCGTGGCCGAGCGCCTGCCGAAGGTGCTCATCCACCGCAACGTCGACGGCGAGCGGGTGCACGACCTGATGGTCGACCTCGACCGGCTGTGGCGCATCCACTCGCCGCTCGGCGCCTACGGCCCGGGTCAGCGCTGGGTAGCGACGGTGCAAGGGATGCGCGACGCCGGCTGGCCGGTGAGCGGCGGCCGCACGCGCTGGCGGCTGGGCGAGCTCACGGTCGACTGGGCGGCTGTCGCGCCGCGCGGATTCGCCTGGTGAAACTCGGCGAATTCGGCGGGGCGGTCGGCGATTCGTCCGTTAGGACGGACTTTTCGGGCGGGAGGCCCGGGATTTCCGGCGCGTCAGCGGCGGGTGACCGCGCCCAGGCGGGGCAGGCGGGGAACGCCCGCCTCGGCGCCGGCCTCGGGAGGCACGACGATCTCCTGGGCGGCTGTGACCTCGGTGCCGTCGGCGTCGACCGTCAGGGTGGCCGCCGGGTCTGCCGAGCGCTTCACGACGGCGAGGGCGATCGGCCCGAGCTCGTAGTGGAGAGCACTCGAGGTGACGAGACCGATCTCGCGGCCGTCGAGCGACACCACGCTCCCCCGCGAAGGATGCGCGCCCTCCGACCCATCGAGGTGCAGCATCACCAGCCGGCGCGGCGGATGACCGAGGTTGTGCACCTTGGCGACCGTCTCCTGGCCGCGATAGCAGCCCTTGGTGAGGTGCACCGCCGTGCGGAGCCAGTCCAGCTCGTGCGGGATGGTCTTCTCGTCGACCTCGGTGGCGAAGCGGGGGCGCCAGGCCGCGATGCGCAGAGCCTCGACAGCCAGGAGGCCCGCTGCCGGGAACTCTCCCGCCGCGACCCGCGTGACGAGCGATGGCAACGCATCCCTCGGCACCAGTCGCTCGCTCCACGACCAGTTCGCGCCCGGATGCTCGCCGTGCGCGTACTGGTGGCCGCCGGGCGTGACTGCGTGCCACGGGTCGTTCCAGATCAGGGGAACGCCGTTCGGTGCCGCGATGGGGAGCGCAGGATCGCCGAGGGTTCCGATGGTGGCCAGATCGTTCGTCCTGTCGGCCAGCTCGACGCGCAGCATGAACCGCATCTTGTCGAGCCAGGCGAGCAGGCCGGTCGCCTCGTCCTTCTCGACGAGCAGCCAGACCGTCTCACCGTCTTCGATGAGCCGCACCGCGTATTCGAGGCGGCCGTTGACGTCGAGGAGAAGGGTCTCCGACGACTCCCCCGGCCGCAGCCCGGTGAGAGCCTGGCTCGTGATGGAGTTCAACCAGCTGAGCCTGTCGGGCCCGGTGATGCTCAGCACCGCCCGGTCTGAGAGGTCGACGATGGCGCGCCCTTCGGCGAGCGCACGCTGCTCGCCGAGCGGGTTGCCGTAGTGAGCGGGGATGCCCGCGTCGCGGCCGTCGCCGAGGCTCGCCACGTCGACCGCTCCGGGCAGCGTCAAGAAGGGGGATGCGGTGCTGGTCATCAGTCGACTTTCGCGAGGCGGCCGGAGGAGTGCGTGCGCAGTTCCTGGCCGAGTGCCGCGATGTCCCACGCCCAGAGCAGGTGGTTCTCGACGAGCCCGTAGAGGCGGGTCGCGGCGGTGTACTCCTTGGCTCCCGCGGTGCGCACGACCGCATCCGTCGCCAGGTCGATGCGGGGGCCGGCCACCTGACCGACGTAGATCTCGCTCACTCCGTCGGGGTGGATGATCGACACGTCGAGGTCGAACCCGCCGTGCGAGTTGCGCAGGGCTTCCACCGACTGTGCGGTGGTGAACGGCTGGGTGCCGACGCCCGGCAGCATCGCTGGGCCGGCGTCGCCCTCGATGAGCTTGCGGCTCAGCCGCCAGTATCCGGTCTCCACCGACAGCGGGGTGTGCTCGTCATCGAGCTTCCACGAGAAGGAGGAGTAGCTGAGGTAGGGCAGGCCGTCGTGGCTGAAGCTGATGCGCTGCCCGAACTCGAGATTCGTGTGGTCGTCGCCGACGGCGTAGTCGAGCACACCCGAGCCCTCCCACACTCCGATCAACCAGGAGAGGGGAACCAGCTCGGCGGGGAGGTCGGTGGGGATCTCGATCATCGACCGCAGCTCCTAGCGCTGGCCTCGGAAGAGGTTGTAGACGACGAGCACGGAGACACCGGCGATGGCCAGCGAGGCCAGACCGAGGAGTCCGACGAAGAAGAGTTCGAGGGCGACCAGCATGAGACGAGTCTAACTACTTCGCCGTCACTATGCTGCTGCGACGATGCCGAGAACCGCGCCTGCGACGCCGAGAACGACGAACGCTCCTGACACGCTCGCCGCCAGCCGGTTCACGAACCCTTCCTTCTGCTGGGTCGCCAATTGCGCGCACAGTCCGCCGACGACGCAGGCGGCCAGGGCGAGGGACAGCCAAGACGCATACTGCTCGGGCGCCGAGACGGTCGCGATGACGACGGCTAGCACGAGAGCCAGCGCCCAGATCGCGCCGACGCTCAGGTAGCGCCAGCCGCGACTCAGACCGGTGCCGACCGGGGATGCGGGGGTGGTGTCGCTCACTCCCCCATTCTGCCCCGTGCGGGCGCGGAATGGTGACGCAAGCATTTCGGGTAGCATTACCGCACAGCACGTTCAGGAGGCTTGAGTGGCGCAGTTGTTGATTCTCACCTCTGCGCCAGACGCGGAGGTGTTGCCATCCCTCGCGCTGCTCAGCCATCGAACCCGTCAGATTCCCGCTGAGCCGGCGTCGCTCATCAACGCGCCCAGCTGCGACCTGATCTTCGTCGACGCGCGCCGCGATCTGGCGAGCGCCAAGTCGCTGTGCAAGATCCTGACCACGACAGGGGTGACCGTTCCCCTTCTCCTCGTGCTGACCGAGGGCGGTCTCACCGCGGTCAGCGCCGACTGGGGCGTGAACGACGTGGTGCTCGAGACAGCGGGGCCCGCCGAGGTCGACGCCCGCGTGCGGCTCGCGATCGGGCGGCAGGCGCAGGAGCACTCGCAGACGAAGATTCAGGCTTCCGGCGTCACGATCGACGAGGCCAGCTACTCTGCCAAGGCGCACGGCCGCCAGCTCGACCTGACGTTCAAGGAATTCGAGCTGCTGCGGTTCTTCGCGACGCATCCGTCGCGCGTGTTCACCCGCGAGCAGTTGCTCAGCGAGGTCTGGGGTTACGACTACTTCGGTGGAACCCGCACCGTCGACGTACACGTGCGACGTCTGCGGGCGAAACTCGGCGACCTCGAGTCGCTGATCGGCACGGTGCGCAACGTGGGCTACCGGTTCAACGTGTACGAAGAGGACAATGAGCGACTCCCTTCGCCTCTCCGTCCCTGATTTCGACGACCCAGCAGAGCGCGAAGCCTTCTTCGACGTGGCCGCGGCCGCGATCGACGTCGACGGCTACGACCCGTTCAACGAGCAGGCCCGGCTCGACGTCGAGTCGGGGCGCCGCTCTCCGATCGTCGTCCAGCTCTGGCAGGGTGCGTCGGGCACGCCGCTCGAGCGCCCTGTCGGTGCGGCCATCCTCGGCCGCGGCGAGCTCGACTTCGTGATCGACCCGCTGTTTCGCGGCAAGGGGTTCGGCGAGCTGGCCGTGCGCGGACTCCTCGCCACGGCGCGCGGCACACTCACCGCCTGGTCGCACGGGGACCATCCGGCGGCCAAGAAGCTGGCGGAGCGTCACGGCTTCGCCCCCGTTCGGGCGCTGCTGCACCTCGTGGCGAGTCTGGAGCACCCCGTGCCGGTTCCGCGTCTGCCTCCGGGCTTCACGATCACCGGGATGCGCCCCGGAGACGAGCAGGAATGGGTCGACCTCAACGCGCGCATCTTCGACACGCACCCCGAGCAGGGGCGCCTCTCGGTGGACGATCTGCGCGCTCGACAGGCCGAGCCGTGGTTCGACGCGGACGATGTGCTGATGCTGAGGGACGCATCCGATCGCCTCGTCGGATACGACTGGGTGAAGGTCGAACCCGGTTCGAACCACGGCGAGATCTACGTGCTCGGGGTCGACGCCGGACTGGCCGGCCGGGGCCTCGGACGACTGCTGCTGCGCGCCGGCCTCGCCCGCCTCTGCGAGCGCGGCTGTGTCGACGTCGGCCTCTACGTCGAGGCCGACAACGCCGCTGCGGTGCACCTGTATCGAGCGGCGGGCTTCGCCGAGCACACCATCGATGTTCAGTACCGTCGGTCGATGGACACCGGCGACCTGACCCTCCCCCACAGCTGAGGATGCGCCGCGCTTATCCACAGTTAACCGGGCGCGGTGCACGGTCGCGGTCCCTGGTGACATGATGTTGGGATGGACGGCGACAACATCCTTCTGGACAACGGGCTGAGCGGCAGTTTCGGCAGCGACTTCGACGACGACTTCGCGCCGTTCGTCTACGAGCCAGACCCGACGCTGCCCGACGACCGGTACCTCGACCGCGAGCTCAGTTGGCTGGCGTTCAACCAGCGCGTGCTCGAACTCGCCGAAGACCCCACGCTGCCCACGCTGGAGCGAGCCAACTTCCTGGCGATCTTCGCCACGAACCTCGACGAGTTCTTCATGGTGCGTGTCGCCGGTCTCAAGCGGCGCATCCTCACCGGTCTCGCCGTTCCCACCAACGTCGGCCGTGCCCCGCAGGATGTGCTGGCCGACATCTCCGAGAAGGCCCACGAACTCCAGGCGCGCCACGCGGCCGTCTACCGCGACGAGGTGCTCCCCGCACTCGAAGAAGCCGGGATCACCGTCGCCCGGTGGGAGGAGCTCGACGAAGCGGACAGGGCGCAGATGCGCGAGATCTTCTCGCAGCAGATCTTCCCCGTGCTCATGCCGCTCGCCGTCGACCCGGCGCACCCGTTCCCCTACATCTCGGGGCTGTCCCTCAACCTGTCCGTGCGGGTGCGCAACTCGCGCTCGGGCAAGGAGCAGTTCGCGCGCCTCAAGGTGCCGCAGATGCTGCCGCGGTTCGTGCGCATCGATCAGCGCGAGACGGTCGACCAGATGCGGTTCATCGCGCTCGAAGACCTGATCGCCAACCATCTGGGCGACCTCTTCCCCGGCATGGAGATCCTCGACCACCACGTCTTCCGGGTCACCCGCAACGAAGACGTCGAGGTCGACGAAGACGAGACCGAGAACCTCATCCAGGCGCTCGAGCGCGAGCTGCTGCGCCGGCGCTTCGGCCCGCCGATCCGGCTCGAGGTCACCGACGACATGGACGACGTGACCCTGGGTCTGCTCGTGCGCGAACTGGATGTCACCGAGCAGGAGGTCTACCGCCTCCCGTCGCCGCTCGACCTCGGCGGTCTGTTCGACCTCGCCAAGATCGACCGCCCCGATCTGCACTACCCGAAGCAGGTTCCGACCACGGCGGCGCAACTCATGCCGAGCGAGCCGAACGCCAAACCGGACATCTTCTCGGCGATCGCGCGCCAAGACATCCTGCTGCATCACCCCTACGAGTCCTTCGCGACGAGCGTGCAGGCCTTCCTCGAGCAGGCAGCGGCGGACCCGCACGTGTTGGCAATCAAGCAGACGCTCTACCGCACCTCCGGTGACAGCCCCATCGTCGAGGCGCTGATCGACGCCGCCGAGTCGGGCAAGCAGGTACTCGCCCTCGTGGAGATCAAGGCTCGCTTCGACGAGCAGAACAACATCTCCTGGGCGCGCAAGCTCGAGAAGGCCGGCGTTCACGTCGTGTACGGCCTCGTCGGGCTCAAGACCCACTGCAAGCTCGCGCTCGTGGTGCGGCAGGAGAAGGGCGTGCTGAAGCACTACAGCCACATCGGCACGGGCAACTACAACCCCAAGACCTCGCGCATCTACGAAGACCTGGGGCTGCTCACCGCCGACGACCAGGTCGGCAAAGACCTCACCCGGCTGTTCAACGAGCTCTCCGGGTACGCCATCGAGAAGAAGTTCAAGCGCCTCCTGGTCGCGCCCCTCCACCTGCGCAAGGGTCTGCTGAAGCGCATCCAGACCGAAACGGCGAACGCCGCCGCGGGCAAGCCGGCCGGCATCCGCATCAAACTGAACTCGATCGTCGACGAGGCGATCATCGACGCGCTGTATCGCGCCAGCGAGGCAGGGGTTCCGGTCGATCTGTGGGTGCGCGGCATCTGCGGGCTGCGTCCGGGCCAGGAGGGCCTCTCGTCGAACATCCGGGTGCGCTCGATCCTCGGGCGGTACCTGGAGCACTCACGGGTGTTCTCCTTCGTCAACGACGGGGATCCGCAGGTGTTCATCGGCAGCGCCGACATGATGCACCGCAACCTCGACCGACGCGTCGAGGCCCTGGTGCGGCTCACCGAGTCCGAACACCTCGCCGAGCTCGACGCGCTCTTCAACCGGGCTTTCGACGAGCGCACCTCGGCGTGGATCCTCGATGAGACGGGCGAATGGACGCGCCACCACCTCGACGAGAACGGGCAGCCGCTCGAAGACCTGCAGAACAAGCTCATGCAGCTGATCAGCCACCGCCCGCGCTCGACCCGCACGGGTTCGAGGCGGTGAGCTCGGCCATCTACGCCGCGGGCGCCGTCTGCTGGCGCGTCGTGGACGAGAAGATCGTCGTACTCGTCGTGCATCGCGCCAAGTACGGCGATGTCACGATCCCGAAGGGCAAGGTCGACCCGGGAGAGACCCTGCCGCAGACCGCGGTGCGCGAGATCGAAGAGGAGACGGGCCTGCGGGTCGCCCTCGGCGTACCGCTCGGCGTATCGACCTACCCGCTCTCCAGTGGCCGCGACAAGATCGTGCACTACTGGGCGGCAGAAGCCACCGACAAGGCGATAGCCCAATCGACGTTCGTGCCCAACAACGAGATCGCCGCGATCGAGTGGGTCACCATCAAGAAGGCGCGCAGCTATCTCACCTACGAGCGCGACGTCGAGATCCTCGAAGCGTTCGCCAAGCTCCTCGACGAAGGCGTGACCGCGACCTTCGCCCTCATCGCCCTCCGCCACGGCAAGGCGGAGCCGCGCGGCAGCTGGAAAGGCAGCGACGCATCCCGCCCCCTCACCGCTCGCGGAGTGAAGCAGGCCGCGACGGATGTGCCGACCCTCGAATCCTGGAACCCCCGTCGCATCGTCACGAGCGACGCCGTGCGATGCGTCGCGACGGTGGCCCCGCTGGCGGCTGCGACCGGAATCAAGCCGAAGCGCGCGCACGGTATCAGCCAAGAAGCCTACGAAGAGGGCGAGGGCAGCGTGCGCGAGGTCATCGGCAAGCGGGTTCGATCGCGAAAGAGCGCGGTGCTCTGCAGCCACGGGCCGGTGCTCCCCGAGATCATGCGGGAGATCGCACTGGCCACCGGCACCATGCCCGGCGCCTACCTCACCGACGCGGCCGACCTCGACACGGGCGGGTTCTCCGTCGTGCACCTCTCGGCCACGAACCCAGCATCCGGGATCATCGCCATCGAGACCTACGAGCCGGTCGCCTGACTCGCAGCCTTCCACCCCAAGAGCACACGCCTCGTTAACCTTCCGTTTACCAGTGCGGGGGACTCTGGTCAGACACCGGGAATAGCGTCACACGCGGGTCGCACCGACCCCGTCCTGTTGTTACTGATCCCCGGAAGGGACAACTGTGAAACTCAAGCGTCTTGGCGCTCCTCTGGCCATCCTGGCCGCTGCCGCCATCTCTCTCACGGCGTGTGCGTCGAACGAGGGCAGCACCCCGTCGACCACCACGGCCGCCCCGTCGAACCTCTCCGGCACGTTGAACGGAATCGGCTCCTCGGCCCAGGGCACCGCACAGACCACCTGGATCGCCGGATTCCAGGAGAACAACCCCAAGGTCACGATCAACTACGACCCGCAGGGCTCGGGCGCCGGCCGCACCAGCTTCATCTCCGGTGCCGCCGACTTCGCCGGCTCCGACGCCGCTCTCAAAGACACCGAGCTCGCCGGAGACTTCGCCGCCTGCGCCGCTGGCACCAAGGGCATCGACCTCCCGGTCTACATCTCCCCCATCGCCATCGCGTACAACGTCGACGGCGTCAAAGACCTGAAGCTCGACGCGGCGACCATCGCCGGCATCTTCTCGGGCGCGATCACCACCTGGGACGACGCCAAGATCAAGGCGCTGAACTCCGGCGCTTCGCTGCCGTCCGCTCCGATCACCGTCGTGCACCGCTCCGACGACTCGGGCACCACGCAGAACTTCACCGACTACCTCGCGGCGAACGCGCCCGACGTGTGGACGAAGCCTGCCGCGCAGACCTTCCCGTTCCAGGTCGGTGACGCAGCCAAGGGCACCTCGGGTGTTGCGGACGCCACCAAGAACGCGAAGAACTCGATCACCTACATCGACGAGTCGGGCGCCGCTGGCCTCAGCATCGCGCAGCTCAAGGTCGGCGACGACTTCGAGAAGATCAGCGCCGACGGTGCTGCCGCCGTCGTCGCCGCCTCCCCGATCGCCGACGGCCGTGAGGCCAACGACCTGGCCATCCAGATCAACCGCAAAGACACCAGCAAGGGTGCCTGGCCGCTGGTCCTGGTCAGCTACGTGATCGCCTGCCAGGAGTACAAGGACTCCGCCAAGGCCGATCTCGTCAAGGGCTACGTCGACTACATCGTCAGCGACGCCGCTCAGAAGGCCGCCAACGAGCAGGCCGGATCGGCCCCGCTGTCGAGCGACCTCGCCTCGAAGGTCAGCAAGGCAGTAGCAACCATCAAGTAGCACCAAGACCGTTCGGCTCGGGATGCACGCGCATCCCGAGCCGAACGGTGCATCAGCACCACACCACCTCCCATACCCGATGCGAGGCAGCGCCGTGAAAAGAGAAAGCCAGGAATGACCGCCGGAATCGCAGGTGTACTCAAACCGAAGGCGAAGGTGCGCCTCGGTGACAGAGTCTTCGCGACGAGCACCGTCGTCGCAGGATCGCTCATCCTCGCCGTGCTCGCCGCGGTCGCCCTCTTCCTCATCGTGCAGAGCCTGCCGGCCATCATGGCCAAGCCGGGCACGCTGCCGAACGGCGCCGCCAACTTCTGGGTGTACGTCTGGCCCCTGGTGTTCGGCACCATCTGGGCCGCGCTCATCGCGCTGCTGATCGCGACGCCGCTCTCCATCGGTATCGCGCTCTTCATCAGCCACTACGCGCCGCGACGGGTGGCCCGGACCCTCGGCTACATCATCGACCTGCTCGCCGCCGTTCCCTCGGTCGTCTTCGGCCTGTGGGGCATCGCGACGCTCGCCACCTTCGTTCAGCCGTTCTACGCCTGGCTCGGCGAGAACCTCGGCTGGATCCCCTTCTTCGCGCCGCCCGTCTCCGGGACCGGCCGCACCATCCTCACCGCCGCGATCGTGCTCGCCGTCATGGTCATCCCGATCATGACCGCGATCTGCCGCGAGGTCTTCCTGCAGACGCCGCGCCTCCACGAAGAGGCGGCGCTCGCCCTAGGCGCGACCCGCTGGGAGATGGTGCGGATGGCCGTTCTCCCCTTCGCGCGCTCCGGCATCATCTCGGCGATCATGCTCGGTCTCGGCCGGGCCCTCGGCGAGACCCTGGCGATCGCCATGGTGCTCTCCCCCGCACTCATCGTGAAATTCGCCGTGCTGCAGGCACAGAGCCCCAACACGATCGCGGCCAACATCGCGCTGCAGTTCCCGGAGGCGACAGGCATCTCGACGAACGCGCTCATCGCATCCGGTCTGGTGCTGTTCGTCGTGACGCTGCTGATCAACATGCTCGCCCGCTACATCGTCAACCGCCGCAAAGACTTCTCGGGAGCCAACTGATGACCACCGCGACGCTGAACCGGCCGATGGGCAACTCGCTGACCGCGGGCAAACTCCCCCGCGGGTCGGCGTGGGTGATGCTCGGCGGGTCGTGGGTTGTCTTCGGGGCGATCTTCGCCATCCTCGCCGCGAGCGGCGCCACGAAAGACTTCAACATCGTCGGCGCGATCTTCTTCGGAACCGTGCTCTTCGACATCGTGATCTTCTGCACCTCCCTGCTCATCGAGGGCTCGCGCAAGGCGAAGGACAGGCTCGTCACCTCCCTGGTGGCGACGGCGTTCATCATCGCGCTGCTGCCGCTCGTCTCGCTCATGTGGACAGTCATCGTGAGCGGTCTCGCGCGTTTCGACATCCAGTTCTTCTCGGAGTCGATGCGCAACGTGATCGGCGCCGGCGGCGGTGCGCTGCACGCGATCGTCGGAACGCTGCTCGTCACCCTCATGGCCGCCGTGATCTCGGTGCCCATCGGCCTGCTGACCTCGATCTACCTCGTCGAGTACGGACGCGGGATGCTCGCCCGCGGCATCACATTCTTCGTCGACGTCATGACGGGCATCCCCTCGATCGTCGCCGGCCTGTTCGCCTACGCGCTGTTCGCCCTGTTCTTCGGGCCGGGCATCCGCAGCGGCTTCATGGGCTCCGTCGCGCTGTCGGTGCTCATGATCCCCGTGGTCGTGCGATCGAGCGAAGAGATCCTGCGCCTCGTGCCGAACGAACTGCGCGAGGCCTCGTACGCGCTCGGCGTTCCCAAATGGCTGACCGTGCTGAAGATCGTGCTGCCGACATCCCTCGCCGGCCTGACGACGGGCATCATGCTCTCGATCGCCCGTGTGATCGGCGAGACGGCGCCGCTGCTCATCGTCGCCGGGTTCACGACCAGCATGAACTACGACCTCTTCGCCGACCGGATGATGACCCTCCCCGTCTTCGTCTACACGCAATACACGCAGGCCGCCGGTCTGCACGCGCAAGAGTCCATCGACCGGGCTTGGACGGGGGCCTTCGCCCTCATCATCATCGTGATGCTGCTCAACCTGATCGCCCGCATCATCGCCAAGGCCTTCGCCCCCAAGTACGGCCGCTGACCCCACCCCCGTTCTGAACAACCCAAGGAACAAACACACGTGTCCAAGCGCATCGAAGTCTCCGACCTCAACGTCTACTACGGCAACTTCAAGGCCGTGGAGGGCGTCTCGCTCACCATCGAACCCCGCACCGTCACCGCCTTCATCGGGCCGAGCGGATGCGGCAAGTCCACCTTCCTCCGCACGCTGAACCGGATGCACGAGGTCATCCCCGGCGCCTACGTCGAGGGCGAGGTCACCATCGACGGCAACAACCTGTACGGCCCGGGCGTCGACCCGGTGCTCGTGCGGCGTCAGGTCGGCATGGTCTTCCAGCGCCCGAACCCTTTTCCGACGATGTCGATCCGCGACAACGTGCTCGCCGGCGTCAAACTCAACAACCGCCGCATGTCGAAGCCCGAAGCGGACGAGCTCGTCGAGCAGTCGCTGCAGGGAGCGAACCTGTGGAACGAGGTGAAGGACCGCCTCGCGCTTCCGGGCTCCGGGCTCTCGGGCGGCCAGCAGCAGCGTCTCTGCATCGCGCGCGCCATCGCGGTCTCCCCCGACGTGCTGCTGATGGATGAGCCGTGTTCGGCTCTCGACCCGATCTCGACTCTCGCGATCGAAGACCTGATCGAGGAGCTCAAGAACGACTACACGATCGTGATCGTGACCCACAACATGCAGCAGGCCTCGCGCGTCTCCGACCGCACCGCGTTCTTCAACATCGCGGGCACGGGCAAGCCGGGCAAGCTCATCGAGTACAACGACACCAACATGATCTTCTCGAACCCCTCCGTGCAGGCCACCGAAGACTACGTCTCCGGCCGCTTCGGCTGATCCGCCCGCTCGCGCCCGCTCCCTCGCGCGCTCGCGCCTGCAATCGAGTACGGGAAGAACGCTCTCAAAGTGCGGCTTTGAGAGCGTTCTTCCTGTAGTCGATTGCATTTGCGGGGGTTAGGAGGAGATCGCGACGATGGGGTTGGTGGTCGGCTGTGTGGAGCCGCCTCGGGGCTCGACGGTGACGCCGACGGTATCGCCGGCGGCCATGGTGCCCTCGAGCACGCGCCAGGTCGCGGGCGCGTCCCCTGGCGTCATCGTTCCCGCGGCCGTGGCCTTGCCGTCGCGGATGTACCAGAGCTCATACGTCTTGTCGTTCGGGAGGCTCGGCAGACCTTTCGCGACGAGAGCGGACTGACCCAGCTGACCCGACCACACCAGGGTGGCCGTGCCGCCGCCGTCGACGTCTGCGGTGGCGCGCTGCGCATCCGGGGCCGCATTGATGGCGGCGAGAGCGCTGGCCTGCTGCTGCTGGAACGAGTCGTTGCCCGCGAGCGAGTTGCCGAGGAAAGTACCGCCCACGAAGAGCACGACGGCGGCCGCAGCGGCGGCGGCGATCGCGATCGGCCGCGTGAACCAGCGCGAGCGTGCTCGCGTTTCCGCGGGCGTCTCGGGTGTCGGCGTCTCGGGGGTGGGCGCAACCGGTGCGGGAGCAGGCGCGGGCGGCGCCGATGCCGGCGCGGCCGGCGCCGATGCAGGCGCGGGCGGTGCGGGAGCGGGCGCGGGCGGCGCCGATGCAGGCTCAGGCTGCGCCGGCGACGCATCCGTCTCCAGCGGCGGAAGCTGCGGCGTCGAGGCCAGCTTGGCGAAGAGGTCGGCCTTCAGCGAGGCCGGCGGCGTGACAGGTTCGGCAGCGAGGCCGAGCTGTGCGGCCACCGCCTCGAAGTCGTGCGCTTCTTCGGCTGTCTCTGCGCCGAGCTCGTAGCCGAGGCGCGCGGGAGTGCCGACTGCGTCGTCGTCGCGGTCGCTCATCCGGTCACCCCCAGTTCTTTTCTCAGGCGTATCATCGCATCGCGCAGCCGTGTTTTGGCTGTGCCCAAAGGGATGCCGAGCCGGTCTGCGACCTCGCTCTGACTGAGCCCGCCGTAGTAGGCGAGCGAGACGGCTTCGCGCTGCGCGTCGGTCAGATTGGCCATCGCCGCTTCCACCCTTTCGTGCTCGACTCGCACCTCGACCGTCTCGGATACCTGGTCGTAGGCCGTCGGGAGATCACGGATCCCGATGGCAGTGTCCCGGTTTCGCGAAGCCTGGGCCGAACGGATCCGGTCGATCGCGCGACGGTGGGCCATGGTCATGATCCAGGTCATCGCTCGACCTTTATTCGGATCGAAGCGCGAAGCGGATTGCCACACCTCGAGGAAGACCTCCTGTGTGACCTCCTCCGACTGCGCCGGGTCGATCATGACGCGGCGCACGAGACCGAGTACGCGGGATGCGGTGTGATCGTAAAGCTCGGAGAACGCACGCTGGTCACCGGTCGCCGTCAGAGCGAGCAGCCCGTCGAGGTCGACGATGGGGACGTCGCCGTCCGTGTCGTCCCCGCCCTTGTCTCGCACAACACCAGCATCGCAGGTCGGCCACGTTGGGCCGAGTGCGGCTTGCGGCTTGCGGCTTGCGGCAAAGAGAAAGCCGGGCCGCAGAACGCCTCTCGGCGCGAGGCCGCTCGGAGCGGCTAATTTTGGAGCCCGGGGTTACTGCGGCCCGGCAGTCATCAAGTTTACCCGAGCCGCGAGGCCTGCACACGGCGTGGCGTTCGCGGCCCGAGAACATCCGGGACGTCCGGCGGACGATTCAGTCGAGGGATTCGCTGCGCCAGAGCCGAGCGCACGAGGTCAACTCTTCGGCGGTGCGGGCGAATCGCAGGGCACGCGTGGTGAGCTCGCTGGCGCGTTCGGGCTGCAGCGCATCCTGATCGTCGGCCACAGAAGCCGCGCCCGCGGCCGCGACCCGGCAGAACGCCGCGGCACGGTCGAGCGCCACAGCGAAGTCGCCCTCGAACAGCCCGCGCAGGATGCGGTCGGCGAGTTCTGTGATCTCGGCCGGCCCGGTCGGCGCCGACGCTCCGGCCACGACGGGATCGATCGTCGTGACGACCTCGGTTCCGCGCTGAAACAGGAAACTCGTGCCCTCCGGGTCTTGCCGGATCAACAGCCGCAAGAGGTAGATGCGCCACAGCGCACCCGGCAGGCTCTTCGCCGACGACCGAGACCACAGTTCGGCGATCGCGTCGATACCGTGCGCGTCTGTGAACTGCACGAGCCTGTCCACGATGTGCGAGTCGGGATCGGCGCGCACCCGCGCGAGGAGGGCGTGGGCGGTCTCGTGCGCGACGCGACTGATCTGCGCCGGGTCCTCCCCGCCCATGAACGCCTCGAACATGCCGCTCGGGAACGTGGTCGGCTTGTGGAAATGGTCGGTCATGCACTCCATTCTGCGCCCGGCACAAGCCGAACGAAATCCACGATAGATTAGACACGTATGGGCCTGTAGCTCAGTTGGCAGAGCATCGGACTTTTAATCCGCGGGTCGTGGGTTCGAGCCCCACCGGGCCCACCTTATAGTTACCGGGATCCCAGTCCATTGGCGGTCGATTCAGACTTACTGGTTTCGGGATTTGCCCACGCTTTGCCCACAACCTCTGGAGCGCCAAGGCGGCTCAATGCGTCTCCAACGGCATCCAGGTCATCGTCGAAGAGGTCTGCGTAGACGTCGAGGGTCATGGCTGCCGAGGCGTGGCCGAGCATCCGCTGGAGTGCTTTGACGTTGGCGCCCGCCGAGATGGCCGGGCTCGCGGCCGTGTGGCGGAGGTCGTGCACCGTCGGGCGGAGCACGTAGGCACTTTAAGTGGGCGGCTTACGCAACAAATGAATGACAGGGGTCGCGTGTAAACCAGGTTGCATGGCAAAGCGGGCGAATTCCGGCAAGGCCAGCCGACGCAAAGCGTCCTACGCGCGACAGCGCCAAGCACTCGACGCCGCCGCGATACGGCACGGTGACGACCGCGAGCGGGAGGCTGCGCAGCTGCACGCCGCCGACGCGATGTTGGAGTTGCAGGCTAAATGGGGCCAGCGCGTCGACACCCTCAAGCGATTGCACGAAGTCTCGCGGGCGCTCGACCGGCTCCGAAGCGAGCAAGACGCAGCACGTCTCGAACGCGACCAGTTGATCGCATCGCTCCGCGAAGTAGGCGAGAGCTGGAACTCCCCCCGCATTTCATCTGAAACCGTCGACTGGATCCGAAAGCCGTCAGTGAGCACAGGTGGTACGATATCTTGTACCACTTGGAGGAATCATGGCCATCACAGCAAGCGAGGCTCGCAGCGACCTGTTCGGGCTCATCGAACGCGTCAACCTCGACCAGACCGAGGTCGAGATCACGTCCAAGCGCGGTTCGGCCGTCCTGATGTCCAAGGACGAGTACGACTCGCTGCTCGAGACCACCTACCTCCTGCGCTCCCCCAAGAACGCACGACGCCTCATCGACGCCATCGAGAGCGCCCGCTCGGGAGACATCACCGAGCACGACCTGACCGGTGAGTGACCGCACGCTCGCCTGGACCGCCGGTGGCTGGGAGGACTACCTCTACTGGCAAGGTCAGGACCGTCGCACACTCAAGCGGATCAACCTCCTGATCGAAGACATCCTGCGTGACGACCCGTTCGAGGGCGTCGGCAAGCCGGAACCGCTGAAGCACGCGCTGGCTGGCGCGTGGTCGCGACGCATCGACGAAGCCAACCGCCTCGTGTACCTCGTCGACGACGCCTACGTGATCATCCTGCAGGCGCGCTACCACTACTGACCTCTGCTCACGCTTCTCGCGGAAGGCGCGAGCGATCTATGCTCCGACTGTGGCAAACGATGACAGGTCCACCTAGAGGTTCGTCGGTCTCCGACGTCCCGACCACGTCGCCACGCGGATACCCTGCGGACGGCAGGCTTCCTGGGGTGGAAGCCCTGTTGTACTTCCATCGAGGGCACCGAGTGACCCCGCCGGCGCCGGGCGCCGACGAATGAGCGGACCAGCCGGCGGCCGAATCCACTCACCTGTCCAGCGAGGCGACGCACGCCGCGAGGCCGCTGGCGAGCGCGGCCGTCTCGGTCGGCGAGAGGCCGACCAGCATCCGTTGCTCGACGCCGTCGACGAGCTCTTGGGCCGCGTCGAGGGCGTCGGCACCCGCATCCGTCAGCAGTGCGGGCAAGGCGCGTCCGCTGTCGGCACGGGATGGTCGAGCCACCAGGCCGCGATCGATCAGTTGCTGAAGCATCGCGTTCATCGATTGGCGCGTGACGAAGGTGGCCCGGGCTAGAGCAGCGGCGGAGATGCCCGGCTCACGGCGCAGGCGATGCAGACAGGAGTACTGCGACACGGTGAGGTGGAGCGGCTTCAGAGCCTCCTCCATGCGGAGGTGGAGCAGCGACTGTGCCTGCTTCAGCACGTAACCGACCTGAGGGGGCGTCTTGGCCATGTCAGTATCCTGACATACTCTTGCATGTAAGGAAACTGACATAGAGGAGAACCGCCATGGCCGTCACCGGTCCAGACTTCATCGCCCTTCAGGTTCGCGACCTCGAGAAGGCGGCCGGCTTCTACGAGCAGGTCGTCGGGCTCACTCGCGCTGCATTCTCGCCGCCGCACGCCGTCGTCTTCGACACCCAGCCGACGTTCGCCGTTCGCGACCCGGCGCCGGGCGTGGATCTCGACGCCGGGCCGACAGGACTCGGCGTCGCCCTGTGGTTGCACGATCCCGACGCCATGGCCCTTCACGCGACCGTCGCAGCCGCGGGCGCCGTCGTCGTGCAGGAGCCCTTCGACGGCCCGTTCGGCACGACGTTCGTCTTTCAAGACCTCGACGGCTACCTCGTGACGGTGCACGATCGAGCCACCCGCGGCTGACTTTCGGCTCTAGGCCGAGGCACCAGTAGGGGATACGGGCGCGGTCGTCAACCCCCTTGACCGAAACCGACCCGTCGGTAAATTGGTTCGTGTACTAACCGGATGGCAGGCCGGACCGCAATGGGGACGGACGGCAGCACTGCAACCCCGGTTGGCGGTGGCGGCTCATGCGACAGCACGGGCCGCCACCGCTTTAAGCGCGCAGCGCAGCCGCAACGGCAACCGCAATCGCAACCGGGCCGCAGGCGTCAGGGCACGAGCACGATGCGTTCGGCGGAGTTCGCGGCGGCACCCCAAGCCGACTCGACCTCGGACAAGCGGATGACGCGAGCATCCACGGCGAAGGCACCGGCCGTGATCGCCTCGGCGATGGCGGGCAACTCGGCGAGGATGTCGCGGGTGCTCACCGAGCCCTGGCCGCTGCCGACGAGCTGGAGGCGGGCGGCGCGAAGGGCCGCCGACGGAATCGCGGCGGTGCGCCCGGCGACCGAGCCGACCTCGATCCAGGTGAGCGGACGGCCGCGGTCGGAGCGATCCGTGGCGACGGCCACCATCGCGGCCGCCGTCGTGTCGCCCCAGACGTAGTCGATGACCACATCCACATCGCTCGATGCTGCGCCGAGGCGCGCGGCGACCTCGTCCGCAGGCCCCGCAAGACTGACCGTGTCGGTGGCGCCGAGTGCGCGCAAAGCGGCGAGCCGGTCGGCGTCGCGCCCCGCTGCGACGATGCGTCGGGCGCCGAACAGCTTCGCGACCTGCACGGCTAGACGTCCAGCGTTGCCGGTGGCGCCGAGGATGAGCACGTTCTGGCCGGGCTCGAACGTGACGCGGCGGCGAAGCGCGATCCACGACGACATGGCCGGGTTCATCGCTGCGGCGACGGCCACGGGGTCGGTCCCTTCGGGCAGCACGATACTGCGCCGTGCATCGATGAGCGTGCGCTCCGCCATGGCGCCGAGGGTGGAGTCGGGGAGGATGAAGTAGCGCAGCTCGCCGTCGGCGCCTCGGCCCACGCCGTCGATGCCGGGAACCAGGGGAAGCTCGTCGGTGCTGGTGTAGTGCGAACCGTCGGCCTGGGAGAGCACGCGGGGATGCACCCCGGCCGCCACCACGTCGACGACCAGCTGCTCAGGCCCACGGGCTTCGGGTTGCGGGAACTCCTCGTAGCGGGGTGCGGTATCGAAAGAAGAAACGACGGCGGCTTTCATTGCGGCTCCATTTAGTTTGTATTACGAATCAAATTAGTTGGTAACACGAACTGAGTCAAGTAGTCTGTCGACATGACCTCGCCCCTCAGAGATCCGCTGGTCGACGCGCTCGCCCAGACGGCGTTCGCGACGATGGCCGTGCTCACCCGTATCAGCGCCGAGAACGACCTCTCGCTCACGCAGTTGCGGATGTTCGCGATCCTGCGCGACCGCCGCCCACGGATGGCCGAGCTCGCCGAATTCCTGGGGCTGGAGAAGTCGACGCTGAGCGGTCTGATCGACCGGGCGCAGCGACGCGGGTTGGTCGACCGAGCCCCGAGCGCCGACGACGGTCGCGCCGTGGAGGTGTTCCTCAGTGCCGACGGCGAAGCGCTTGCGAAGCAGGTCGCCGCTCAGACGGCTGAAGCGCTGGCGCCGATGACGCTGGCCCTGAGCGCGGCCGAGCAGGCGAGCCTGCGGGAGCTGCTGGAGAGGATGCTCGCCCCGGCCCGGTAACCGGGCAAGAGGCCTAGGACCGGTTCGGCCAGGCCTCCGCGAAGGCTCGTGCGCGCTCCACGATGTCGAGCACGCCGGGCGCCGCCTCGCCGACCGCGGTCGGGGATGCCGCGAGCCCGGCGGCGTACCCGGCGACGAACGCCGACAGGGGTGCGGCCGGGCGGGTCACGTTGTGGGCGGCGTCGCGGGCGAGGTCGAGCACCGGGCCGACGACATCGGCCGGAACCTCGCACCCGAGGTGATCGGACAGCGCTGTGAGCCATTCATCGAGGTCGTTCATCGTCGGGTGTCCTCTCGTGCGCCTTGCGAAGATCGTCGGGGGTGTCGATGTCGAACGCCTCGTCGCTGTGACCTTCGATCGGGCGCAGGGTCAACGGGCCGAGTAGCGTTCGCACGGCTGCTGCATCCAGCCCGCCGCTCGACCGCTGCGTCTCCGCGGCCGCCCGAAGCGCGGAGGCACGGTACACGCCGCAGAGCCATTGAGGGCGGGAATCGACCATGAGGCACGCACCCGACTCCGCGGCAGTGAGCACGGGCACCGATTCGAGGAGTGTCTCCACCGCCTCGGGCGCTCGGGGAAGGTCGCACGCGAGAACGAGCACCCAGTCCGCAGACGGGGCGAAGGTGCGCAGACGGTCCAGCCCGGCGGCGATGCCGGCCACGGGGCCGCCGAACGCGGGGATCTCCCGGGTGAGGGTTGCACGCGGCCACTCCCCCACGGTGGCCGCCAACTCGTCCGGGCCGACGACGACCGCCGGGAACCGGGCGACCGCGGTCAACGGTCGGCGCAGCAGGGGCTCGCCCCCGATGTCGGCCAGCGGTTTCGACTGCCCGAGACGCGACCCTCGGCCCCCCGCGAGGACGATCGCAGCGACCGACGACGCCCGCGGCGACGCCGGCACCGGGGTCAGGCTCGGCAAGCTCATACCGGCTCGAACGCGTGGATGGTGTCGCCCGCGGCCACGCGCTCGCTCGCGGCGGCAACGACGCCGATGGCCGGCGCGCCGAACATCGCGAGCAGAGAGTGTGAGGCATCGACGGAGCTTGCGGCCAGGGTCAGGGGCACGAACCGTTGGGTTCCCGGCGCCCCGGGCAGGCTGGGAGACGCGATCCGCCCATCCGAGTCGCCCATCACCGCCCTGCCCTGCAAGCGATCGAGCACGGGACGCACGAACGCTTCGAACGAGACGAGCACCGCGGTCGGGTTGCCGGGGAGGGCGATCCAGGGCGCCCCTCGCCAGCGGCCGTGAGCTTGGGGTCGGCCTGGTTTCATCGCGACCGACGCAAACCGTCCGGCGTCTCCGGGCGCGCGCCCGTCGGTGATCGCCCGGCGAACGAGGTCGTGGGAGCCCGCTCCGAGACCGCCGCTGGAGACGATGAGGTCGGCGTGGCGCGAGGCTTCGTCGAGAACGGCTTCGAGCATCCCGCGGTCGTCGGGCGCGGTGAGGCGGATGACGACCTCGGCGCCCACCGATTGCACGGCCGCTCCGAGGTAGGCCGCATTCGAATCGGGGATGCCCCCGGCGAGAGCGCCCGAGAGTTCGTCACCCGTCGACACGATCGCCACTCGCGCGCGGCGGTGCACACGCACTGAGCTGTGCCCGGTCGCGGCGAGCAGGCCGATGTCGCGCGCGGTGAGGGCGCGGCCGGCGTCGACCAGGGGCGTTCCGGTCGGGATGTCCTCTGCGGCGCGACGGATGTGCCGCCGCTCGCACGTCCAGAGGCGCACGACGGGCTCGTCGTCGAAACAGCCGGAGACGCTCGACTCCACGGGGATCACCCGGTCGGCTCCGGCCGGGAGCGGTGCGCCGGTCATGATGCGCACAGCCTCGCCTGCCGCGAGCGCTTTCGGCGTCGGCGCACCCGCGATGGCGCTCCCGACGACACGCAGCGTCACCGGATGCCCTGGTGTCGTACCGACGACGTCTTCGGTGCGCACGGCGTAGCCGTCCATCGCCGAGTTGTCGAACAACGGCACCGGCTGGGCGGCGGCGATCCGCCCGGCGACGACGCGCCCGAGGGAGTCGCACACCGGGATCGACTCGGCTGGCAAGGGCCGCGCGCCGACGAGCAACTCCGCCAGGTACGCCTCGACGCTGCACCGCTCGGCCGTCACGATCGCACCGCGATGCGATAGCCGCGCTTGATGACGGTCTGCACGATCCTGCCGTCGGGCAGGGCCGCGCGCAATCGGCTCACCGCCACATCGACACCGTGGTCGTCGAGGGCTTCGGGCGCCGACCGCGCGAGCTCGGCGCGGGAGATCGTGCCGCCCCCGGCCCGCACGAGCGCGCGGAACAGCGCGAGCGACACTGGGCTGAGTGCGGTGGCGGCCCCATCGACACGGACCACCTTTCCGCGCAGTTGCACGGGCCCGGACTCCGTATCGAGTTCGGCGACGGCGGTACTCTCGAGGTGCTCGCAGGTGAGACGGATCAGCGCGCCCATGCGAAACCGGTCGGGAACGATGGGCAGGATGCCCACCTGCACGAGCGGCGTCGCCGTCACCGGACCGACGGCCGCCACGACCACGTCGTCCCGCATCGCCGCCTGCAACTCGTCGAGACGGCCGACGCCGTCGGCGATGGTGAAGAGCGCGTCGACGGCCGGCGCGGACGTGAAGGTGATCGCGTCGATCCCGGAACTGCAGACCGCGCCGATCAGTCGCCGCACGCGCTCGGAATCCTCGTGCACCATCCAGCGATACGGTTCGACGGTGAGCACGGTCGCCCCGGCGGCCGTGAGCCGGGCGAGCTGCGCCGGGTCGGTGAAACCGTGCAGCTGCACGGCCACGGTTCGGCCTCGCACGTCGTCGCGCAACACCATGTCGATGAGCGACAGCGTCGTCTCCCGCTCGCTCATCCCGTGATCGTCGAGCCCGGCGGCGCGGATCGACCCCCGGGCTTTCGGGCCGCGCACGAGGATGCGGGCCGCGGCCAGCGTGTCGGTCAGCTCGTCGCCGAGACCGGCGGCATCGGCGGCTTCGAGCCAGCGCCGCATCCCGTAAGACGTTGTGGCCAGCAGCACGTCGGGGCGGCCGTCGATGATGCGCTTGGTCTCCTCGATGAGCACGCTGTCGTCGGCGACGCCGGTCATCCGGATGGTCGGGGCGTGCGTGACCTCGGCGCCGCGGCGGCGGAAGGCCGCGAGCAGGTCTTCCGACCGGCGATCGGAGGTGACCGCGATGCGGAAGCCGTCGAGCTGATCGGGGCGGAAGCCGGGGATGCCCGCTTCGACGTCCATCGTCATGCCAGGCCGTGGATCGCGGCGACCAGGTCGGCGTCCCCTGCGTCGTTCATCACGTCGTTCGCCGCGTCCGCGATGGCGGTGACCACCTCGCCGATCACGATGACGGCCGGTGATCGCACCGACGCCTTCGTCACGGCCTCCAGCACGCCGGAGATCGTGGTGACGGTGGTGCGTCGCGACTCGGTGAAGCCGCGCTCGAGCACGGCGACCGGCATGTCATCCCGCATCCCGTGCCGGCGCAGACCCGCGCTCAGGTGCGGAAGGGTCGCCACGCCCATGAGGACGACGAGCGTGCCGCCGAGACCGACCGCGTGCGACAGCTCCTCTTCGCTGAGCGGAACATGACCGGAGATGACGGTGAACGCGCGGCTGATCTCGCGATGCGTCACAGGGATGCCCGCCTCGGCCGGAACGGCGATGGCGCTGGTGACCCCCGGCACGATGTGAACCGGCACGCCTGCACGGTGGCAAGCGGCCACCTCTTCGCCTCCGCGCCCGAACACGAACGGGTCGCCCCCCTTCAGCCTGACGACCCGAAGCCCTGACCGGGCCTTCTCGACCATGATGCGTTCGATCTCCCGCTGCGGCACAGCGTGATGGCCGGGGGTCTTTCCGACATCGATCAACTCGGCTCCGGGCGCGAGGTCGGGCAGCGCGTCGCGCGGTCCCAGCCTGTCGTGGAGCACGACATCGGCGCGGGCCAGCGCCCGGCGCCCGGCGATCGTGATCAGGTCGGGATCTCCGGGCCCGCCACCGACGAGCGTCACCTGCCCGTGCGGGGTCGGGGCCACGGGCTCTGCGGTGGCGAACGGGATGCGCAGCTCACGCGCCAGAGCTGCGAGCGTGTCGCGCGTGCCCTGGGGTCCGTCGACCCACACCAGCAGATCGACCGCGGGCTCGATCGCACCGAGCCGGGAGAGCGCCTCGCTGGCTGAGGCCGACGTCACACGCGCGCCGCCGGCGACGGCCTCGGCCAGCGCGCGGCGGGACAGCTGGGCGTCACCGACGACGAGCACAACCCGGGAACTCAGGTCGAGGTCGAACGACATGTCAGCCTCCTCTTACAGGAATCGACGGCCCGGCGAGCCAGACGGAACCCGACTCGCGTTCCTCCGTCGACGGCGGCCGCACCTGGCCGCGCTCGCGAATCTTCACCATAGCGGGATCGGCTGTGGACGGCGCGTTCACGAACGAGCGGAACCGCTTCAACCGATCGGGATCGGCGAGCGTGGCTGCCCACTCGTCGCGGTAGTCGCCGACATGCGACGCCATCGCGGCTTCGAGTTCGGCGGCTATCCCGAGCGAGTCGTCGCAGACGACCTCGCGCACGTGCTCCAGGCCGCCGTCGAGGTCTTCCTGCCAGCGGGCCGTGCGCTGAAGCCGGTCGGCGGTGCGCACGTAGTACATGAGGTAGCGGTCGATGTAACGGATGAGGGTGTCGTCGTCGAGATCACCGGCGAGCAGCTGCGCGTGCGTCGGCTGGAAACCGCCGTTGCCGCCCACGTAGAGGTTCCAGCCGCTCTCCGTGGCGATCACGCCGATGTCTTTGCCGCGAGCCTCGGCACACTCGCGCGCGCATCCGGAGACCCCCATCTTGAACTTGTGCGGCGAGCGGAGACCGCGGTAACGCTCCTCCAGAAAGATCGCCATGGCCACCGAATCCTGCACGCCGAACCTGCACCAGGTCGAGCCCACGCACGACTTCACGTTGCGCAGCGACTTGCCATATGCCTGACCCGACTCGAAACCGGAGTCGACGAGGATGCGCCAGATCTCGGGCAGCTGTTCCAAGCGGGCGCCGAACATGTCGATGCGCTGGCCGCCGGTGATCTTCGTGTAGAGGTCGAACTGCTCGGCGACCTCGGCGATCACCTTGAGCTTGGCCGGGGTGATCTCGCCGGCCGGGATGCGCGGCACGACCGAGTACGTGCCATCTTTCTGCATGTTGGCGAGCGCACGATCGTTGGTGTCCTGCAGGGGTCCGGCCCCGCCGTCGAGGATGTACGCCGAGGTCTGGGTGGCGAGCACCGAGGCGACCACCGGCTTGCAGATGTCGCAGCCCAGGCCGCTGCCGAACCGGTCGAAGACCTCGCCGGCCGTGCGCAGGCCCAGGATCCGCACCGACTCGAACAGCTCGCTGCGGCTCAGCTCGAAGTGCTCGCACAGCGCCCGCGACACCTCGACACCGGCGCTCACCAACTCCGTCTCGAGGATCTTCTTCACCAGCGGCACGCAGGAGCCGCACTGGGTTCCCGCCCGCGAGCACGTCTTCAGCTCAGCGAGGTCGGTGCAGGCGTCGCCGTGCTCACCGCGGATGAGGTCGCGGATGGCGCCGGCGGAGACGTTGTTGCACGAGCACACCTGAGCGTCGTCGGGCAGGGAGAGGCCGGCCGGCGGCTCGGCGCCCGCCGCGGAGAGGTACGACGCGGGCTCGCCGGGGAGCTCGCGACCGAGCAAGGGTCGCAGGGAGAGGTACGGCGACGCGTCGCCGACGAAGATGCCGCCGAGCAGCGTCTTGACGTCGGCGCTCATGACCAGCTTCTGGTAGAGCCCGCGGGCGGGGTCGGCGTAGACGACCTCCAGCGCACCGTCGGCGACGGCGAGAGCGTCGCCGAAGCTCGCGACGTCCACCCCGGAGAGCTTGAGCTTCGTCGCATCGTCGACACCGGGGAACAGGGCCGCCCCTCCGTCGATGCGGTCGGCGACGACCTCCGCCATCGCGTTCGCCGGCGCGACCAACCCGACGCAGCCGCCGTTCACGCTGGCCACCTCGCCGATCGCCCACACGTGCTCGGCCGAGGTGGAGCAGTCGTCTGCGATCGCGACGCCGCCGCGCGCACCGAGCCGGAGGCCCGCATCCCGAGCCAGTTCGTCCCGCGGCGTGATGCCGATCGAGAACACGACCAGGTCGGCGGTCACGGCGCTGCGGTCGGCGAAACCGAGACCGAGCACGGCTCCGCTCGGCCCGCAGATGACCTCGGTCGGGCGGTCGCCGAGACGGAGCTCGATGCCCTGGGCTGCGATGATCCGCCCGAGTGCCTGCCCGGCGCCCTCGTCGAGCTGGGCCGACATCAGCCAGCGGCCCGAGTGGACGATCGTCACCACAGCTCCGAGCGCCTTGGCGGCGCCGGCCGCCTCGAGACCGAGAAGGCCGCCGCCCACCACGGCCACGCGTGCCGGGCGGCCGTGCTTGGCCGACAACTCGGGCACCTCGGCGGCGAGCGCGTCGACGTCGTCGATCGTGCGGTAGACACGGCCGGCCGAGGCGCCGGGGACCGGAGGCACGGTGGCCGTCGAGCCGGTGGCGAGCACGAGGTCACCGTAGGAGTGCTCGTCGCCCGAATCGAGACGCACCGTGCGAGCGACAGGATCGAAGCCGACGACGCGGGTTGCGGAACGGTAGGTGACGCCGGGCTCTGTCCAGAGCCGCCCGTCGCCCAGCGTCAGGTCGACCTCCGCACCGCCGACCCCGCCGAGCAGCCGGGACGAGAGGGCGACCCGGTCGTACGGCAGCCACGGCTCCTCGCCGAACACGGTGATGGTCGGTGACCCGGCGGCGCTTCTCCGCGCGACCAACGACTCGACGAGACGGTGCGCAGCGGGACCGCCGCCGATCACCACCACGTCGGAGCCCTGCGGGTGTCGCGCGATGCTGTCGACGCTCATCTCTACCTCCTGCTCGTGCGGATGCCTCGAACCTACGCAGCGCGCGTGACGCCCCCGTTGCCTCCACGTGACGGTGTGTGTCGGGATCCTCACGGCCGCCTGGACGCGTCGTGAGGTCTTCGTTACAACAGCGACACGGTGCGCGTGATCCACCGAAACACGGGCTGCCTAGCGTGAGTCAGCAACAGGAAGCTCCGAGCGGTGGACCGACGGCAGGACGGTGGAACGGCATGACGATCGCATACGAACTCGACACGGCACGAGCGGCGAGCACGGCGGCGAACACGGCGACGTCCGCATCCGGGGCCACCTGGACCCGGGTCTGCCACATCACCGACCTCGAGCCGATGTGGGCCGAGGCGGCCCTTGTGCACGGACGGCAGGTCGCCGTGGTGCGCCTGCCCGACGACAGCCTGTTCGCGTTCTCCAACCTCGACCCGGCCACCGGAGCGTCTGTGATGGCCCGCGGCATCGTCGGCTCCCGCGCAGGGCGCCCGACGATCGCATCCCCGCTGCACAAAGACGTGTACGACCTCGAGACGGGGCGATGCCTCACCGATCCGCAACGACGTCTGCCGATGTGGCACGTTCGCCACGACGACGACGGCTTCGTGTCCGTGCGCTTCGCCCGAGCGCTCGTCGCCGCATCGCACGGAACGTCAGACGCAGCCGGCCGGCGGTCGGTCGCCGCCCTCGTGCAGGCCGTGCGGGATGCCCGACCCGAGCTCGACGTCGCCGACGCGTTCGTCGACGTGCAGGAGCCGGAGGTCACGACCACGATCGCCGGTGTCGCGCCCGATCAAGAGGCCACCGTGGTGCCACTGCTGCTGTCGGCGGGCTACCACGTGAAAGTCGACCTCGCCGCCGCGGCCGCCGATGCGGCCACCGCCGAGACACCGCGAACCGTCGGGGTCACGGGCGCACTCGGCCCCGACGCCCGCCTCATCGCGGTGCTCGTGCGCCGGCTCCGCGAGGCCGGGCTGCGGGAGGACGACAGGGTCGTGCTCGCGGCAGCCGGCTCGACCGACGCGTCGGCGGTCGCCGACTGCCATGTGATGGGCCACCTGCTCGCGGCCGCGCTCGGCCGACCCGTCGTGACCTCGTTCATCTCGGCGGCCGAGCCGCGGGTCGCCGATGCGGTGGCCTCGACGCGGAACGACGCCCCCGGCCGTGTCGTCGTCGCGACCTACCTGCTGGCGCCTGGCTACTTCGCCTCGCTCGCCGCATCGGCGGGAGCCGACGTGACCAGCGGCCCGCTCCTCGTCGAAGGCGAACGGCCGCCCCGCGAGCTCGTCGACATCGTGTGCGGTCTCTTCGACGACGCCGGCACACGGCCCGTGCCCGGTCACTGAGGCCGTCGCACTCTCTTCACGAACCATCAGCGCACCACCGATCGATCCACCTGGAGGCACCGATGAACGCACCGTCCCCGTCGCCCGCGGCAGTGGCACTGGAACCGTCCGCGGCACCCGAGACCGCATCCGCATCCCTCGTCCGTCGCCCGGGGCGCTGGATCGACGGGTGGAACGCGGAGGACGCCGCGCAGTGGAAGCGGGAGGGCGCATCCGTCGCCGCCCGCAACCTGCGCTGGTCGATCTTCGCCGAGTTTCTCGGCTTCGTCGTCTGGCAGCTCTGGTCGATCGTCGTCGTTTCGCTGCCCGCGGCAGGATTCGACTTCTCCACCTCGCAGATCTTCTGGCTCATCTCGGTGCCGAGCCTCGTCGGCGCGACCCTCCGCTTCCCTTACACGTTCATGGTTCCGCGTTTCGGCGGCCGCAACTGGACGGTGATCTCGGCCGCGCTGCTGCTCATCCCCACAGTGGGATTGGCCTTCTGCGTCGCCGACCCGCAGACGCCGTTCGGCGTGATGCTCCTCGTCGCCGCGCTCGCCGGCCTCGGCGGCGGAAACTTCGCGAGCTCGATGGCCAACATCACCTACTTCTACCCGCAACGGCGCAAGGGATGGGCGCTCGGGCTCAACGCGGCCGGCGGCAACCTGGGGGCGGCCGTCGCACAGCTGGTGGTGCCGATCGTCATCACGATCGGCGCCGGCGTCACACTGCAGCTACCGCTCGCCGGGCTCATCTGGATTCCGCTCATCCTCGTGGCCGTGGTCGGCGCCTGGAAGCGGATGGACAATCTCTCCAGCGCCAAAGCCGATGTGAAGGCGTCGCTGGCGGCACTCCGGGCGCCGCAACTGTGGGTGATGTCGCTGCTCTACATCGGCACGTTCGGCTCGTTCATCGGCTTCTCCGGCGTGTTCCCGAAGCTCATCGCCGACCAGTTCCCCGCGTTCAGCACCTTCGGGGTCGGTAGCGCGACGCTGTCGCTCGCGTTCCTGGGCGCTCTCGTCGGCTCGCTCGCCCGACCGTTCGGCGGCCACCTGGCCGATCGGTTCGGCGGAAGCTCGATCACGATCGTCGCCTTCGTGATCATGGCGCTCGGCGCGCTCGCGGTGATCGTGACCCTGCCGCTCGACAACTTCTGGCTGTTCCTTGGTTTCTTCCTCGTGCTCTTCGTCGCGAGCGGGGCGGGCAACGGAGCGACCTACCGCATGATCCCGACGCTGTTCGCCCTCCGCTCGGGAGCCGCCGACGGCGAGCGCTCTCCCGGCGACCTCGGCGCGCAGCGCACCGCCGCAGCGGCACTCGGACTCATCTCCGCCTTCGGCGCCTACGGCGGCTTCATCATCCCCCAGGTGCTGGGCCTGTCGAAAAGCACCACCGGAACGTACACGACGGGTCTCGGCTGGTTCGTCGCAGCGTATGTCGTGTTCCTCGGCATCACCGTCGCAATCGCGGTCTACGGCCGGCGCCGCGGCGTTCGCATCTGATCATCAGCGGGATGCGACGACCATGACCGACACCACCGGCAGCGGATCAGGCACGAAGGATGCGGTGGCCGCCGCTGCCACCCACTGCCCGTACTGTGCGCTCCAGTGCGCGATGACGCTGACGCCCGCCCCGGCTGCGGAGGACGGCGCTCCGGTCACCGTGGCCGGCCGCTCGTTCCCGACCAATCGGGGCGGGCTGTGCAAGAAGGGCTGGACGTCGGCGGAGCTGCTGCGGACGGGCGGCCGGATCACCACACCGCTCATCCGCGGCGCGAACGGGCTCGCCGAGGCGACGTGGGGCGAAGCTCTCGACCTGATCGCCCGCCGGCTCATCGCCCTCCGCGAGTCGCACGGGGCCGACGCGGTCGGTGTCTTCGGCGGCGGCGGGCTGACGAACGAGAAGGCGTACCTGCTCGGCAAGTTCGCCCGTTTGGCGCTCGGCACGTCGCGAATCGACTACAACGGACGTTTCTGCATGTCGTCGGCCGCGGCGGCCGGCAACCGGGCGTTCGGCGTCGACCGCGGGCTGCCGTTCCCCGTCACCGACCTCGATGACGCGCACACCATCCTCCTGCTCGGCTCCAACGTCGCTGCCACCATGCCCCCGTTCATCGGGCACCTGGCCGGCGCCCGCGCATCCGGTGGCCTCATCGTCGTCGACCCGCGCCGCTCGCAGACCGCCGAACTGACCGCCGACGGTGGCGGGATGCACGTGCAGCCGGCGCCGGGAACCGACCTGGTGCTGCTTCTCGGGCTGCTCAACATCGTCATCTCCGAAGGTCTCGTGGACCACGACTACGTCGACCGGCGCACGGTCGGCTACGAGTCGCTTCGCCGGAGCGTCGGCCGATGGTGGCCGGAACGGGTGCAGGAGCACACGGGCGTTCCCGCCTCGCAGCTGCGGGAGGTGGCGAGGCGACTCGCGAACGGCCGCGGCACCTACATCCTCACCGGGCGCGGTGTCGAACAGCACGTCGACGGCACGGACACCGCCACGGCGGCGATCAACCTGGCGCTCGTTCTCGGGCTGGTCGGAACGGGTCGCTCGGGCTACGGCACCCTCACCGGGCAGGGCAACGGGCAGGGCGGCCGGGAGCACGGGCAGAAATGCGATCAGCTGCCCGGCTACCGCAAGATCGCCGACCCTCGGGCGCGCGCCGCCGTGGCCGAGGTCTGGGGCGTCGACCCGGCGACCATCCCCGGGCCTGGAGTTCCGGCGGTCGAACTGCTCGGGATGCTCGGAGCAGCCGGAGGCGTTCGGGCCCTGCTCGTCCACGGCGCCAACGTGGTGGTCTCCGGCCCCGACGTCACCGCCATCCGCGCCGGACTGCGCTCGCTCGACCTTCTCGTGGTGTGCGACTTCGTGCTGTCGGAGACGGCGGAACTCGCGCACGTCATCCTGCCGGTGACCCAGTGGGCGGAGGAGGAGGGCACGATGACATCGCTGGAAGGTCGCGTGATCCGACGACGCCAGGCTCTTCCACCGCCTGGGCAGGCGCGCAGTGAGCTCGCGATCCTCGCCGACCTGGCCGATCGTCTCGGCGCTCCCTCTGTGTGGCCGGCCGAACCGGCGGCCGTCTTCGACGAACTCGCCCGGGCATCCGCGGGCGGCATCGCCGACTACTCGGGTCTCAGCCACGCGTTGCTCGACACCGAGGTGGAGGCGTACTGGCCGTACCCGGCCGGATCCGCCGGAACCCCGCGGCTCTTCCTCGACCGCTTCGGTCACGACGACGACCGAGCACGCCTGGTCGCGGTCTCGGCGGTGGAGCGCGATCCAGGAGCGCAGCGGGGCGGAGCGCTGACCCTCATCACCGGGCGGCTTCTCGAGCACTACCAGTCGGGTGCGCAGACCCGCCGCGTGCCCGAGCTGCTGGCCGCCCGCCCGGAGGTGCGGGCCGAACTGCATCCTGAGACCGCGGCCCGTCTGGGCATCGCCCACGGCGACCGCGTTCGGATATCGAACGCCCGCGGCGACGTGTCCGCGCGAGCGGACCTGACCGAAGGGATGCGTCTGGACACCGTGTTCCTCCCCTTCCACTTCGCTGGCGAGCAGTGCGCCAATCTGCTCACGGAGTCAATCGTGGACCCGGTATCGTTCATGCCCGAGTTCAAGCGCACGCTCGTCACGGTGACAACCAACGAGCGGCAGCCGGCGGAGCGCGCCCGATGAGCGGCACTGGCACGCGACCGCTGCGCGTCGTGCTGATCGGCTACGGACCGGTCGGCGCCCGCTTCGTGGAAGAACTGTCGCCGGCCGTCGCCGCAGGGCGCGTCGAGCTCACCGTCGTCGGTGCGGAGACGGAAGACGCCTACAACCGGGTGCTGGTCGCCGAATACGCGGTGGGAGCCGCCGATCGCGACCGCCTCGAGATCACCGACACGGCGGCGGCCCTGGCCGTGGGCGTCGTCATCCGGCTCGGCGAGGCGGCGCTCAGTGTCGACCGCCTGCGGCAGCGGGTGACCGTCGAGGGTGGAGACAGCATCCCCTACGACCGCCTGGTGTTCGCCACCGGCGCCCGCGCGAACGTTCCAACGCTCGACGGGCTGCAGCGCTCGCGCCGATTCCGCACAGACCCTCTCGTGTCGGCCGGCGCGCTCGACCGGGGCGCGGCGGCCCTCCCCCGGGGTGTCGTGGCGATGCGCGATCTCGTCGACGCCGCCGTCGTCACGCCGGTCGTCGCGGCGGGCGGAACAATCGTCGTGCTGGGCGCCGGGGTGCTCGGCATGGAGTTCGCCCTCGCGGCGGCCGAGCATGGCGCCGAAGTGGTCGTCGTGCACCACGGCGAGATCCCGATGGCGCGCAACCTCGACGATCACGGCGGCCGGATGCTCGCTCAGGCCAGCCGCCGACAGGGCATCGGACTGGCCTCGCACTCGCGGGCCGAGGGTCTGCTTTTGCGCCACGACGACGACGGCGTGCAACGGTTCGACGCCGTGCTCTGCGCAGACGGCAAGCACATCCCCGGCGACCTGCTGGTGTTGTCGTGCGGGGTGGGCGCGAGAACCGAGCTGGCGTCCGCCGCGGGCCTCGACTGCTCGGCGGGAATCCTGGTGGGTGAAGACCTGCGCACTTGGGCCGACCCCGACATCTTCGCGATCGGCGACTGTGCGCAGATCGCCTCGCCCGAAGACAGGGATGCGGGCGGACGGGTGCCGGGCGCGCCGAGCGGACTGATCGGTCCGGGCTGGCGGCAGGCCGCGGCTCTGGCGCGACGATTCGGGGGCGAGGCCGCCGACGGCGCGACGACGCCCGAGCGGCCGGCGGTCGTGATGCTCAAGGCGACCGGCATCGACGTCGTCTCCGGCGGGGAGCACACGACCCAACCCTGGGTGGATGCGTCCGCCGACGTCAGCCTCTGGCTCGACCCCGCTCGCGGCGGCTATCTGAAGACCGTCGTGCGCGACGGAACCCTCGCGGGCTTCATCGCGGTCGGCATGCCGCGCGCGGGCGCCGAGCTCACCCTGCTCTTCGAGCGCGGGTCGGAGGTTCCCGCTGATCCGACCGTGTTCCTGCGCCTCGACGCGCCAACGGCCTCATCGGCTGCGACGTCAGACCCGCTCGCTCCGGATGCGACGGTGTGCTGGTGCAACGGCGTCACCGTGGCAAGGATCTCCGAATCGATGGATGCGGGGAGCAGCACCGTCGAGTGCGTCGGCCGCGACACCCGCGCGGGAACGGGGTGCGGAGGGTGCAAGGGCCGGATCGCCGAGATCCTCGCCAGCGCGAGCTGACCGGCTACTTGTCCTTGCCTTTGCCGCCGTTGCCGTTTCCGTTGCCGTTGCCCTTGCCCTTCTTGTCGTCCTTCCCGGGATTTCCCGGTGCCGGGTTCGCGGGAGGAGCGACGGTCGGGGTCGCCGCCGGCTCGTTGCTCGCCGGGGCAGGCTCGGGGCTCGACACCGGAGCGACCGGCGCCGTCGTCGACGGCCGCGGCGTCGGAACAGCCTCCTGCCCGCCGCCGGAGGAGACGGCGATGACAGTGACGAGCGCGGCGATCACGAGCGCGGCACCCACCAGGGCGACACCGACGACTCGCCGGCGCGCACGGCCGGTCGTCGCCGTCGGCGCGGACACCTCAGCAGCCTCCATCCGCACGGTCGGCACCTCGGCGCGCGTCGGCGCGTCCGGCTCCAACGCAGACGCGTCGGCACCCACTCCAGCGGCGGCGCCGACGCCGGCGGCGACGGGCGCCCATCCCGCCAGCTCGACCGCCCCCGCCCGGGAGCGCACCGCTACGTCCATCGCGTCGGGCCGCGCCGCCGCATCCATCGCCGTCATCTCGCGCAGCAGCTGCACCCAGTCCGCCGGCAGGCCGTCGGGAATCGTCGGATCGCGAAGCAGCCGCGTGCCGATCGACTCGGCGGCGGTGCCGGCGAACGGCCTTTCACCCATGAGGCATTCGAGCACGATCAATCCCAGCGCGTAGATGTCGGACGGCGGGCCGGGCTCGTCCCCGCGAGCCTGCTCGGGGCTGAGGTACGCCGCAGTTCCCACGACCACGCCGTCGGTGGTGATGCGCTCCGACCCCACGAGGTGGGCGATGCCGAAATCGGCGAGCTTGCCGCGATAGGGCTGCGACGGGAGGCCCGTCGAGGTCAGCAGGATGTTCGCCGGCTTCAAGTCGCGGTGCACGATGCCGGCCGCGTGCACGGCGGCGAGAGCTTCGGCCAACTCCGCTGCGAGCAGGGCGACCTCCTCGGCGGGGAGCGGCCCGCGATCGAGCTCGTCCCGCAGGCTGGGGCCGTCGACGAGCTCCATCACGATGTAGCTCGGCTCGTCCGTTCCGGCGGTCGCGAGGTGGGCGTCGAACAGCGTGACCAGGTTCGGATGGTTCACCCGCGCCAGAGCCTGGGCTTCGGCTTCCCGTCGCGCGGAGTCACTCGCCTCGCCCGGGGGGAACACCTTGACGGCGACAGCCCGGTCGAGTTGCCGGTCGTGCGCACGCCAGACCACGGCCATCCCACCGCGCCCGATGACATGCTCCACCTCGAAACGGTCGCCGAAGACGACCGGGCCGCTGTCTTCGATGGCGTGCTCCTTCCGCGCGGATCCGCCTCTCGGATGCGCGCCGTCCAGGGTAGCCGCCACACCCGAACCTGACCACCCGCTCGGAATGCCTAGATTAACTAGACATTCGGTGCACTGAATGGGTGGCATGAGCGATTCGCCTCGCACCCACGACGGCGATCCGGACGTCGAACCCGCGCCGGACACCAGAACCGTGCTCAATGCGCTCCGGTCGTACCGTGCGGCCGAAGCAGCGATGCGACGCCGCCGCGGCGTCTCCATGAGCATCAGCGAGAACGACTTCCTCGCGCTCCGGTTCATCCTCGCCAACGACGACGCCGGACGAGTCACCAACGCCAAAGACATCGCCCACTACCTCGGCATCTCCAGCGCATCCACCACCACTCTCATCGGCAGGCTGGTGCGTGACGGCTACGTGCAGAAGAGAGCCAGTGCGACAGACCGCCGCTCCGTCGAGATCGTTCCGCTGAGACTGACCGATCCCAGCGTGCGGGATGCGGTGGGCGACACCCACGAGCAGGTGATCCTCGCCGCCGAGTCGCTCAGCCCGGAGGAGATGCGCACCGTGACCCGGTTCCTGAGCCGCCTGCAGTCGGCCGTCGACGGCATCGACAAGTAGGCATCGACAAGTAGGCGCGATCGCGCGTCGGCCGCATCCCAATACCCTCATTTCCCGCAAAATCAACGCCGCCAGGCACTTGTTAGTTCGGTGAACTAGTTGTTGTGTGGACTCCGCCAAGGGTCGCGACCGCGACCCGTGTCGGAAGGAGCGTCACCGCAATGAACATCCTCTTGATCGTCATCGCCATCATCGCCATCATCCTGCTGCTCACCGGCGGGTTCGTGCAGTCGCTGAACTTCCTGCTGTGGGTCGGCATCGTGCTGCTCGTGCTGGCGGTCATCGTCTGGCTCGTCCGTATGCTCACGGGCAGCCGACGAGTCTGACCCGAGACCCCTGACGAAAGGAATCCAATGAGTCTGGGAACCGGAATCGTTCTGCTCGTGATCGGCGCCATCCTCGCGTTCGCGGTCAACGTCGACATCGGCTGGGTCGATCTTCACCTGGTGGGCTACATCCTGATGGCAGCCGGCGTGGTCGGCATCATCCTCGGGATCATCCTGATCACGCGGCGTCGCACGTCGGTGACCACGAGCCGCACCGCGGTCGACCCCGCGACAGGCGAGCGCATCAGCCGCCGCACATCAGATATGGATGACGGCCAGCTCTGACCTGGATCGATGTGTCACCCTGTACGCCCGGGCCCCAGTGCCCGGGCGTACAGTTCGTTCATGATCGACGACGATCCGACGGTGACGAACCCCGACAACTATCACGTGCTCTGGGAGAACGATCTCGTGCGCGTGCTCGCGTATGACGACGTGCCCGGCACGGTCACGACGCCGCACGACCATCCGAACAGCGTGATGGTCACCCTGAGCGGTTTCCGTCGCAGACTCATGGCCGGAGACCGCGAGTTCACGACGCAACTCGACTCCGGCCAGGCCGTCTGGCTCCCCGCGCAACGGCACGCGGGCGAGAACATCGGCGACACCGAGACGCACACCATCCTGATCGAACTGAAGGGCGCAGCGGCGGGCCACAACGACGGCTCCGCCCTCGGACCCGTGCGCAGCGACTAGTCAAAGCAATCGAGTCCAGGAAGAAAGCTCCAAAATCGTGCGATTGGGAGCATTCTTCCTGGACTCGATGGCTTTGGTGCGGTCAGGCGAGGTCGCTGCCGGGCACGCGCTCGAGCACGATGAGCGGCGTGAGGTAGTGCTCCGTCACGGTGCCTCCGAGGTCACGCACGGCCGCCGCCGCCTGCTCCACCTCGCTGAGCGACCAGTCGCTGAACGTGGTGAACAGGTCGCGGATCTGGTCGGCATCCAGCTCGATCCGCCACGGAAACTCCACCCGGTCGACCACCCGGAACCACCCACCTGAGACGAGCTCGTCGGCCCAGGATGCGGTCGCCGACTCCGACGGTCCCGGTCGCGGCGGCGCGGTGCGAGGGGCGACGATCCTGGCAACTTGTTCGCGAAAAGGGGTGACCTCTGCCGACGGGTCGCCGAAGACGGTGCGCCACACGGCGAAATGACCACCGGAGACGAGGGCGCGGTGCAGCTTCGGGAGCACCACCGGCAGGTCGAACCAGTGCACGGAGGTGGCGGCCACGGCCAGCTCGTATCCGCCGTCGGTCAGCGATGCGCCTTCGATCGTCGACTCGATGACCTCAACCGCGGAAAGGGCGGAGCGGAGCCGCGCGGCAAGGGCCGGGCCCGGTTCGACGGCGGTGACCTGCATCCCGAAACCGAGGAGCCTGCCTGCGGCCTGCCCTGTTCCGGCTCCGAGGTCGAGCACGCGGTCGCCGCGCGACAGAAGGCCGAGGCCGGCAAGGCGCGCCCAGAGTGCGTCGGGATAGGGCGGCCGCGCCCGTTCGTAGACCTCCGCGTGGCGATCGAAGTGCAGCGGATCCACCATGCCGACGACTCTAGCGAGCACCAGCCGGCCCCTGCCAGACTGAGGGCGGCCCGGTAGACGACGGGAGACCGCCGCCGATGGCGGACCGTTCCGCGCCCCGACGCAAGGAGAATCCATGGGACTGTTCGACCGCGCGAAGAAGGCCGCCGACAGCGCAGGGGCCGGTGCGCAGGACTGGGCAGCCCAAGCCGCCGCGGCGCAGGAGCTCGCCTCGCAAGCTCTGAAAGACGCCGGGTACGCCCAAGGCGGAGCGGTGACCATGGCGAACGCCGGGAGCGTCAGCGCCGACATGTACGCCGACCGCGAGGTGCTCACCGCCTACGGTCAGGAACTGAACCGCATCATCGCCGTCGGAGCGAAGGGCACCTCGGTGATCCGCTCCGCGGTCGACACCGGTGAGCGGGTGTCGGGCAACCCCTGGTACCAGTTGCAGGTCGAGGTCACCCTGCCTGGCGCGGCGCCGTACCTCGTGAGCAAGCGCGAGATGGTGGCTCCGCAGTTCCTCGCGAACTATGCGGAAGGAAGCTCGCACGAGGTGGCCGTCGACCCGGCCGATCCGCAGAAGATCGCGTTCACGAGCTGACCGTGGGCGTCTTCCGCGATGTGTTCCGCCTGATGAAGGCGGGCGCGAAGCAGACCGCGACCACCGACTATGCGGCGAACCTCAAGATGTCGGCCGACCTCGCCGAACAGTTCGCGGGCACCGACCCCAACGCGCCGCTCGGCAGTCACGGGATGTCTGCCGCGAACCCGTTCGCGAACATGGCCGCATACGCGACCATGGCGCAAGGTTCCGGCACCGTCGTTGCGATCGAGCCGACCGCGACGGATGTGGCCGGAACGCCGGTCTATCGGGTGCACCTCGACCTCAAGCTCGAGGGGCGGGATGCGTATCGCACCGTCTACCAAACGGTGATCGCCGACAGCGCGCTCTCGAACTGGCAGCCGGGCAGCGTGCTGCCGTTCCGCGTCTCGCCGAGCGACCCGAACGCGCTGATGCTCGGCTGAGCTGCGTCGGTCATCCGCGGCCCCGGCTCGCTTCGGATCAGGTCGGGGCGAGGTCGCTCAGGCCCAGGTCGTTCAGGTACTGCGCGTAGCCGCCGGACACCCGGCCTTCGAGCCGGCTCGAGGTCACGACCGGATCGTCTTCGGATTCGGCGACCCGTGCGCCGCCCGCGCGCAGCCGTTCGACGAGCGTGACGTCTTCGTCCCGTGCGAGCGCGGCGAAACCGCCCGAGCGCAGGTAGACGTCGGCTCGCACGCCGAGGTTGGCTCCGTGCACGTGACCCAGGGTCGCGCCCGGCGGGTGGATGCGGACCCAGGCGTCTCGGCGGGAATCGTCCAGGTCGTGCAGCACCGGCACCACCGCGCCGACGAAGACGTCCGCATCCCGCGCCGCCCGGAGGTTGCGCGCCAGCCAGCCGGGAGGCACCTCGCTGTCCGCATCCGTCGTAGCGATCCAGACGGTTCTCGGATCGGCGTTCGCGAGCCGGAGCCCGGCCTCCACCCCTGCCGCACGGCTCAGCCCGACGTTCTCGAAACTCCGCTCGATCGTCACGAGGCTCGGATGCCGGGCCGCGATCTCCCGCGAGCCGTCTGTGCACGCGTCGAGAACGAGAACGGTGGTGCAGGTCACCGGTGCGATCCGCTCTGCGGCCACGGCGATCGACCGCAGGCACGCGTCGAGCGTCGCCTCCTCGTTGCGCGCGGGCACGACCACCACCAGGTGCCGGATCCGTCTCCTCATCGCGCCCCACCTCACTCGAACACCTCGAGCAGAAAGTCGCTCTCGCGGTGCGTCACCGTGGCGCTCAGTCCCGACTCCGTGCGGAACACCTCGTGCGCGTTCTCGCCCGACTGGGCGAAATCGTCGGCCGCTCCCCGCCAGTGGCAGAGCACCACGGCGCCTCCCTCGGTCAACGACGACCGGCAGCGGTCGATCACCGCTCGCCACTCATCGGCCGCCAGATAGTAGGCGACTTCGGAGATGAGGATGAGGTCGAACCGGCCGTCGGGCCAGGCTGCGGGCACCCGCATCCTGCGAACCACGGCGTTCGGATGCGCGCTCACCCGCTGCGTCGCCGTCTCCACGGCCGCTGCCGAGACGTCGACGGCGACGACCGACTCCGCACGTTCGGCCAGCAGGGCGGTGGTCTCCCCCACCGAGCAGCCGACCTCCAGCACGCGGCCCGGATGCTCGCGCGGCAGGGAGGCCAGAGTGATCGCGCGCTTTCGCCGTTCGTACCAGCGGGTGCGCACGTCCCAGGGGTCGGCGCCGTCGCTGTGCAGCCGTTCGAAGTGCCGGTCGAGCGCAGACCCCTCCGGTCTGATGAGCACTTCGCGGCCGTGCCGGGAATGGTCCAGGAACTCCTCGGTCAGCACGCCCTCCGGATTGTTCGCCGACCGCAGTTGCGTGCCGAAACCGCCGATCGCCCGCTGCTTGCGCAGCCGGACGTCGTCGGGGAGCGCGACATCGATGAGGCGGCTCCACGGAACATCCTCTGCCGCTGACCACTGCCACAGCCAGACCGGGTAGAAGAAGAGCTCGCCCCGACCTGTCCGCATGGCGCTTCCGACCTCCCGGCCCACGGTGCGGTGGTCGCCGCGCCTGTCGCCCGGCCAGGGCGCGAGCACCCAGCGTCGGACGCTGCCGAGCGACAGGGTGCGTTCCACCCCGGCCCGCAGTTCGTCGGCGTGGTGCTTCGTGCGGCCGTCGGGGAGGTGCAGGTGCTCGATCGTGACGGCGGCCGGGGCAGGGACGCCCAGCGTTTCGAGGGCCTGCCGGAGTTCGGCCGGCCGCCGATCGTCGCCGTCGGTCGCGACCACGACGCGCACCGCGACGCCACGATCGGCCGCGAGGGCGATGAGGCCGCCGGCGCCGATCGTCTCGTCGTCCGCGTGTGCGGAGAACACGACCAGCTCGTCGAGGGTGTCGAGCTGGGCGAGGTCGATCGGCTCGACATCGTGCCAGTGCTCGTCGGCCCGCCACTCGGCCGCACTCGTCAGCGTGCGGTCGGCGTCGAAGCTCACCATCCGAGACCGCCCTGCGGCAGGTGGCCGAAGAGGGAGGCGTCGTCGGGCCCGCGGTGATACTGCGAAACGTAGAGTTCGAGGTCGGCACAGCGGCGTGCCACGGACTCGTCGAAACCCAGCGACGCCGGGCCGAGGATGTCGCGGGCGGCGCTGAGTGTCTCCTCCACCGCATCCGCAACCGCTCCTCGCGCCGTGTGGGCGAGCACGGCAGCAGCGTCGTCATCGATCCCACCCTCGCCGGTTGCGTCGATGCGCTCGGCGCTGTGCGCGAGCACGAGTCGCGCGGCCTCCAGCACGCGGTGAAGATGCCCCACGCGGCTCGTCGCCAGCGGGCTCGTGCCCTCGCGGGCGGCCTTCGTCGCGAGCGCATCGAAGAGGGGAACGCATCCGCCCCACCAGCAGGCCGCGACACCGATCGCGCCGTGACGGAACCCGGGTCGCTCGAGATACCATCCCTCCTCGCCGACGGGCTCAGCGACCGCGGCCTCGAAGCGCAGCGGCCCGCTCTCGACATCGGCGAGGCCGCGCGCCACCCACGCGGACGGCTCGGGATGCACGCCCGCTTGGGTCAGGTCGGCACGGAAGAGGCGCCGGGCTCCCGAACCGGTGGTCGCCGTGAGCAACGCATCGCTCAGCCTGCCCCCGAGAGAGCACCACGGCTTGACGCCGGTGAGACGCCAGACGCCGGGAGACTGCGCGTCTTCTGAGGCTTCGAGCTTCGTGCCCGGCGCCTCCGCAGCGAACACTCCCCAGACGTGCCCGGCGTCGGCTCGCTGTCCGGCCTCCGTGAGGATGGCGACCGCGTCGAGGTGCGGTTCTAGCACGCGCGCCGCCGTCACGTCCGCTTGTGCGACGGTTGCGAGGAAGCGGAAGCGCTCGGCGGTGCGACCCGAGCCGGGAAGCGGTGCAAGCGCGGCGGGGTCGAGCCGTCGCAGGGTCGCGAGAAGACCGCCGGCCGAGCCCTCGCAGGCTTCGGCGGCGGTCAGGTACTCGCGTTGCGCGTCGGAGAAGGCGCGCGTCATCGAGTGGCGGGGGTGCGGTTCTCCGCGCCCACCATCCACGCATACTGTTCGAGCGTCGCGATGATCTCGTGCAGGATGTCCGCGGTCGTCGGGTCTTCCTCGTCGACGTCGTCGTGCACGTCGCGCATCGTGGCCACGGTCGCTTCGAGCCGCTCGACGATGAGGTCGACGGTCTTGGCCGTGTCGACCTCGCCGTTCGGATACTCGGGCAGGCTCGTGGACTTCGCGACCGTTGCGCTTCGTCCGTCCGGGGCGGCGTGCAGCGCCCGCAGACGTTCGGCGACCACGTCGCTGAACTCGCGGGCCGACTCGACGATCTCATCGAGCTGCAGGTGCAGGTCGCGGAAGTTCTTGCCGACGACGTTCCAGTGCGCCTGCTTGCCCTGAAGGTGCAGTTCGATCAGGTCGACGTGCACCCGTTGCAGGTTGGCGGCCAGCTCTGCGGACGCCACGAATCCATGCTCCGCGTGCTCTCGGCGGGTGGATGCGACTCCCGCCGCTGTCGTGCCGGACGCGGAACGCCCTGCGGTCTTGCTGCGGGTGGTCGACTTGGTCGCTGTTGCGGTAGCCATTGGGGTCCTTTCGACAGGTGATCGATCTGGACCACGAACGGTACCCCCGCGAAGCCCGGAGCGCTGGGGGTTGACGACAAGAGAACTATGCCGCGTCTGCCCGCGCATCCGTTCGATCGAGCTCGGCGATCAACTCGCGGTAACGCTGCGGCTCGATGCCGAACGTACGCCGGATGGCTTCGTCTTTGGCCGCGGCATCACCCGACTCGGGATGCTCGGCTTCGAAGAGGAGGAGGAGTCTCGCGCGCTGCGTCGGCATGCCGCAATCATCCGGCGAGCCACCGACATCCGCTGACCCTCCGACACCGCCCGGCCGGGTCAGGGAGCGGCGAGCGCGCCGACGACGAGCAGGGTCGGAGCGGAGTCCTTGGTGCAGGCCGTGACGTCGGCATCCTTCACGAACAGCGACTCGGTGGAGCCGGGCGGATAGACGCGGAAGCCGTCGGCCTGCTTCGGGCCGCAGTCGGCCTCCGGGTAGTTGAGCGCCTGGGTGATCTTCAGCGGCGCCTGTGCCGTGCCACCGGGGGCCACCGTGACCGTCTCGTGCGGCGTCGAACGGTCGAAGTCGGCGGCCTTGCCGAGCTGAGTGCCGTTGCCGTCGCCGACGAACGAGACCCCGGGCCAGCCCTGAAGCGCACACGAGGCCGAGCCGTTGTTCGTCAGCACGAGCGTCACCTCGACGCTTCCGGCTGCCCCGCCGCCGCCCTTCGCGATCGTGCCGGTCAGATCGCTCGTCGCGCACTGGCCGTCCACCGGCACGGCGGTGCTCGTTCCGGTCGGCCGCGGCGTCGACGACGAGGAGGCGGATGCCGAGCCCGAGCCGGAACCGGACGGCGTCGGCGAGCTTGACGGGCCACCGCATCCCGTGAGGATGATGGCCACCGCGGCGGCGACGGCAGCAGCGGCGAAGGACGTTCTGACGTGACGGGTGTTGGCCATGTCCCTATCTGACCACTCCCGGGCGCAGAATCCCGGGGTCGAAACACCCTTTCGCGCGGTTCGCCCTCGTTCGCCGCGAGAAACTTCGGGCCGTTCTCCAATCCGTTCCCGGCGCAGTGTCGAACCCCTGGTGCAAGGCCGCTTCGCAGCTGCGGCCGATCCCACACAAAGGAGTAGTACCCATGCGAGTACAGAAGCGCCACATCATCGCCGTTCTGGGGCTCGCCGCAGCGGCCACTCTCGGTCTCTCGGCTTGTTCGTCCGGAAGCGGATCGGCCTCGTCGTCCTCCTCGATGCCGTCGGAGAGCTCATCCCCCAGCGCGTCCGCCATGGACCCGGCCGCCGACCTCGTCGGCAGCGGCTGCGCCGCCTACGCGAAGTCAGTTCCCGACGGCTCCGGTTCGGTCAGCGGAATGGCGCAGGACCCGGTGGCGACGGCGGCCTCGAACAACCCGCTGCTGAAGACCCTCGTCGCCTCCGTCTCGGGCAAGCTCAACCCGGATGTGAACCTGGTCGACACGCTCAACGGCAGCGAGTTCACGGTGTTCGCCCCCGTCGACGACGCGTTCGGCAAGATCGACGCCGCGACCATCGACTCGCTGAAGACGCCCGAGGGCGCGGCGACGCTGACCAAGATCCTGACCTACCACGTGGTTCCCGGCCAGATCGCTCCTGACAAGATCGACGGCACCCACAAGACGGTCGAGGGCGGCGACGTGAAGGTCACCGGCGCCGGCGACGACATCATGGTGAACGACGCCAAGGTCATCTGTGGCGGCGTCCACACCGCGAATGCCACGGTGTACCTCATCGACACCGTGCTGATGCCGCCGGCCAACTGATCCCCTCCGTCTGGCCGACGCATCACACGGATGGCCCGTCCCTTTCTGGGGCGGGCCATTCGTGCGTATGGTGAGACATGGACTCCGCACCGCTGGATCCTCGCGTCGACGCCTACCTCGGCGGCCTGCCCGAGTGGCAGCGCGAGACGTTCGCGCGGCTGCGTGCCATCATCCATCGAGCCGATCCGGGCATTCAGGAGACCATCAAACGGAGCGTTCAGCCGTACTTCGTCCTCGACGGAAACGTGTGCGCCTTCCTCGCCGCCAAAGATCACGTCAACCTGTTCGTCTACGACGGCGCGATCGTGCCCGACCCGGCCGGCCTCATCACGGCCGGCCGCGACAATCAGACGGCGCGCACCATCGGGTTCCGCCAGGGCGACCCCATCGACGAGGAGGCGCTGCTCGCCTTTCTGCGCCGGATCGTGCAGAACAATCGCGCCGGCGGGTGGCGCAAACTCAAGCAGACGGAGCAAGCTGGTCGCGGAGGTGATGGGCATGACGACAGAACGTGAACAGATCGAATACCCGGACGAGGCGGGCTACCCCGACGGCACCGGCTATCTCGACGAAGGAACCGCGGAGGGCGCGCAAGCACCCTCGCTCGAAGACGTCGCCGAGTTCGCGATGACCGACGAAGAGGACGACGAGCCGAACCTCTAGGTGCGGCCCTCGTGGGCCCGTCCCGGAGCGGGATGAGCGTCACCGGGCGGCTCGCGCGCTTCCGGTGAGTTCGTTGCGCGAGTACGTGTAGACGATGCAGTAGTACGTGCGCGCTCCCGTCGCCCAGTGTTCGGGCGTGTTCGGGTAACGAAGGTCGAGCTGCACGTCTTCGTTCCAGACGGCGACCCAGTCCCAATCGAGCGACGGTTCGCAGAGGTCGCTCACCTGCTTGTCCAGCGCATCCGTGCCAGGGAAGGTCTCATCGGCCGCCTGAGGGAGACGGCCGGTGGCCAGCAACTGCGCGATGTGCGGCTGCGAACAGTCGACGACCGGATACGCGTCCGCCCATTTCGAGTCGTAGGTCTGCAGGCACGCGCCGGGCGCCAGCGACCCGACCGGCTGCGAAGGCACGGTGGCGACCGGCGTGCGGGTCTGCCGGGGCGGCAGGCCACGCGGCACCGGCGCCGATCCCGGCTCGGGGATGTGCTTCGCGACCGTCGGCGATGTCGACGAGCCGGCCGCTCCGGCGCCGCCGGCACCACCGGCGGAGAGGCCGGTCGCGGAGATGCCGACGCCGAGCAGCGCAGCCCCGACCACCACGGTGGCGGCGACGAGTAGAAGCCAGCCGCGCCGCGACAGGCCGTCACCGCCTGCGTCATCCGCCGAGTCGGCTGAACCTGCTCTCACGCTGCGCCTCCGCCCCTCTCGCCCGGCATCTCGTGCGCCGAGTTGCGCCGAATGCGCCTTAAACG
>NZ_JBHVYL010000016.1:0-83740 GCF_042880955.1 Leifsonia sp. NPDC058292
GACCGCGAGAGGAGACTCTCGCGGTCGCTGTGCGTTAAGGGATGTGCCCGAGCACCGGCTCTAGGCCGCCGGCCCCGTCTTCATCGTGGCTGCGAGGGCCGCCACGACGTTCAGGTACGGCTTGCCGGCCGATAGCTGTTCGAAGCGTGCCATCGAGTTGATCGGGTGTTTCTGCCCGCCGCTCAGGTAGTAGATCGAGCCGTCGGGCGTGCGGATGAACGCGGTCGCGTCGATGCCCTTCTTCACCAGCCCGCAGGTGAAGCTGTCGAGCTGCACGTAGGTGAACGGATACTGGGCGAGCAGCGAGGAGCTCACCGCGTGGATGCTCCCGCCCGCGCTCACATACTTCTGCGTTCCGCAGATCACGCCGAACCCGAGCAGCGTCGTCGACGTCGGGTAGCCCGCCAGCCGGTCGTCGGTGGTGTACGTGAACTGGGTGAAGCCGGCCTCGTTCGGCGGCCCGAAGGTGGAGAACGGGATCTTGTTGGTGACGCCGTTCACCAGGTAGACCGTCGCATTGGACGCGTTGCGCACCAGCGTTCCCGAGTTCAGCGCGACCGGCCCCTTGGGAAGGGTGGCGATCAGCGCCTGCGGAACCACGGTGATGGTCGGCGTCTTGCCGCCGGCCAGCGCGACGAGCGAATCCCACGAGCTGATCGGCCGGATGTTGCTCGGCATCACCAGATAGACGGTACCGCTCGCCGTCGACATCACCGCAGAGCCGACCTGCACGGCGGGCTTCGATGCCCACCCGCTCAGCATGGCCGAAGGTACGGTCACCGGCTTGAACGAGGCGCCGCCCACACCGGATGCCCAGGTGTGCAATCCGTCGGAGGCCGCGACCTGCACGGTCGACGTGCCGGATGCCTGGAACGAACCTGTGAAGGGCGTGCCCGTCGGCAACTGCGCGATGCTCTCCGGTTGCAGGGTGCCGACCGCCTTGGCCGCGAGGCCGATGGTGGTCGCGGCGTTGTCGTCGAAGGTCGAGACCTTGCCGCCCGTGATGAGAATCCCGGCCGAGGTGCCGGTGCGCTTCGCGTACACGTTGTCTCGCACGACCGGCTTACCGGCCGAGAGATGCACGAGTGCGGATGCGGAGAGCGTGTTGAACGACCCGGTGAGGCCGGCCTGCTGCTGGGAGGTCGCATCCAGGATCTCGTGACGCTGACCGCCTTGCACGTAATAGAGCGGACCACCGCGCGAGTTCAGGAAGGGCGTCATGGCAGGCCCCGTGACGAACCGGGCGGCCTGCGGACTCGACAGCTGCACGTATCCGCTCGCGTCGCACGAGCCGCCGTAGTCGGTGACGAGGCCGCAGGAGTTGAACGGCAGTTTGATGCCCGAGTCGAAGAACGAGATGGTTCCCTCGGGCGAGCGGATGATGCGGCCCACCACCTGCTGTGTCGAGAAACTGTTGAGATAGCTCTGGCTCACATACGCGACCTGGCCGAGCGGCGCGAGGGCGGCCAGCGTGGTGCCGTTCGTGATCGGATACTTGTTCGACCCCGAGATCAGATACACGGTCGCGTTGGCCACGGTGCGCGCCAGACTCGTTCCCAGACCGTAGGTCTGGAGGTCGCTGAGGCTGCCGTTGAACACATCCTGGTCACCCGGGAAGACGCCGGAGCTGGAGAACTGCCACAGCGTGTATGCCGACCATCCGGCGGGAAGCGTTCCGGCTCCGTCGGCGATGTTGTTGGGGTAGCGCGCGATGAACAGCGGGTGGCTGGCGAACGCCGAGGAGTTTCCGGTGCACTGGATCCACCAGTTGGTCGTCGAGTAGATCGCCGGCAACTTACCGGTGCGGGCCTGGATGGTGTTGGAGAAGTCCTGGATCCAGGAGACCATCGCGCCCTGGCTCATCCCGTAACAGGTGGCGCCGTACGGGTTGTATTCGATGTCGAGCAGCGGAGGCATCGTGCGCCCGTCGGCCGTGCCCTGCCCGCCGTGGTTCAGGAACCAGTTGGCCTGAGCTGCTCCGCTCGACGTGTTCGGCGTCGCGAAATGGTAGGCGCCGTGCAGCAGGCCGGCGTTGAACGAGTCGTTGTACTGCTCCGAGAACTGGCTGCTCACGTAGTCGGTGGCCTCGGTGGCCTTCACATACGCGAACCGGCCTCCGTTGGCCCAGACGTTCGCCCACGTGCCGGCGTTCATCACCTGCCAGCCGCTGACGTCGAGCCCGGGCACTCCTGGCGGGCGCCCAGCGGCCTTCGTGCTCAGTGCGCCGGGCGGCGTCACGGCGCCCGGCTCATTCGCCGCGATCGTCGACCCCATGCTGTGGTTGCGTTCCTTGTTCATCTCGGCCAGCGGCGGGTCTTCGGTGAGGCCGGAGGTCGGGGATGCGGCGGGAGCCTGACTCGTGGGAGCCTGCGGACCGGGCGTGGGCGTCGCGGTCGGCGCAGCGGTCGGTGTCGACGTCGGAGTCGGAGTGGGAGTGGCGGTCGCGGCGGTACCGGCGCCGGAGACGGGAGGCGAGGTCTCCGCGGTCGCCGGAGCGGTCGCCGTCAGTGCGGCGGCGATCACGACGAGACCGCTCGCGCTGGCAACGGCCAGCCGGGTCAAGGAAGGCATGGACTAATCCCCTTTAGTAGCCGTTTGCTCAGCAGACTAATACGTCTACATGCATTACGGGGCGCCGAATCGCCCGCACGGCCACACCCGGCTCCGGGAAATCGGAGCCGGGCGGAGCAGGATCAGTGGATCGTGTCCTCAGCGAACTCGCGCAGCTCCTGCGCGCATCGGCACGCCGCCGCGACCTTCGCGGCCCACTCGATCGCCGCCTCGCGCGTGGGCACGTCGACGATCGTGATGCCTCCGTCGACGTCTATCGTCTGCGGATACGTGTCGTTCGTCACGGTGCGCTCGGCGGAGACGCGCACCGGGGCGACCTCCTCGGAGAGGCCGCCGGCGTACACGAGCACGCCGGCGGCCTTCGCCTCATCGACGACCGCGTGCGCTGCCTCGGCCACCGCGGCGAACTCGTCGTCGCTGACCTGCATCGCCGCGCTGGGGAACGAGATCATGTACTGGGTCATGCGAGGAGGCTACCCGTCTCGCGCTCGCCGAACCACCTCTCCAGGTGCAGCTCCAGGCCGGGCTGATCGTCCGCGCCACCCAGCCAGGCGACGTGCCCGTCCGGGCGCAGCAACACGGCAGGAGCGGCTAGGTGGACGGGCTCGTCTGCGCGGTGGTCCACGCGGTCGACCAATCGGTCCACCCGGTCTTCCCACCCGCCGACCGACAGCTCACCTGTGCCATCGAGCAGCACACCGCGGCCGGCGTGCACCTGCTCGTACAGCCGGCCCTGGGCGAGCGGAAGGTCGCGCATCTGTCGCCCCACCAGGTCTGTGCCGTCGCCGAAGTCGTACCGGATGCCGAGGCCGGTGACCTTCTCGGCCAGCAGCTGCCCGACGCCCCCCACCCCCATCAGCTCGGTCAGCAGGCGTCGCACCGCCTGGGGGCCGGGCTCCGCCGAGATCAGCACGCTTTGGGCGCGCGTGATGGTGAGCACGTCATCCGCCACCGGTCGGCGCTCGGTCTCATAGCTGTCGAGCAGGGCCGGCGGCGCCCATCCGTCGACCTCCGCAGCGAGCTTCCAGCCCAGATTGAACGCGTCTTGGATGCCGAGGTTCAGCCCCTGCCCGCCGAGCGGCGGGTGCACGTGGGCGGCGTCGCCGGCGAGCAGCACACGACCCACTCGATAGCGCTCGGCCAGCCGTGTGGCGTCGGTGAACCGGGACAGCGCCTGCGGCGAGTGGGCGCCGAAGTCCGTCCCGGCGTGAGCGCGGAGCTGGGCGCGGAACTCGTCGAGCGTCGGCGCCACCGTGCGGTCTTCGGACACGTCGGCGGCCGGCACGACGGCGCGGAACAGCCCGTCCGCCGTCGGGCCGATGCCGAAGCCGCGCTGCGTCTTGCGAACCTCCTCGCTGATCCGGGCGATCTCCTCGGCGGGGGCAGTCACCGACATCTCACCGAGCAGCCATTCGGTCGTCGCGGCCTCCCCGGCGAACGCGACACCCAGCATCCGTCGCACCCGGCTTCGTCCACCGTCGCAGCCGACCAGCCAGCGCGAGCGCAGCCGCGTGCCGTCCGCGAGCTCGACGGTGACGCCGGTCGTGTCCTGCTCGAACCCCGCCAGCTCGCTGCCACGCCGCACCTGCGCTCCGAGTTCGACGGCTCGCTCGGCGAGCAGCCGGTCGGTCTGCGGCTGCGGGATGCCGAGCAGATACCCGTGCGCCGTGTCGAGGTGCACCGGATGCGGGCTCGGGATGCCGGCGAAACTGCCCGCTCCGCCCGGGTACTGCGTTCCCAGCGCGAGAAAGCGGTCGAGGATGCCGCGCTGGTCGAGGATCTCGATGCTGCGAGGCTGCAGACCGAGCGACCGCACGAGGCGGCTCGGCTCCGCATCCCGTTCCAGCACGAGCACGGAGACCCCGTGCAGCCGCAGCTCGGCCGCCAGCATCATCCCGGTCGGGCCGCCCCCGCTGATGATCACGTCGAATTCGTCGGACACCGTTCGCACACTCACCTTCCGACCGGGTGCGTCTGCGCGCGGCTGCGCGCAGGTTTACGGTCGCGACCAGCCATTCTGGCCGATGACTCCGGCCTTGCGGCAAGCCCCGGCCCGGGCGGTATCCTGGAAATGCGCACCGGCCCGGGCACGTGAGAGCGAGAGCTCGTCCCGCTCGGCCAGTCCGGTCCGCTCTGTACGCTGCGCCCCAGGCGCAGTAGCCTCGACGCAAGCGTCAAGCCGGCAGGCGGTCGACTGCGCGAATCGAGCGCAGCTCCCGACCGATCAGAGGTCGTTATGCCGAACACTGTGACGTTTCTCGGACTCACCGTCGCCGAAGGCGTGCCTCCCGCGGACGAGCTGTGGCTGTGGTCGTACAGGATCGAGTCGGGCGGCGCACCCGGCAGCTCCGTCGCGCTGGTCTTTCCGGCCGGCGCACCCATCCGCGACCCCGCCTCGACTCCCGGGCTGCCCGCGGTGGCAGGGGTCACCCTGCAGAAGGATGTGTCGGGTGCCCGGCAGTACGTCGCCAAGAAGATCGTCTCCAACGCCCCCGTCATCGTCAGCTTTCTCAGCGACGCGTCGGGCGCGCCCGCCGAGGTGCTGCTCGCGATCGCACCGGATGCCGCCGCCTGGTCGGCCGCGGTGTTCTCCTCCGGCGCAGAGGGGCAGGCGCTCAGCCACCTGCTGCCTGCTCCGGCACCGGTGAAGGCGAAACCGGCGCCGTCCTCTCCGACTGATTTCACGGGAACGCTGCCGTACGCATCCGAGATCTTCGGGGTCTATCAGCCGCTGGCCGGCTGGCTGGGCAAACGGTCTGTCGCTCCCCTGCTGCCCGCGAACCAAGACCCTGCCTCGACGCCTCTGCGGCAGGACGTGGTGCGCACGAGAAGTCATTCCGACAGCCTGCTCACCCGCTTCGTCGGCGAGAACGCCCGGCTGGTGCTCGATCCGGCCATCAAAGGCCTGATCGGACAGGTCGGGGATGCGAACCTGGCGGTGCTGTCGCCCGTCGGCCTGGTGTCGCTGTACCGCGAGTACTTCTTCGAGTTCGACAACTTTCTCGGGGCGCCCTCCGGTCATCTCTGGATCAGCCCCGGCGGCACGGTCGAGGTGATGGAGGTGAGCACGCGTCGCACCCTAGTGCAGCGCACCACCGAGCAGAGCGAGAGCGTCACGCAGAAGAGCGAGGAGACGCTCACCACCCAGGACGACGTGGCCGACGCCGTCAAGGAGGACAACGCCAACGACACCAAGCTCGGCGCGAGCGCGAGTGCCGGCGCCAAGTTCGCCGGCATCTATCAGGCCGACGCGAGCGCGAGCTTCAGCAACGACACGAGCACGAAGAAGAGCTCTGAGGTGACCCACAAGCACACGCGCACCCAGAGCGCGCGGGTCAGCAGCGAGATCCAGCGCAACTTCAAGACGACGTTCACGACGGTCTCCGAGTCGACGGATGTGACCAGCCGACGCTACGTCGTGCAGAACACCACGAACACACTCGTCAACTACGAACTCCGCCGCAAGATGCGCAAGGTCGGCGTGCAGGTTCAGCACATCGGAACCCGGCTGAGCTGGCAGGTCTTCCTCGACGCTCCCGGCCGCGATCTCGGCCTCGGCGATCTGGTGCACGTCGTGACGCCGCCCGATCTCGACGCCATCCGGAAGCCGGAGGCACCCACTCCCCTGCAGCCGAAGGAGGTGGAGTACTCGTCGTCGTTCGTGCTGAAGCGCTACGGCACAACGAAGAACGATCCGCATCAGGACGCCAACTACACCCGCAGCGCCGAGGCTCCCCCGGGCGGCATCACCGGGATGCACAGCGACGACAACGCCGACCACATCAACGGAGACCAGGACTACGTCGCTCCACCGCCCGCCGACGGGTACACCATCTCCGCCATCCGCGCCGTCTCCGCGCGCACCCAGGGCGGTGACGCGCAGTTCCTCGCGCACTACGACTGGCTGACCGGGTCGACCGGCGCGTTCACGCTCAAGGCCCAGTTCCTGAACTTCGGCGGCGGCCGGATCATCGACTTCACCGTCGCGATCACCTGGAAGCCGCCGTCGGTCGACCCCGCCCAGCTCGCCTACCAGCAGGAGCTCGTCGACTATCAGGCCCAGGTCGCGGATGCGGAACGGCGGGCGTACGTCACGGCGATCCGCGAACGGATGAACCTGGTGAGCTCCATGGAGCGGCGGCCGTCGGAAGACCTCCGCGAAGAGGAGCGGTACACGGTGTACGGGCGTCTGGTGCGTGACCTTCGACTGTTCGACGATCCGCATGTCGACTCCGAGCTGATCCGCCAGATCTTCGACGTCGACGAGATGCTGTACTTCGCGGCGCCCGACTATTGGCGGGCATCCCCGGTCACGGTTCCCGAGACGTCGGCCGCGTCGGAGGGCAAGTATCCGGTGCCGGACATGCCGTCGGCGGCCCCGGCCGACGCGCTCGACGGTTCGACCGTGGCGAGCTGGTATTCGCTGACCGACGACGACAACGCGGTCGATCCGTCCGGTGCCGCGCATCCGGAGTGGCGCAAGAACTACGCCGTCACCGAGGAGTCCTCGCCGGCACCGTTCGGCAGCTCGCTGGGCTGGCTGGTGCAGATCGACGCGGACGAGAGACGCAACGAGTTCCTCAACGCCGCGTGGGTCAAGGCGGTGCTGCCGATCCGGGTCGGGCACGAGCTCGAAGCACTCGACTGGCTCGAGCAGGCGGGCGTCGAAGGCGAGACCGGACTGGGCAAGCCGTATCCGGTACAACCGGGCGACCCGCCCGAATACGCGGGCAAGACCCTCAGCGAGGTGCTGCACCTGCTGGCCGCCGAGCTGCAGGCCTCCAACACCGACATCACCAACACTCTGGCCACCGAGAAGGTGTTCGAGACCGGATTCGACCCCCTGCAGACGGGATTCAAACCGGCCGAGCCCTACGAGGTCTTCGATCAGTGGACGGAGGTTCTGCCCACCGATCAGATCGTGGCGGTGCAGGTGGAGTACGACCCCAAGTCAGGGCGGCTGCTGTAGTGCGGGGGCGATCCCTGTGAAGATCACCGTCACTGTGGCCGACACGAACGGCACGCCCCAACCGGATGCCGCGATCTCGATCAACTGCGCAGTCAAGGGGCCGGGGCTCCAGGTGAACGAGCGGTCGTTCCCGCTGGCAGCCGGCGCCGTGCTGGAGGTGGACCTTGCGGCGACAGTGCTCTTCGTCTCCGTGAGGCCGCCGCTGCTGCGCACCGAGACGTTCACCGCATCCCTCGTCGGCGGAGCATGGCTGACCGACGATCCCGCGGTCACCGTGTCTGGTGCGACGGATGCGATCTCGCTCGCGGTCGTCATCGGCTCCGTCGACTTCGCCCCGATCGTCAAATCCGCCGGCCTCAAGGTCACGGACAACCCGCAGGCGCTGTACGTGCAGGATGCCGGCGGCGGCACCTGGATCTACCGCGGCGGGTGGCTCGGCACGGAGTCGATGCGCATCCTGAAGGAGCCGGTGTTCGGCGACCCGAACGGCGCCGGCTGGGCACGGCTCGCACACGACGACCCACCCCCGATCGATCTGTCCAAGCGCGGATCGTTCGTGTTCCTCGAACACGGCCCGGCCCGCAGCCCCGCCGAGCGGCTCCCCCGCTTTCTGCTGCTGGTCTGGGTGCCTCGCGAACCGCTCGGCGACATCCCCCGTGTGGTGATCTTCTACTCGCCGACCACGACGGCGCCCAGCTATCCCGCCGACAAGTATCCGTTTCTCGGCAACTATCCCTACGCCTTCCTGATGCGGAATGGCAAGCCGAAGCCGCCCAAACAGGCGGTCGACGGGGACGCGACGCTGCAACCGTATGCCGATCTCGCCACCAACTACCTCGACGTCGGCTACAAGATCGTCTACCAGATTCTCGCCGCCGGCCGGAATCCGATCGTGGTGATGCCCATCCAGGCGAGCGCGGACTGGGGGCCGTTCTCCAGCGTCAGCGGGATGGGCAGGGCGACGGCCGACATCGTCCGCTTCCTCTACGCGCGGCAGCTGGTGAACTCGCGCACCACGCCGTCAGCCAAGCTGTCGCTGTCGGGCGCCATGGCGACGACGTTTCCGCCCTCCGGACACGTCGTCCCCGACCACGTTCCGCGCAGGTTCGCGGTGACCGCATCCGGTTTCAGCGCGGGCATCAACGCGGTGGTCGCCCTGTGCTCATCGGCGGCGCTGGATGCGAAGAAGTATCCCGCCGCGGTCTTCGCCTCGAATCCCAGCGTCTTCGCCAGTGCCTGGACCGAGATCTGGGACATCGACGGTGTGGACAGTTCCGGATGGGCGCACCTGTCGTCCGCGTTCACGGGCTGGCGCAGAGGGTCGCGGGTTCTGCGCAGCTATCACTCCCAAGACACCTACAACTCAGCGAAGGGCAACACGCTGATCGATGCCGCGCTGATCGTGCGCAAGTCGGGCTCGGCGGGATTTGTCGAGGAGGGCACCAGCAAAGACGGGAACACGACCTGGGTGCACTTCTCGAACGGCTACATCCACGCGACGCCACTCGCGCCGGGAACCAAGGACCCGGACGCCGCGGTGCGCCCCAGCTACGGCTACTACGACGCGCACCACATGGTGCCGGCGCTCGCTTTCGGCCACGCCGCCCGGTTCGCCGCGCGCTGAGGCTCGGGCGAATCGGGCGGCGCGTGCGCCTGCTGCTGCTGCTGCTGCGTCAGCCGATGCGGATCAGCTTCTTGTTGACGAACTCGTCGGCGCCGAAACGGCCCAGTTCGCGCCCGGAGCCGGAGCGCTTGATACCGCCGAAGGGCAGTTCGGCCCCGTCGGCGAGCACCACATTCACGAACACCATGCCGGCCTCGATCTGGTCGGCCACGCGCAGGGCCTGGTCTTCGTCGGTGGTGTAGAGGTAGGAGCCCAGCCCGTAGGGCGTGTCGTTCGCGATACGCACGGCGTCGGCCTCGTCTGTCGCACGGAAGATCTGGGCCACCGGTCCGAAGAACTCCTCCTTCGAGGCGGGGTTCTCAGAGCTCACGTCGGTCAGCACCGTCGTCTCGAAGAACGCTCCCGTGCGGCCGCCGCCGCGCACCAGGGTGGCGCCGTTCTCGACAGCGCGCTTGACCTGGTCTTCGAGGTTCTCGGCCGCACGCAGCGACGAGAGCGGGCCGAGCTGCGAGTCTTCGGCCGTCGGGTCGGTCGCCTCGACCTCGGCCAGTTTCGCGGTGAACCGCTCCACGAACCCGTCGTAGAGGTCGTCGGCCACCACGAAACGCTTGGCGGCGTTGCACGACTGCCCGCTGTTGTCGAGGCGGGCGTCGACGGCGTTCTGCACGGCCGCATCCAGGTCGTCGGTGGAGAGCAGGATGAACGGGTCGGAGCCGCCGAGTTCGAGCACGACCTTCTTGAGGTAGCGACCGGCGAGCTCGCCGACCGCGGCGCCCGCCCGCTCGGAGCCGGTGAGCGAGACGCCCTGCACGCGCGGGTCGGCGATGACCTTCTCGATCTGCTCGTGCGAGGCGTAGATGTTCACGTATGCACCCTCGGGGAGGCCTGCGTCGAGGCAGATGCGCTCGATCGCAGCAGCCGACTCCGGGCACTGCTCCGCGTGCTTCAGCAGGATGGTGTTGCCGATGATGAGGTTCGGGCCGGCGAACCGGGCCACCTGGTAGTACGGGAAGTTCCACGGCATGATGCCCAGCAGCACACCCAGCGCCGAGCGCCGGATCAGCGCGGAGCCCTCACCGTCGAGCAGCGTGATGGGCTCGTCTTTGAGGAACTCGCTGGCGTGGTCGGCGTAGTACTCGTAGATCGCGGCGGCGAAGTCGACCTCGGCGAGCGCCTGCTCGATCGGCTTGCCCATCTCGCGCACGATGATCTCGGCCAACTCCTGTCGACGCTCGGCGTGCAGTTCGCCGATGCGGCGAACCAGGCCGGCGCGCTCCTCGACGCTGCTCGACCGGCGCCACTCGCGGTACGCGTGGTCGGCCGAGGAGATCGCTCGCTCGAGGCCGGCGTCGTCGAGTGTCTCGAACGTCTGCTCGGTCTCGCCCGTCGCGGGGTTGGTCACGGCGTAGTTCATTTCTTCCTCTTCTCCGATGAAAGGGCGTGCACTCAGAGACTATGCGCTTCAGCCGGGTGGCTGCCGGAGTTGTTCCGGGCGCTGGGGCTGTTGACCGCGGCCTCCGGTTTGCCGGTCGTGACCGCGGCCACCGCGTTCTGCGCCTGAACCCGAACGTACTCGATCTCGGTGCGCCGGGAGAAGTAGGCGATGTGCGGGGTCAGCACGACGTCGTCGCGGTCGGGCAGCGGATGCGCGGCCGGCGGCGGCTCTTCGTCGAGAACGTCGAGCGCGGCGCCGGAGAGGCACCCCGCATCCAGTGCCGCCACGAGTGCCGCGTTGTCGATGAGCCCACCGCGCGAGACGTTGACGAGGGTCGACCCGGCGGGCATGCGGGCCAGGAACTCCGCATCCACCATCGCGGTTGTCTCTGCAGTGAGCGGCAGGTGCAGGGAGAGGGCGTCAGAGCCGCTCCGCACGTCGTCGAGGCTCATCCGCTCGATGCCGAGCCTCTCGAGGTCTGATCGGACGCTCGCCGTGTCGGGCAGCATCGGGTCGTATCCCAGCACCCGGCCGAAGAGCGGGCCCGCCAGCCGGGCGAACTCGCGACCGATCTTGCCGAGCCCGATGATGCCGAGCGTCTGCTCGCTGAGCCGAGGCGGTGCCTTCGGTGCGCGCTCGTTCCACCGCTCTGGTGTGGCCGATGCCGTGTAGAAGGGGAGCTGCCGCATGCTCGCCAAAAGAAGGGCGAGGGCGTGCGTCGCCACCTCTTCCGTGGCGGCGCCCGGCACGTTCGTCACCCACACCCCGCGCTCAGTGGCCGCCTCGATGTCGACGTAGTCGAAGCCCATCGACATGAGCGCGATGACCTTGAGCCGCGGAAGGGCCTCGATCACTTCGCGGGTGATGGCGGCGTATCCGGGCAGCAGCGCATCCGCATCCCGAGCGCCCTCGATGATCGCCCGAGGGTCACGCGTGCCGAGCACGCGCACCTCGAACCCGTGCGACTCGAGCAACGCGATGCCCGGGGCGGGATCGGTGTCGTCGACGTCGGTGTACACCGCGAGCGGCCGCCGCACTGCGCCCTCGCTCATCCCCGGCCCGCCTGGTCTGGATGTGCGGTAGTGCCTTCACGCACGATCACCTGCGCCATCGCCGTCATCAGTTCGTAAGCGACATGGCTCGCGGCGATGCCGGTCAGCTGGGCGTGATCGTAGGCAGGGGCCACCTCGACGACGTCGGCACCGACGATGTTCAGATCGGTGAGCCCTCGCAGCAGCCGCAGCAGCTCGCGACTGGTGAGACCGCCCGCCTCCGGAGTGCCGGTGCCGGGGGCGTGCGCCGGGTCGAGCACGTCGATGTCGACCGAGATGTACAGCGGCTTGTCGCCGATGCGCTGACGGATGCGGTTCAGCGCGGCCGGGATGCCGTGCTCCTCGATGTACTCGCTCGAGACGATCGAGAACCCGAGGCGCTCGTCGTCTTCCAGGTCGTGCTTGCTGTACAGCGGACCGCGGGTGCCGACGTGCATCGACGCCGTGCGGTCGAGATAGCCCTCCTCCGACGCGCGCCGGAACGGGGTGCCGTGCGTGATGGGCTCGTCGAAGTAGGTGTCCCAGGTGTCGAGGTGGGCGTCGAAATGCAGTACCGCGACCGGGCCGTGCTTCTCACTGACCGCCTTGAGCAGCGGATACGCGATGGTGTGGTCGCCGCCGAGGGTGAGGATGCGCTGCACCCGGCCGCCGAGGTCGCTCGCGGCCTCCGCGATCTGCCGCACGGCCTCGTCGATGTGGAACGGGTTCACGGCGATGTCGCCCGCGTCGGCGACCTGCACGGCCTCCCATCCGGAGAAGTCCTGCGCCGGGTTGTAGGGGCGCAACAGCCGGCTGGAGGCCCGCACGTGCTCCGGCCCGAAGCGGGCGCCGGGTCTGAAGCTCACGCCGGTGTCGAAGGGGATGCCGACGACGGCCAGGTCGACCGACGGAACATCTTCGAGACGCGGCAGCCGGGCGAACGTGGAGAGGCCGGCGTAGCGGGGCGTCTTCGACGCGTCGGCGGGGCCGATCGGTGTGGTGCTCATCGTTCTTGCCTCTCTGCAGGGGGCGCCTGCTGTGTCGTGAAGCCGGACTGCGGCAGGTGGATGACGTGCAGACCTCCGGCCTCCCCGGCGGTGGCGACAGCCCGCGCCAGGTCGTCGCCGGACGCGACGCGATGCCCCGTGCCGCCGAACGCGTCGGCGACGGCGACCCAGTCGGGCTGCACCAGGTCGACGGCGATGGGCGCGATGCCCGCATCCGCCTCGTTCTGCTTGATCTCGGCGTAGCCGCCGTTGTCGACCACGATCACCGTCACGTCGAGCCGCTGCTCCACGACGGTGATGAACTCCTGGAGCGAGAACATCAGGGCGCCGTCGCCGACCACAGCGAACACGGGCCGATGCGGGGCCGCGAGCCGGGCGCCGATCGCCGCGGGCAGGCCGTAGCCGAGCGTGGCGTAGGTGGGCATGTACGGGGTCGAGTCGGGCGTGGCGACGCGCATCCGGTTCAGCAGCCCCCAGTAGGCGATCTGCGAGGAGTCGGTGGCCACGATCGCGTCGTCGGGCAGAGCCGCCACGATGACGTCGGCGAGTTCTGTGTTGACCGCGGACAGCTGCGTGCACTCGGCAGCGACCGCTTCGAGGGTCTCGGGCACCCGGGCGTCGACACGGGGCTCCTGCGCGCCCAGCGCATCCGTGATCGCCGCAAGGGCAGCGGGCGCATCGGCGACGATCCCGACCTCGGCCGGCTGGTTCTTGTGCAGCTGGGATTCCACCCGGTCGACCCGGATGACATGACCGCGGGCTTCGAGCTTGTCGACCCAGAGCTCGGCCTCGCCCAGCTTGGAGCCGACCACCAGCAGCACGTCGGCGTCGCGGGCGCGGTTTCTCGCGGCCGCCAGGCGCAGATTGGAGCCGAGCGACAACGGGTGGCGCTCGTCGAGCACGCCCTTCGCGTTCAGTGTCGTGACCACGGGCGCGCCCAAGCGCTCGGCGAGCGCGCGCAGCTCCGTTGTCGCAGCGCGGGATCCTCCGCCGGCCAGGATGACCGGGTCGGTCGCCGCGTCGAGCAGCCGCGCCGCCTCGGCGACAGCCACCGCGTCCGGCGCCGCGATCGCCGGAGACTCTCTGGCTGTCAGCGACTCGGCCGGCAGGTCGGTCTTCTCGTCGAGCAGATCGAGCGGAACCTCCAGGTAGACCGGCCGAGGCCGCCCGGTGGCGAACAGCTCGAACGCGTCGTGAACGGCCTGAACCGCCTCGTCGGCGGACTGGACGCGGCGCCCCCACTCGACGATCGCCGACGCCGCCGCCAGCTGATCCTTCGTCTCGTGCAACGTGCCGACGTCGGCGAACTCGTGCCCGCGCGCCGGCCCCGGCGACAGGATGATCATCGGCCGCGACTCGCAGTACGCGGTCGCAGCGGCCGAGAGCGCGTTCAGCAGGCCGGGGCCGCTCGTGGTGATCACGACGCCCGGTTTGCCGGTCTGCAGCGACCAGCCGTCGGCCGCGTAGCCCGCGCCCTGCTCGTGCCGTGTGGTGACCGGATGCACGCCGAGCGCGCTCAGCGGACGGTAGAACTCCAGATTGTGGGTGCCCGGGATGCCGAACACCGTGTCGATGCCGTAGTTGCGCAGAGTCTCGATGACGACCCAGCCTGTCGTGCGCTTCGCTTGCGTCGTCATGTCACTCGCCCTCGGCCCGGTATCTCGGGATGCCGTCGACCCACGTCTCGATCACCGGCACCGCCGCGATGTCCTCCGCCGCGACCGTCAGCGGATTCGCACCCAGCACGACGAAGTCGGCACGCTTGCCGGGCGTGAGTGACCCGAGCTCGTTCTCGCGGCCGAGCGTGATCGCGCCCTCCAGCGTGTGGCCCCTCAACGCGGCCTCCGCGCTGATCCGCAGGGAGTCAGGCCCGAGCTTGTGGCCCCGGCGCGTGACGCGGGTCACGGCGGCCTGGATGGCCTCCAGCGGGCGCGGTTCGGCGACCGGAGCATCCGAGGAGATCGTCACGGGCACGCCCGCCTCGAGAAATTCTCCGAGCGGGTTGAAGCGCTCACCCGGGGTGCCGATGGCCTGCTCCACGCCCTCGCCCCAGTTGTAGTAGTGCTGCGTCTGGTTCACCGGGCGGATGCCGAGCCGCGCCATCCGCTCGATCTCGACCGGGTCGGGCAGGCCGCAGTGCTCGATGCGGTGGCGGGCGTCGGCATCCGGATGCTCGGCCAGGGCCTCTTCGAGCGCATCCACGACCATCGCAATGGCGGTCGGCGACTGAGCGTGCGTGGCAGTCTGCAGCCCGGCGCCGTGCGCCTTGGCCACCAGTCCCGCATACTCCGCGGGCTCGTGGTAGAGCTGGCCGGTGCGGCACGGGTCGCCCACGTAACCCTCGGGGAAGTAGGCCGTCCAGCCACCGAGCGTGCCGTCGGCATACAGCTTGATGCCCGCCACCGAGAGGAAAGCGTTGCCGAAGGCGCCCGTGAGCCCGAGATCGACCACCTGGTCGAGCAGGTGGGAGAGGAAGTACATCGAGACGCGCACCGACAGCTCGCCCCGATCGGCCATCGCCAGGTAGGCGGCGAACTCGCGCTGCGACACCTGGGCGTCGCCGAGAGCGGTCACGCCCGCCGACAGAAACTCGCGCTGCGCGATGTCGAGTTGCCGCTGGTGCTCGGCCGGCTCATCCCCGAGGTGGAAGTTCGGGCCGTGATGACCGATCTTCACCCCGTGCAGCCCCGTGAGCACGTTGCAGGCTGCGTCGGAGAGCTCGCCGGTGAGCTCACCCTCCGCGTTGCGGAAGAACTCGCCGCCCTCCGGGTTCGGGGTGTCGCGGGTGATGCCGTACTGCGCGAGCGTGAAGCTGTTCACCACACCGCCGTGACCGGAGGCGTTCATGATGTACACCTCGCGGTCGGTTGCGATCTCGTCCAGCTCCTCCTTCGTCGGGTGGCGACGCTCGGCCAGGTTGCGCTGCTCGTAGCCGTAGCCGCGCAACGGAACGCCCGCGGGCAGCCGCTTCGCGCCCTCGCGCATCGCCTCCACGATCTCGGGGATGGTGCCGGCGCGCGCCGGGCTGACATCCACCCAGGTGAGCAACTGCCCGAACATCAGCGGATGCGCGTGCGCGTCGATGAAGCCCGGCACGATCGTCGCGCCCGGATAGTCGGCGCGCTCGGCCGTCAAGTGGGCGGCGTCGGCCGCCTCCTCGACCTCGGCGAGCGTGCCGACCGCGAGGATTCTGCCGCCCGCCGTGAGCATGGCCTCGGCTCGGGGCGCGGTCTCGTCGACGGTGAGGATCGCATCCGCGGTCACGATCGTCGGTGCCGAATCGCGCGCGTCGTAGGTCGCCAGGTGTCGCACCCGTCAGCTCCTCGTCGTCTTGATGGCCGTGGTGTCGAGTCGCGGGTTGAACGATCCCGTGACCGGCGCCGAGTCGGAGTGCTGCGGCGCGAACCAGGTTCCGATGAGTGCCACCAGGGCGAGCACGCCGAAGAAGCCGACGGCCGCCCAGAACGTTCCCGTGGCCACGATGAGCCCGGTCGCGATCGCGGGCGACAGTCCGCCCCAAACGGCGGCGCCGATACCGTACGACAGCGACATCGACGTGTAGCGGGCCTGCGGACGGAACATCTGCGTCATCACGGTCGACAGCGGCGCCCACGCACCGCTCAGAGTGATGCGGATCACGCTGACGAACACGTAGATGAGCGTCACCTGGTGGTTCTGGATCACGAGCACGAGCGGGATCACAGCCAGGAACGAGAGCACCGTGCCGAGCATGATCACCCGTCTTCCGCCCCACTTGTCGCCGAGAATCGCCAGCGGCAGAGTGACCAGCGCCTCGATGAACGACGCGACCGTCATGGCGCCGAGAATGATGCCCGCAGGCAGCCCGACCTCCGGACTCGTGGCGAAGTTCTGCACGAACGTCGTGGCGATCACGTAGCCGCCCGACGACATCGCGATGATGCAGAACCCCAGAAGAATCGGCAGCCAGTTGTTTCTGAGGGCGAACACGATCGGCGTCGACTGCGTCTGACCCTCGATCTTCTCCTCGAAGACGGGTGTCTCCTCAACACGGTAACGAACCCAGATGCCCACGCCGATCAGCACGATGCTGAACAGGAACGGGACGCGCCAGCCCCAGGTCAGCAGCACCTCATCGCCCATCCCGGCGAGAATCCAGAACGCGCCGGATGCGAGCAGGGCGCCGAGCGGGTTGCCGAGCTGCGTGAATCCGCCGTAGAACGTCTTGAACTTCGGCGGAGCGCTCTCCACCGACATCAGGCTCGCGCCGCCCCACTCGCCGCCGACCGCGAGACCCTGCGCGATGCGCAGCACGATGAGCAGGATGGGCGCCACGATGCCGATGGACGCGTAGCCGGGCAGGCAGCCCACCAGCACCGTCGCGATGCCCATCAGGAACAGGGTGAGGGTCAGCGCGCGCTTGCGCCCGAGCTTGTCGCCGATGTGACCGAAGATGATGCCGCCGAGAGGCCGCATGAAGTACGCGACGGCGTACGTGCCGAACGACGCCAGCGTGCCGAGCGCGTGGTCGATCTCCGGAAAGAAGACCTGGGGGAACACGAGGGCCGCGGCCGTCGCGTAGACATAGAAGTCGTACCACTCGATGGTCGTTCCGACCACCGAAGCCAGGCCGGCCTTCAACGCGCGGGCGTGCCCAGCAGATTGCGTTGGGGAATCAGACACACGAAGCTCCTTTGCTTGTAATGACGTGAAGTCTCGCCCCTGTCGGCCGGAATGTCCAAGGGCACATCCGCGTCTCCGGATGCCCGATTCCGTTGAATCGCGCGCTCTGACGATCATAAGCGGCGCGCTTCGTGAGTTCGCCGCGGATTCTGCCGCCGATGTGCTGCCGCGACCGAGCGAATCCGGGTATTCTGCCGATATGCCCAGCCGCCGCGACACCGGCTCTCCCGAGCACGATGCCGACTCTCTCGACAGCAGTCTCGTGCGTGCCCTGCAAGCGGACGGCCGGGCCAGCATCCACGATCTCGCCCGCACGCTCGGCGTCTCCCGCGACCTGGTCTCGCGGCGCCTCGGAACACTGATCGGCCGCGACGGCCTCCGCGTCGTCGCCGCCCTCGACCCGGGATTCGCCGGGCTGAACGTGCTCATCCACGCCGCCGTCAGCATCGACGGGCCGGCCAGGCCCGTCGCCGAGAAGATCGCCGACCTCCCCGACACTGTGTTCGTCTCCCTCGTCGCCGGCGCCTTTCCCGTGGTGTTCGAATCCCGTCACGGCGACACCGAAGAACTGCACGCCACGCTCGACGCCATAAGATCCATTGCCGGCGTTCGCCAGGTGCGCGTCAGCACCTACGATGCCCTGCTCAAAGAGTTCATCACCGCCGGCTCGGTCACCGACGTACGACTCGACAGCCTCGACCACGACCTCATCGCGATTCTGCAAGACGACGGCCGGGCCAGCTATCGCACGCTCGCGGATGCGGTGCGCCTCTCCCCTTCCTCGGCCCGGGCCCGGGTGCGCCGCCTCCTCGACGCCGGTGTCATTCGCATCGCCGCCATCGACGCGGGCGGACTCTCCCGCAACCGCCTGGCCGTCGGCGTCGGCATCGCCCTCCGCGGCGCAGCCGACGACGTGCGCCGGTATCTCGTCGCCACCCCGGCCGTCGACCTCGCAGCGGATGCCCACGGCGCCTACGACCTGATCGCCACGATCGTCGGCACCTCGTCCGCGAACGTGCTCGCCGTGATCGAGCAACTGCGGGCGCTGCCCCAGGTCGGGTCGCTCGAGACGTGGGCGCACCTCGACATCATCAAAGAGGACTACACGCGCACACTCGGGCGGATCGTGCCGCGGTAGAGGCCTTATCGCTTCGCGTGAATCGAGACAGAAACCATATACAGAGCGGTCTGTGGATACTTTCACCCGCGAATTGGGGGTACCGGGGTACATATTCTGTCCGCATTAATGAGGACATGGGCCTGAAACAAGCGTAGCGTCGAACGTAGATGAGAATTCCTCATCTCGCCCGTTGTTCGGGTGGATGCATGAGACGCTCCTCTCGGAGTGCCGGAGACGGTCATCATGAGCACGCATGCTGGACACCCTGAGCCCCACTGGCACGGTCGCGTCGCGCACCCGAAGCACCGCCGATCGGCGCTCTACATCGCGCTGGTTGCTTTCCTCAGTGTCCTCGCCGTCGCGGGCGGCGCGCTCGTCGGCGGCGGGTTCCTGTACGCCGGCAGCGTCGCCTCGACCTTCAACTCGACCGTCTCGCACATCCCGCGCGCGTTCCCGCCCGCGGCGACGAGGCCGGTCGCCGTCTCGACCGGGGCGATGAACATCCTGCTCATCGGTTCCGACTCGCGGGGCGACCCGACCAAGATCGGTGAGACAAGCACATCCAACCAGCGTTCCGACACCCTGATGCTCGTGCACGTCGACGCCGATCGCCGGAACGTTTATGTCATGTCGATCATGCGCGACCTGTGGGTTCCGATTCCCGGCAACGGAACGGCGAAGATCAACGCGGCGCTCGCCTGGGGCGGCACGCCGCTGGTGGTGCAGACGGTCGAGCAGCTGCTCGGCACCCGCATCGATCACGTGGCGATCATCGACTTCCAGGGCCTGGCCGGGATGACGGATGCGCTCGGCGGCGTCGACGTCGACAGCCCGGTCGGATTCACCACGGTGCTGAAGCCGCACTACACGTTCGTGAAAGGCATCAACCACGTCAACGGCGCTCAGGCGCTCGCCTTCGCCCGGGAGCGCTACGCCTTCCCCACGGCCGACTACCAGCGGGTGGCCGACCAGCAGGCGCTGATCCGGGCGGTCGTCACCAAGGTGCTCAGCCGGTCGACGCTCACCGACCCCGCCGCCACGACGGCCTTCGTGGGAGCGATGGGCAAGTACCTGAGTGTCGACGAGAAGTTCGACCTGCCGACCATCATCGGGCTCGCCGCCAGCATGCAGCTCGAGGGTGCATCCAGCATCCACACCTTCACAATGCCGACCGGGGGAACCGGAACCTCGGCGGACGGACAGTCGATCGTCAACACCGATCAGGCCTCGCTTCCCGCACTGCGGACGGCATACGCGAACGACCAGCTCGGAACCGTCGTGCCTGCTCAATGACCTCATCAGAAATGATACCGGCCCCCCTGTTCGGGGGTTGGACGAGAAAGTCTCAATTCTGAGAGTGTTGGAAGGCTCTGGGGCCATCGCTGCCCAGTGCGAATTTCCACACAGCAAAGGACCCTTGAGAATGAGCACCCTCCCTCCGCCGCCCGCACCCGAACAGCAGTACGCCGCCCCCGCCCCCGCCCAGTCGAGCAACGGTCTCGGCATCGCAGCGCTGGTCATCGGCATCCTCGCGTTCATCGGAGCCTTCATCCCGTTCCTGAACTACGGCGCCTGGTTCCTCGGCCTGATCGGCCTCGTGCTCGGAATCATCGGCCTCGTGCAGAAGAACAAGAAGAAGAGCGTCGCCCTCACCGGCACGATCATCTCCGGCGTTGCGATCATCCTCTCCATCGTCCTTGCCATCGCATATACCGCCGCATTCGCCTCTGCGGTCAACGACGAAATCAAGAAGCAGGATGCTCAGGCCTCGCAGCCGGTCGAGGTCGTCTACGACGTGACGGGCACGAGCACCGACACGTCGATCACCTACTCGACCTACACGAACGGCGGATCGGGCTCTGAGACCGCTTCGAACCAGCCCCTGCCGTGGACCAAGTCGATCACCGTCAAGAAGGGCGGCACGTTCGACTTCAGCAGCTTCAGCGTGACCGCCACCGCAGGTCAGGACGGCGGCGACGTCGCGTGCAAGATCACGGTCGGCGGCAAGGTCGTCTCCGAGCAGACCGCATCCGGTGAGTTCGCCTTCGTCACCTGCAACGCGACCGGCACCGACAGCGAGTAGAACACGGGTGCGGGTCCCGGTGTGCGCACCGGCCGGGACCCGCACTGTTCTCTCGACGAACAATGACGAACACACCCGCAGGCTGGTACCCCGACCCCGAGTTCGATGGGCAGCAGAGGTATTGGGACGGCTCTTCGTGGACCGTGAACCGAGCGCCTCGACACGACACGACCGCGACCACGGTCGCCTCAGGCGACGGTCGATCGACTGGCCGCACCGGCGACTCCACCCTGGCGGTGCTCGCCCTCGTGCTCGCCATCCTCGGCTTCGTTCTCGGCGTACTGCCGTTCGCGGCCTGGTTCGCCTGGCTGCCGTTCGTTCCCGCGCTCATCCTCGCCATTCGTGTGCTCATGGCACGACGGCCCGGAAGGGGCCAAGCGACGTGGGCGATCGTCATCGTGGGTGTCGGCTGGCTGCTCTCCCTGTTCATGGGCGTCGTCTCGATCGGCGTGCTCGCCGGTGGATCGGACTCGCAGACCGGCGCTGCTGCCGTGCCATCCGCGTCGTCGAGCGTCGCTCCGCCCACGAGCGCACCTCCGGCCACCCCGACCGCGCCACCGACGACTGCGCCGCCGGCGGCCGCGGCCGGTGTCGGACAGCCCGTCACGAGCCGGGCGGGCGTCGCGTTCTCGGTGTCAGGCATGCAGTGCGGGCTCGGCGCTCAGGAGGACGTGTTCGGGGAGGTCGCGCCGAAGGGTCAGTTCTGCAAGGTCGACTTCGTGGTCGCCAACGGGAGCGCGCAACCACAGGATGTGTCCGCCTCCGACATCTTCGGATACATCGAAAACGCGCGGTACAAACCCGACAACACCCTGGGACGATTCGGCGATGACTCCTTTCTCACCACCGTCAACCCAGGCCTTACAGTCAACTGCACGGTCTATTTCGATGTGCCGCCCGGAGCCTCGCTCGATCGTGTCAAGCTGATCACGAGCTGGTGGGGCGGGGACGGGGCGACCGTCACGCTGCGCTGAGGTCGCGGTCGGCGTCGCGGTCGGTCAGGCGCCGGAGCGCGCGACGATCACGGCGAGCTCGGTGCGGGTCCGCACGCCCCACTTCTGGCGAATCGCCGCGAGCGTGGACTTGACCGTGGTCTCCGCGACGAAGAACTGCTGCGCGAGTTCCGCATCCGACGCTCCGTTGGTCAACGCGAGGGCGAACTCGCGCTCACGCGGCGTGAGCTGACCCATTTTGACCGAGGCCTCCCGCCGAGCGTCCGACGCACGCGAATCGCGCACCCACAGCGAGAGCTGACGCGCCGCGCGCGGCGAGAAGGCCGCATCCCCGGCCGCGACCTGCCGCACCGCGTCGATGATCCGCTGCGGATCGTCGTCTTTGAGCATGAACCCGAACGCACCGGCGCTGACCGCGTCGAGAACGCGACCGTCTTCGTCGAACGCCGTCATCATCAGAAAGCGCGGAACGCTCCCGTCGAACGACTGAACCACGGCCACGCCGTCCATCCGGGGCATCCGGATGTCGCAGAGCACGACATCCGGGCGGTGCAAGCTGACAGCGGCCGCGACCTCGTCACCGTCGGCGCACCGGCCCACCACCTCGATGTCGGGCGCTGCGCCGAGCACCGCTGTGACTCCGGCCGCCGCCATCGGGTCGTCATCGACGACGAGCACACGGATGCGAGGGTCGGTCACGAACGGAGTCTATCGCCGGCGCTCGGTGGCCCCGAACCTCACCGCCCCGAGGGCGACCACGGCAGCCAGGCGACGATGGAGAACGCTCCGTCTGCTGACACACCCGCCTGGAACGAGCCGCCGACGAGCGCCACTCTCTCGCTCATCCCGCTCAGCCCGTGGCCGCCGCCGACCGATGTCGGGACCGTTCCCGGCACGATCCAGTTCGTCGCAGAGACAGAGATGCCCGTCGCGCTCCCGCCGCGCACATCCAGCCGGATCGCCGCTCCCGGCGCGTGCCGGCGCGCATTGGACAGCGACTCCTGCACGATCCTGTAGCAGGCGTGAGCGACCTGGGGGTCACAGGATGCGGGGTCGCTGACGAGCAGTTGGGCTCGCACGTCGACGCCGTCGCGAAGGGCGGCATCGACCAGCCCTTCGATGTCGGCGAGCCCCGTGCCGCCCGTCGCTGTCCCGGTCGCGTTTGTGTTCGCGTTCGTAGGATGTCGAAGCTCGTGCACCACGTTGCGGAGCTCGTCGAGGGAGTTCTGGGCCGTCTCCCGCACCGCGCGCGCCGCAGCGGCTACCTTCTCATCGGCTGCGCCCACCGTGAGTTCGAGCGCTCCAGCGTGCAGCGACAGAGAGCTCAGTTGTGCCGCGAGTGTGTCGTGGAGTTCTCTCGCGAGCTCCTGCCGCTCGCGCTCGCGTTCGACCTCCTGGTGCAGGGCGGCGACGTTGCGGTTCGCCGCGGCCGTTCCGCGCGTCGCCGCATCCCTTTCCGCGCGCAGCCGGCGGGTGAACCCGTACGCGGCGAATGGCACGACCGCCACGGCCGCCAGGATCGGCACCGTCCACAGCAACGCCAACCGCGCGGGCGTGCCCTCGGCGGGGTCACCGACGAAGCCGGCAAGGAGCGAGCCATGGGTCGCGACGTCCCAGCAGAAAGCGACGACCACCGCGGCGAAAGCGCCGCAGACGAGCATCCACCGGCGTCGGCCCGACGTCGCGGCCGTCGCCGCGGCAAGGCTGACGAGCACGGCGAGCGGAGAGGTCGGAAACACGAGCGTGCCGCCGATCGCCAGAAGCGCGACCAGAACGGGATACTTGTGCCGCCACACGAGCAGGACGGAAACGGCGACCATCGCGAACGAGCCGATGGTCGCCAGCAGCTTGATCGGTGCCGGGAACGTCGACCCGCCCGTTCCGTGGATCCCGCCGGCCGACAGCGCGAGGAGCGCGCACAGAACGGCCAGCGCGATCGACCCCACCAGCGCCCACGCTCGGCGCGACGGCGACGGCGACGGCGAGGTCGACGTCGGGCCGGCCGGCGTCCAGGCCTGCGGCGTGGGTGGCGTGACGGTCATGCTCCGATCGTAGGGGCGCACGCGGCCGCGCTCGTACCGCCTTTCGGAGCAAGAGCATCCCTCCTTTCGTGCGGTCGGTTCGGATCGAAACGAGGTGCCGCGCGACCAGCGCCAGGCGGTGTGCTGGTGTGAGCCGGGCAGCCCGGCGCACGAATCCACCAGGAGGCATCCATGTTCCGTCGCATCACACTCGTCACCACCGCTACCGCCATCGCAGCCGGTCTCGCCCTCACCGGCTGCAGCACCGGAACGACCGCAGCGGGAACGGGCGGCGCGGCTCCGGCAGCCAGCCCTTCGACATCCGCGGCCGCCGCTCCCTCCGCCCCAGGATTGAACACACCCGTGAAGAAGGGCACGTTCGAATTCACCGCGCTGGGCGTCAAGGATGCGGGAACGACCGTCGGCACGTCGCCCCTGTCGCAGAACGCGCAGGGCACCTTCGTGCAGGTCGATATCAAGATCGCGAACACCGGCAACAGCGCCGCGACGTTCATCGTCAACTACGTGAAGCTCGTCGACGCCGCCGGCAAGACCTACGACGCCGACCCGACCGCGACCCTGTACGCCAACCCCGACCAGAGCGCCTGGGTCGCGGCGATCAACCCGGGCAACGCCATCCAGGGCCCCATCTTCTTCGATGTTCCCGCCGGCACGCAGCCCGCGAGCATCCAGGTCAGCGACACCATGTTCTCCGGGGGCGAGACGATCGCTCTCAAGTGATCGCGACGCGCGGCGGACGGACCCGGACCGTCCGCCGCCGGGCATGCGTGCATCCGCTCGCGTCAGACCTCGAGGGTCATGTCGAGTGCGTTCTTGCGCTCGGGGTCGCCTCCCCGCACGAGAACGAACCGTCGGTCGATGTCGGCCCGGTAGAGCACCATCGGGCCTTCGGGCTCGAGGTCGCTCTCGGCGACCTGCTTGCCGACGGGCAGCCGGCCGTTCAGCGCGGATAGCGCTTCGGGCAGGTCATCCGCTGAAGCGCGGGATGCCGTCGCCTCGAAATACGCCGCCTCTGCCCGCCCGACCGCGACGCCAGAGTCGAAAACCGTGATCGCGACGTCCGGCCGCTGTGCGATGTTGCGGGAATGCCGGCTGTCGGGCGACGAGACCCAGCACAGGCTCTCTTCGCCAAGCGGCGCGAAGAACACGGGGCTCACCCACGGTCTCCCGTCGTCATCCGTGGTCGCGACGACGAGGTAGAGGTTGGCGGCGATCACACGCTCGATGTCCGACCTGTTCGGCATGGCTGCTACTCCGTCAGCGGACCACGTCGTACGTCAGGTGCGTGGCCCGCGACGAGACCACCACATCCCGTTGAACGAAGTCTTTGCGCCCCGTGAGCTCGAACAAGCGGGTGCCGGAGCCCATCAGAAGCGGGGAGAGGTGGATGCGGAGCTCGTCGACGAGATCGGCCGCGAGGCACTGATCGACGACGTTCGCGCCGCCCATGACGACGACGCTCTTCTCCCCCGCCGCCTCGCTTGCCGCCCTCACCGCGTCGGCGACGCCGCTGGTCACGAACCGGAAGCGCGAGGCCAGGCGCACTCGCTCCGGCACGTCGTGCGTGACGACGAAACAGGGCGGCGCGACCGATTGGTCTTGGTCGTATCCGTATCCGATGTCGTCGCTCCAGCCGTCCGGGCCGTCGACGACATCGAAGAGCCGGCGCCCCATCACGACCGCTCCCGTCTCGTCGAAAGCGCCTGCGAGAACGCCCTCGTCGACCGACGTGCGCGGCTCTTCGAGCACCCAGGCGTGGATGCCCTCTCCGCCGATCCCGAGCCCGTGTGCAGGGTCGGCGCCCGGGCCGGTGACGTAGCCGTCGATCGACATCGAGATGTCGGCGATCACTCTGCTCATGGTGTCTCTCCTACCCGTCGATTCGTGACAGATACAGTACCGCCGGGCTCGCAGTGACCGGGAGGGTCAACTCCACCGGGGTTCACCGAGCTGTGGACGCAGCCCGGTGTCCGCGGTCCGTGCGACCATGCTCTCGACACGTGATCGATCGGAGGCCGGGATGCGGGGCGAGGCGACCGTGCTGCACGCGGACCTCGACGCGTTCTACGCCTCGGTCGAGCAGCGCGACGCCCCCGAATTGCGCGGCCGGCCTGTCATCGTCGGCGGCGGCGTTGTGCTGGCGGCGAGCTACGAGGCGAAGGCGCGCGGCATCCGCACCGCGATGGGCGGGCGGCAAGCGCGCGACCTGTGCCCGGATGCGGTGGTCGTCCCGCCACGGATGGATGCCTACTCCGCCGCCAGCAAAGACGTGTTCGCGATCTTCCGCGACACGACGCCGCTCGTCGAGGGTCTCTCGATCGACGAGGCGTTTCTCGAGGTCGGCGGTCTCCGGCGCATCGCCGGCACGCCCGAGCAGGTCGCGCTTCGCTTGCGCGAGCGGGTTCGCGCCGACGTCGGTCTCGCCATCTCGGTCGGGATCGCGCGCACCAAGTTTCTCGCCAAGGTCGCCAGCGCCGTCAGCAAACCCGACGGCCTGCTCGTGGTCGAACCCGACCGGGAACAGGAGTTCCTGCTCCCCCTCCCCGTCGAACGCCTCTGGGGTGTCGGCGCCGTCACCGCGGAGAAGCTCCACCGGCTCGGCATCCGCACCGTCGGTCAGCTCGCCGAGCTCGAAGAGGCCACGGCCGAGAAGCTGCTCGGCAACGCGACCGGCGCACACCTGCACGCCCTCGCCCGGCTGCGGGATCCGCGCCCCGTCGACGCGACCAAGCGCCGCGGGTCGATCGGCTCCCAGCGCGCTCTTGGTAGCCGCCCGCGCACGCCCGAGGAACTGGACCTCATCCTCACCCAGATCGTCGACCGGCTCGCCCGCCGCCTCCGCGATGGCGACCGCACCTGCCGCACCATCGTGCTGCGTCTCCGCTTCGGCGACTTCACCAAAGCCACCCGTTCGCGCACCGTCGGCTTCCCGTCAGACCGCACGTCGGTGCTGCTGACCATCGCCCGAGGCCTCCTCGCGGCCGCACTCCCCGAGATCGCAGAGCGCGGCATCACCCTCATCGGCATCTCGCTCTCGCATTTGGGCCGGGCGGATTCGTTCCAGCCCGAACTGCCGATCGACTGGGACGACGGCGCCGGGCTCGACACTGTGCTCGACGCCGTCCGCGACCGCTTCGGTGCGACCTCGGTCGCTCGCGCCGCGCAACTCGGTCGTGACCCGGGCTGGTCGACCCCGCTCCTGCCGGAACACGAGTAGTTCGGCGGGCTCCGCCTGACGCATCAGCAGTGCAAGAGGATGATGGACCCATGCCCGCTACCCACCGCCCTGGCCTTCGGGTCGGCCCCGGACTCACGATCCCGGAGTCCGAGCTCTCGTGGCGGTTCTCGCGCTCATCCGGCCCCGGTGGGCAAGGGGTGAACACCGCGGACTCGCGAGCCGAACTCGTGTGGGATGTGGCGGGCTCCTTTGTTCTCTCAGAGTTCCAACGGGAGCTTCTTCTCGACCGACTGTCCGGTCGCATGGTCGACGGAACGCTGACGATCGCCGCATCCGAGCACCGCGCCCAATTGCGCAACAGGGATGCCGCGCGCGCTCGCTTGACCGAGCTCGTGGCCGGCGCCCTCCGCCCGCCAGCACCACCGCGAAGGCCGACGAAGCCGAGTCGCGGCGCCAAGCAACGGCGTCTGGATGCGAAGAAGCGGCGCACCGACGTCAAGCGACTGCGTCGCCCTCCTCACGACTGACCGTGGCGGTCTGGCAGGATGCTCGAGATTCAGCTTCGAGGGCCAGGAGCGCCGCTCGCAGTGCGGCGTTGTATTGTGCACGGTCGAACTCGACGGGACCGAATTCGGCGTAGTCGCTCGGCCCGAAATGGCTGACGGAAGCCACACGTCCGTCGCATCGGTTGGGGCAATCCGGACGTGGAGCTGCCAACATCCGACTTCGCCCCGGGTCACAGTTCAGAAGCCACGCCTCGCCTGGTGCCGGCCGATCGCCGCCAACGACCTCGAAGGCTCATTCGCTGCGCCGTGATGCGCCGTCGCCCCAAAAGTGTCCTGGGGACTCGAAAACTGCGACTATCCTTTAGACACCGTCTCCGAGTGCCGAAAATCCGCGGAACTATTCGCCTTTGCGACTCCTCGAGATGACTACGATCGCATGCGATTTCACCCGATTGTGGGTAAATTGGAGCATTCGGCGATGCTCAGGGCATGTGATGTATCAAAGCGTCGGTGACGGTTCAGGTACAGGACATCGTTGCTTACGGTAAGGATACGGAATCCGAAACCGTGTCGCCTCGCCGCCGTCGAAGGGCCGCGCCACAACTATCTAGTTGAGCCGCCCGACCGTACGAGGGCACATTTTCTGCTGGCCTGCTCGTGCGCACGTCAGCGGAGCGCCTGACCTTTTCCGCAGCATCAAACGCTTAGCCTTGATTCGATGCCGAGCAGGCGCGCCAGTGTCAGTGGCCCGCCGTAGCGTGGGCGCGTTACCAACTCGCGGAAAAGGGAATGCCTGTGCCAAACCAGATGCCCGTAATCGACCTATTTTCTGGTGCCGGTGGTCTAGGCCTCGGAGCCCAGCAAGCGGGCGGCGACCTTCGGCTGTCGATTGACAACGACAGACATTCAGTCGAGACGATGCAGTCCAATACCACACTCCATGGCGGCAAGGCTGAGGTCGGCGATGTGACCAACTCGACTGGCGCTGAACTACGGCAATCCGCCGGCCTGGGAAAGACTGACGATGTCGTGGTCGTCGGTGGCGCGCCGTGCCAACCTTTCAGCAAGGCTGCCTACTGGACTGATCCTGGACAGGAAGCAGCGTATCGACGGGCTCGGGCTCGTGGCGAAACCGCCCAGAGGCCTCAGGAGCCGCTAGTCGCACGTCCCGATAGCCGCCGGACGCTCGTGCACGAGTTTTGGCGCTTGGTTCGAGAGTCGGACGCGACGGGCTTTGTATTCGAGAACGTTCCGAGCATTTTGCACCCCCGTAACAAGCACATCTTTGCCGCTCTTCGCGAAGACGCCGAGGCCGCCGGTTACAAGACGACCACGGTCGTAGCGACAGCCACCAACTACGGCGCACCTCAAACCCGCCAGCGTGTGTTCCTATTGGGGTCCTTGAACGAGGCACCAGTGGCCCCCGCTCTGACTCACTCCGAGGCGGCTGCCGACGGAATGCTGCCCTGGATGACCGCCGGCGACGCGCTCGCCCGCTTTGAGGGCCCGGAGTTTGCCGAGGCGGACGAAACCATCACAGGCCGCTGGGCCAATCACCTTCGCGACATTCCGCCCGGGATGAACTACAAATTCCACACCGCCTGGGCTGGGCATCCTTCGCCGACTTTCGAAACTGAGACTCGCTACTGGAATTTCCTGCTCAAGCTCGATCCCGACCGCCCGTCGTGGACAATTCCCGCGAGCCCGGGGCCGTGGACCGGCCCTTTCCACTGGAGCGGACGTCGGCTCCGGATCACCGAGCTTGCCGCCCTTCAGTGTTTCCCGGACGGCTACAAATTCTCGGGGCCGCGCCGCGAGCAGGTTCGCCAGATCGGTAACGCAGTTCCCTCGGTCATGGCGGCCGCGATGGTCGGCTCCGTCCTGGATTCCGTCAATGCGCTCCGAGCTGCCGCGTAATGGCGCAGAAACTCAAGGCGCTTAGCCTCTTCTCGGGCTGCGGCGGCCTGGACCTGGGCATCCGGGAGGCCGGGTTCTCGATCATCGCCGGAGTGGACACCGACCCCTTCTCCGCGCGCAGCCACGCTCGAAACTTCCCTGCGTCGGGCTTCTTCGAGGGCAGCATCCAAGACTTCACTCGTCACGCGGCGGTCGCGCTTGTCGGGGAAGAAGCGCTGGACGAGGTCGACCTCCTGATCGGCGGGCCACCTTGCCCGCCTTTCTCCAAGAGCCGGTTCTACCGCACGGATAAGCCGCGAGCGATGAGCGACCCTGTGGGCGAAGTGACAATCAATGGCTACATAGACACCCTCAGGTGGCTCAAGCCAAAAGCGTTTCTTCTTGAGAACGTCGCGGGAATGAACTTTAAAGTCCACCGTGAGACCCTCGACTTCATTCTCGAATCTGCGAGAGCGCTCGGATACACAACATCGACTCGAGTGCTCAATGCTGCCGACTATGGGGTGCCCCAAATTCGTCAGCGATTTTTCGTCGTCGGCACTCTCGCCGGCGAGTTCGAATGGCCCGAGCCGACGAACCGAGACCCAGAGGATCACTCGAATCCTGCTCTTCCTCCGTGGAGGACTGCGGGGGAGGTGATCAGCGACCTCGACACCGAAGAGAACGCGAACGATGTTGGCCACGTAGCCGGAGGGAAGCACCGTGAATTACTCAAGCAGATTCCACCGGGCGACAACTACCTGTTCTTAACCGCAAAGCGGGGTCATCCTGACCCGCAGTTCGAGTGGCGCAAGCGCTACTGGTCGTTCTTGCTGAAGTTGAGTCCTGACATGCCATCGTGGACTATCCAGGCTCGCCGATCGAACAACATGGGTCCCCTGCATTGGCGTAATCGCATCCTTCGGCTAGAAGAGGTCAAGCGGCTCCAAACTTTCCCCGACGATTGGTACCTTGAAGGCAATGTCGATCAACAGTGGAGACAGGTCGGAAATGCTGTTCCGCCGATGCTCGCGAAGGCGCTCGGGATCCAGCTAGCGGAACTCTTGCGCACACAGTCGCGTGAGCGGGTCGCTGCATAGATGACTGAAGACAGCGCGCCGAGGCTCCCTCCGATTGTGGAGTTCACTCCCGAACAACTCGGGGGCTTCGAGAGTATTTTCCTTGTGCTCGAAATCGTCAAGAGCGACTCCGGAGATCGCGCGAAAATCGTTGAGGCGATTCGCGCGATTTGGTTTGCAAACTCGGCGCTCAACTACTTGGACCTCGACAAACGACTGATCCAACAACTCAAACGCGCGGGTAATGTCGTTTCGGGAATGCGAGCTCTCGGTCTACTTGCAGAGAACCAGAGCAAGCCTGCCCTTAGCAGCTTCGGCGACGAGATACTCTTGCTTAAGTCAACTCCCGATCTCGCCGCTAGGAAATTCGCGACCTTTCTCCTGCGCGAACGTCGCGGCATCGAGTTGCTTGAGGCTGCGCGGGCCGTCCGACGACGTGTCGGACGGGTCACGAAGGCAGCGGTCGATAGCGAACTTCTTTTACGCGGATACGCCGTGCCGACGAATAGCAGTAATTCTGGCAAGCTGCGCCAGTGGCTCGGGACCGCGGGGGTGGTTGACGATCACTGGGTCATCGACGAAGACCTCTTCGCAGACCTTGCGGGTGTGAAATCGTCCGAAATCACCGACTGGCGGAAACTGACACCACTCCAGCGGATAACGCTCGAGATCCTCCGGATGCGATCAGAGGGGAACGAGTCGCCGATCGCGTCGCCGGATCTACTCGAACTTCTGCGCCAGCGGGGCGCCGAGTTCAATGGCGGGCAGGTCAAGCGCGACATCTACAAGCCTCTAGTTGATCAGGGATGGATAACGCAGACCGGTGCGACCGGGGGACGCGGAGCCAAGGGCGGAGCGATTGCGCCGACCGAGAAGACACTTGAGTTGGACGTCGATCTGATCGATGGGCTTGCCCTAGGGGATCTGCCCGCAGAATTGCAGGAGCACCTCGGACGCCCGCTCCCGGACGTTCTCAAGGATCTTAGGTCGACTGACACACATACCAAGGGCCTGGCCCTCGAACTGTTGGCTCTGAGACTTGCCGCGGATTGTGGGCTGATGCCGGTTGATCTCCGTGTTCGTGGCGTAGCGACCGGCGGGGCAGAGGTCGATCTCGTCGCCGAAGGCGCGCATCTTCATTTCTCGCGCTGGCTCTTTCAATGCAAGAACCAGATAGCCACGGTCGATCTCGGCGTGTTGGCAAAAGAGCTCGGCATGGCGACTCTGCTTCGCGCACAGGTCGTAGTGATTGTCACGACGGCCGCCTTCGCAAAGTCGGTCCGCGATTTTGCACGCCAAGCCGCTGAAACAACAGCGATCCAGGTCGTGCTCATCGACAAGGTGATTCTCGAGAAATACGCCCAAGAGGGACCGTCCGCACTTCGCGAAGAGTTGCATAGCCGCGCAGTCGAGGTGCTGACATTGAAACGGCCGCAGTTAGACGAGGTGCCCATCGAGTAGGAACTTGAGCTATGGAATGTCACTGGGGCGACGTGCACAGGCCGTGCTGAACGATAGTGAGTTAGCTAGTCCCGAATCGCGGTCTCAATCGAGCAAGAAGCCCCTTCCGATGCGGGGGTACCAAGTCCACTCTGATATGTCTGAGGGCGGGAGGGCGCTGTTTCCTGCTCGGGCTCGTCACTCGGCCTGGTAGTGGAGTTGGGTCGGCTGGGCCGCGTCCAGGATAAGGTGGGCACTTCGTGGAGCGCCAACTGAGAGAATCGAATAGCAGCGTCCAGCGTGTCAACTCCTCGTCAAGATGCTCGTAAGCGATTGCGGCGACTCCGCCATTCCGCCAGCGATAGAAATGACTGATCTGTGAGCGGCTGCGGCTCGCGTCCCGGGGGCGCTGTTGGGATCACTTCTGTCATGTTCCAGGATAGAAGTCGCGGCCATACACAACAACGCCGCGCCGAATACCCGATTCATCATCCTCCACTCGAAATGATGTGCGCTCTGCATCCGCGTAACGAATTGGAACGTCGTAGTCCCTGCCTGCGAAGGTCCCGGCCGCCGTACGAACCCGTCTGTCATCGAGAGGTTGGCTTGATCGATTCGCAAGAAGTGATGGCCTCTTGTCTTCCGTTCGGGGGATCGGTACGCCAATCCCGGTAGCTAACCGCGCTTCGCGATGCCCAACTCGACCACATAACCCTGCACGACCTTAAGCACACCGCGACCAGCCTGGCTGTCAGCGCTGACGCGAACGTCAAGGTGCTGCAGCCCACGCTTGAGCACGTGCCGGCCGCGATAACGCTGGACACCTACGTCGATCTTTCGAGGACGATCCAGGGTCGGTCGCTGATCGGCTCAACGATCGCGTTCTCTTGGAGAGTTGCGGCGGGTTCTGGTCGCCGTGACACGCGACTACAAACCGGGACCACATCGACTTAGCCTCACACTCAGGGAGAACGCACCTCGCACAGCCAGGTGTCTCAGAAGGGCGGCGTAGCGTCGGCCTGGTCCAGATCCTCGCTGGCGTGACTTACCTGGCCAGCCCCGAGTTGAGATGCCCAGCCCTTCCGATCGGCCTTCTCTTGATCGAAAGGAACATCGAAGGCGACAGGTAGCTCCGCCTGTATCCAAGAACCGTCGGCGACGGCGCGAAGCCGAGGCAAGGAGGGTAGGCCGTCTGCAACTGCCGACCCGAACACGTTCTTCAAGAAGTTTATGCTGGTGTCGTCAATGCACGAGAAGGAGATAACGGTATTGCATTGGGTTAGAACCGACTTGCTAACCGTTGCAGTTCGCTGAGCCAGGACGAGCAGTCCGACCCCATACTTGCGCCCTTGAAGTGCAATCTGCGTGATCTTGGCGATGGTTCCCTTGGAGTCGAAGTCACCCAGACCCGCAAATGCAGCCTCGGGCATCACGGTGTGCGCTTCCTCGACGACAACCAGAGTCTTTTGCTTGCTCGTCGCGCCCTCCTTGGCGAGTTCAAGCAGCGTACTCAGGTAGATCTCCGTGATCCAAAGCGTCGCCTTGGTGTTCGAGATCTCAGTCAACTCGATCAAGCCGAGTGCTCCGCCATCCATAGCGTAGAAGGCCTCGAGAGCCGCTCTGGCCTCCGTGCGCAGGGTCTTGGCGAATTCCGACAACACCTTCTTTTCGGCGCCCGCTCCGTAGGACCCGGTCTCCACATCGAAGAGCCTGGCCCCGAGATCGGACGCCTTCTTCTCTGATATCGAAAGCGCTGTCGGCGACATATCTGCCAGTCGCGGAGCATACTGCGAAGTCAAATCGATGCAGATGACCTTGACGCCGTTCTTGACGGCATATCGAATCAGATCGAAAGCAAATTCGGTCTTACCAGTCCCAGTCGCTCCGAGGAGCGCGGTGTGAGATTCGAGCTGATCAAGGAAGCTGCCGTAGAGAGTTACACCTGTGCCGGGCACGCCGCCGAGCGGGAAGAGGCCTTGCGTCTTTTGTTCAATGGAGGGCGACTCCGCGAGATACGCCAATGCGTTCATAGGCGGCAGATAGTCAAATCGCCGAAAATGGTCGTCTCGGAGCACGCCGATCTGCACCGCCGTGGCAATCTGCGAACCGTAGTGCAAGCCACCGAATGGCTCCTCAGAAGTCTCGATCCCAGTGACCTGAAAATAGACAAGTTCTCCAGCGAAAGGAATGACCAGTACCTGACCCGACGCGATGCGTTGGTCAGGAAGAATTTCGACCCTCAGGTGGGTGAGCGTTGATGACTCGCGGACTATCCCGACGATCTCTCGGGCCATGCCGCCGGCGAGTTCGCGGACCAGCGTTGTCCGGTTTGGGCCGCTCTCTCCATGCGGAACTACCAGCGTCCCGACACGACCGGACTTCGTGGCCGCGTGGTCCGAAATTGCAAAAGTTCCCCAGACTCCATCGCTGCGATTCTCGCTAAACAGAGGCACGCACCACCGACTCGATCCATCAGGAAGGTGCGCCAGGACTACTGACTCGCGCTCGCGGCCATGAGTCACTACCTACGAGAGCGACTCGAGCCAAATTGGGACTATCCACGCGGTCGAGGTGGCCGACCAATCGGTCTCGAACCTCTTGTCCGAACCGCAGCCGGCTGAGGAGTTGCGGCAGCCCGAGAGGCCAGATCGCGAGATACAGACCCCAAAAGATCAACAGAGCCAAGGCAAGACTTGAGCGACTCGCGGCGAAAAAGAAGAGGGAAGCCAAGAACACGACAGAGAACACCACACGCGCCCGACCGAACCTCGAAGCGACCAGGTAAGCAATCGCCATCGTTCGACGCCCTCTCGTCCGATTTGACTGAGATTGGAGTGTCAGACACGCGGCTGACGCCGCCATCACGAGACCGAGGTAGACGGCCACGGCTATCCACACAGTCAATGACGTCGACGCGAGAAGCGGCAGAAGCGGAAGCATCGTGATAAGTGCCGTGAACGAATTAACGAGCGCATCACCCGGGGCCGTGAAGTACTTTTCGAGAATCACTGATCCGAGGACAACGAGAAGGATGCTGCTCTGCAGGAGGAGCGCATCCGCAGGGTCGCTAGGAATGAACTCACCGGTACAAGCCCACGCGATGAACCCGAGGCAACCGATCGAGGCCACCAGAACGACCACTCTTACCCAAGGGCGAATCGGACCCGTCGTCACGAGTGAGCACTCCCATGCTCGGCATCAGCGTTCAACGCCGAAAGTGGCGCCACGTGATATGGATGGCTGCATCCGAAGTCATAAACAAAAGAGGACTTGTCGCAATCGCAGACGGCAACAAAAAAGGACTCCCGAGCTTGTGGCTCGAAGTCCTTGGGGTGCTGAATGGCGGACGTCTTGATAGTCATAACGTGGTGCTCCTTCCGGTCGATGTGCTTCCAAATGGTTTCCGATTCCCTGGTAGTGAGTGAACGTACTTCTCTGCAATGTGCAGCATCTGAAACCATAGCGGCGGGCCATTACTCGAGCAACGCACCCGTTTGGGTGACAAGAAGTGGTGAGGCAGCTGCCACGAAGGCGGCAGACCAGACCGCACGCGACACCCCTGCCGAAAACTGTCGTGGCGACGCGAAGTGCCTGCGCGGCAACTCTTTGGTGGAGCAGAGTGCGGTGCACTGTTCGTACGGACCGAAGTCGTGGAAGATCTGACGCAGCATCTTCTTGCGACGCCACCCTGCCCGCTCGGACGGGCTCATCGCCAAATTGGAGTCGTCGGCGAAGCTTGAATTTCCTCAAGTTCTAAGGATCTGTGGGCGAATTGTGGGCAAATCCAGAAATCGACCTCCCACGGAAATCGGACCTGACCGGCACTCTAGCTGCACTAAAGAAGTGCCCCTGGAGGGACTCGAACCCCCAACCGTTTCCTTAGGACGGAACTGCTCTTCCATTGAGCTACAGAGGCTGGCCTGACGAGTCTAGCGAAACAACATCCGCCACACCGTCACGCCGCGGGCTCCAGGAAGTCGTGCCATTCCGGCTGCGCCGTCTCCACGCCGCGAACGACCCACGAGGCGTCGTGGGGCACGCGCGGCGTTAGGCGCAGCGACCAGCCCATTTCGGCCGGGGTGCGGTCGCCTTTGACGTTGTTACAGCGGAGGCAGCAGGCGACGAGGTTCTCCCAGCTGTCGGCGCCGCCGCGGGAGCGAGGCTGCACGTGGTCGATGGTGGTGGCCGATTTTCCGCAGTAGCCGCAGCGGTGCAGGTCGCGGCGGAGGACGCCGCGGCGGCTGACCGGCACGGTGCGTCCTCGGGGTAGGCGCACGTAGCGGGTGAGGAGGATCACCGATGGTCGCTCGAAGCTCTCCGAGATACCCCACACGGGATGCTCGGGGTCGATGGCGACGACCGTGGCCTTCTGATTCATCACCAGCACGATGGCTCGCTTGAAGGAGACCACGGCGAGCGGCTCGTAGCCGGCGTTGAGGACCAGTGTTCTCATCTCAGACCTTTCTCGCCTGGCTGGCGAACGGTTCAGGGTAAAGAAAAAGGGCACTGTCCGTGTGGACAGCGCCCTGCGAGGCGGTGGCATGGTGGCGGCAGGCCACGAAATGGTGGCGGCAGGCCAGGAAGGCGTGGTGGTGGGGAGCGAAATGGCCGCGCTCGGTCAACCTGGTCGCCCTCGCGACCGGTGTGGTGACGCTGCGCTGCTGGCCCATCGGCTCTCCCGGATCTCTCACGGTGTCAGGGCATCAGAGTAACCCAGAAACGGCGCGCCACATATTCGTGGCGCGCCGCTTGCTGTAGTGGGCGAGAAGAGTTCACGCTCCGTTCGCCGAAAATCCGAACCGAAAGCCCCGAAGGGCGCCGATCAGATTCCGAGACGAACGATGTAGTAGTTGCTTGTCCAGATCGGGCGGATGCTGATGCTGCGGCCCGTGTCGGGCGCATCCATGATGTTGCCGTTGCCGGCGTAGAAACCGTCGTGGCCGGGCATGATGACGACGTCACCGGGAACCGCATCCTCGATCGAGATGCGCTTGCCCAGAGCCGCCTGGCCCGACACCGAGTGCGGCAAGGAGATGCCGAACTGGGCGTAGACGAACATGATGTAGCCCGAGCAGTCGAAGCCGGCCGGGGTCGATCCGCCGAAGACGTAAGGGGTGCCGATGTACTGCTGCGCCACCGAGAACACCTGGTCGAGGCTGAAGTTCGGATACGGCGGGTTCGCGAGGAAGTCGGACACCGAAGGGCCGGAGTAGCTGCTGGCGTAGCTGGCGAGCGACACGGCGGCGCGCTGGCGGGCGGCCTCGGCAGCCTTGGCCGCTGCGAGCTGCTCCTCCGTGGTGGCCGAGGCGGCGTCGCGGGCGACAGCGGAAGCGGCGACGGTCTCGGGCACCTCGACGCTCTGCGACTGCGCCTTCTTCATGCCGTCGATCGCCGACGCCTTGAACTGCGCTGCGTCTGCGCCCTGCGGGTTGAAGGCGTAGGCGGGGATGGCCATGGTGGCGATGAGACCGGCGGCGAGAGTCATGACAGCGACGTTGATCACGCCGCCCTTGACCTTCTTCTTGCTCGCAGCCTTGGCGGCACCGCTGCCGGCGGCACTGCCCGCAGTCGACGCGACCTTGACGGTCTTGGGGGCCTTCACCGATTCGGCCACGCGCGCAGCGCGGAGGGAGCGACGGGAGACGATGTCGGTTGGTTCAGTGGAGCTTGGGGTCTTCGGGTTGTTCAAGGGCTCTTCAGAGCCGGAAATACCTAATGGGGCCAAGGTTTGAACCTCCTGCGCTCCGACAGCACTAGGTAGCTGCCCCGTCCCGGTTGCTTATAGCTTCGGCTTCGCGGATCAAGAGACGGGTAGTGGGGGGTGGAGCGTCTTGATCCGGGTCCTGTGGGCCGGCTTCTGGCCCGTCGGACTCGTTAGAGACTACGGGACACCCTCCCGTTTGTCACATCCTTTTTCGGCGTTTTTAACAAATTGGTAACGGAGCTCAGGCGGCGACGAAGATGTGGGCGGCCAACTCGTTGGGCAGTTCGAGGCCGTTCTCGAAGCCGTCGATCTGCACGATCACATACGATCCAGCGGAAGAGAAAGTGCCGGTCGAGCCGGGAAAAACGCCCGCCTGCTTGAGCTGAAGGAGCAGCTCGGGATCGACCTGCGCAGGTTCGCCGAGACGACGGATGCTGGCAGTCACCCCGGAATCGCGACCTTCAACCACTTCTACAAGGTTCACGAGGCCCTCGGTGGAGGGTGTCGCGTCAACCTCGCCCAATTCGGCCAGCCCGGGGATGGGGTTGCCGTACGGGGAGACCGTGGGGTGCCCGAGCATCGTGAGCAGTTTGCGCTCCACCTGCTCGCTCATCACGTGCTCCCAGCGGCAGGCCTCCTCGTGCACGTACTCCCATTCGAGCTCGATCACGTCGCTGAGCAGACGCTCTGCGAGACGGTGCTTGCGCATCACGTGAACGGCTTTGCGCCGACCGTCGTCGGTCAGCTCGAGGTGCCTGTCGCCGGAGACGACGACGAGGCCGTCGCGCTCCATCCGGCCGACCGTCTGAGAGACAGTGGGACCGGAGTGACCGAGGCGCTCGGAGATGCGCGCACGCAGGGGGACGATGTTGTCCTCCTCCAACTCGAGGATGGTGCGAAGGTACATCTCCGTCGTGTCGATCAGATCGGTCATTGACCCCTCCACTTACTTGGCCGCGTACGTTGGTAGAGCCTACTTGGTGAGGCCGACGCCGCGTCACAGGCCCGCGGTGAGGGCCATGCGCAGGTGTAACAGCCCATAGACTCTGGATATGCCGGATGTGACCATTCCCACTGACTTGCTGCCCGCTGACGGACGATTCGGATGCGGCCCCTCCAAGGTTCGCCCCGAGCAGCTCGCCTACCTCGCGGGCCCCGGTGCGGAGCTGCTCGGCACATCCCACCGCCAGGCTCCGGTCAAGAACCTGGTCGGCCGCGTGCGCGAGGGTCTGGGCGACCTGTTCCGCCTGCCCGACGGCTACGAGGTCGTCATCGGCAACGGCGGATCGACGGCGTTCTGGGATGCCGCGGCCTTCTCGGTCATCGAGAAGCGCAGCCAGAACCTGGTGTTCGGTGAGTTCAGCAGCAAGTTCGCTGCCGCGGCGAAAGCCCCGTGGCTCGAGGCGCCGCACGTGATCGACGCTCCGGTCGGGTCGCGCAGCGAACCCGAGGCGATGGAGGGCGTCGACGTCTACGCCTGGCCGCACAACGAGACGTCGACCGGCGTCATGGCCCCGGTGCGCCGGGTACACGGCGACGAGGGCGCTCTGACCGTGATCGACGCGACCAGCGCGGCCGGTGGCGCGGACTTCGACGCGAGCGAATCCGACATCTACTACTTCGCGCCCCAGAAGAACTTCGCCTCCGACGGCGGGCTCTGGTTCGCGCTCTTCTCCCCCGCCGCCATCGCGCGGGTGGAACGCATCGCGGCGAGCGGTCGCTACATCCCCGAATTCCTCAGCGTGAAGAACGCCATCGACAACTCGCGGCTCAATCAGACGCTCAACACCCCGGCGATCTCGACGCTGGTGCTGCTGGAGAACCAGCTGGAGTGGATGAACGCCAACGGCGGCCTGGCCTGGGCATCCGCGCGCACGAAGGAGTCGTCGAACGCTCTCTACGAATGGGCGGAGAGTGTCGACTACGCGACGCCGTTCGTCGCAAACCCGGAGCACCGCTCACAGGTCGTCGCGACCATCGACTTCGACGAGAGCGTGGATGCGGCGGCCGTTGCGAAAGCACTGCGCGCCAACGGCATCGTCGACACCGAGCCGTACCGCAAGCTCGGCCGCAACCAGCTGCGCGTCGCCACGTTCACCGCGATCGAACCGGACGACGTGCGCGCGCTGATCGGATGCATCGAGTACGTGGTCGAGCGACTGGGCTGACCGGAGCCACCATGCGACTCTGGCTGCGCGACAGCGAGCGACGACCCGACCCGGTTCCGGCCGAGACCGACGACCGCAAGGCCGTGCTCGTCGGGCTCGGCCTCTGGGCCGTCGGCTTCGTGCTGGTGCTCCTCTTCCTGCGCCCACTGGCCGACGCGGGGGACGGCTGGTGGCTGTGGACGGTGGTCGTCGGGCTCGCGCTAGGCCTCGTCGGTCTCGCTTATCTCACGGTGAAGCGGCGCTGAAGCCCCGGCCGACTCGTCCCTGACGGACGAATCGTGACGGGCGTCGGTTGCGTCGTCGTCGTCCGAGTCGTCGTCGTCCGAGTCGTCATCGTCCGAGTCGTCATCGTCCGTCGTGTCATCGAGCGCCGCGGCCTCCTCGGCCGGGAGGTCGAGGTCGGCGTCGTCGTCGGTCGCCTCGTCGTAAGACGCGTCGACGCTGTCGATGTCGACACCGTCGATGTCGCCCGCGTGGAGGTTGTGCACCTCGACGCCGGCGTCATCGTCGTCATCATCATCGTCGTCGTCGTCGTCATCATCGTCGTCGTCGTCAGACTCGTCGTCGCCGTCGAGCTCGTCGTCGCCGTCGAGCTCGTCGTCGTCATCGTCGGACTCGTCGTCGTCATCGTCATCGGACTCGTCGTCGGCGCCCTCGGTCGCGTGCAGCGCCTCTTGCGAGGCCTGGTACTCGGCGAGACGCTCCGACCAGGGCAGCCAGTCGGGTGCCAGCAGGGCTCCGTCGCCGGGCATGAGCTCGGTCTCCAGCACCGTCGGAGCGGAGTCGCCGTCGATGCGCGACAGCGTGACCGTCCAGTTCCAGCCGGGATACCCCGGCATGGTGCACTCGAACCGCAGCGACAGCACGTGCTCGGCCTCGATGAGGTAGCCGGCCGGCTTACCGATCGTCGATGCCGGCGTGATCTCGAGCAGCGCTTCGCGGCCCAGCTCGGCGGATGCGAGCAGCACGTCGTCAGGCACGGTGGGGATCGGGGGCGCGACGGATGCGGCGGCGGCCTCCGGCGCGGCGTCGGCCTCGGCCTCGGCTACAGCGTCAGCCGCATCCGCGACCGCGACCACGTCGGCGTCAGCAGCGCCGTTCTCGGCCGCATCATCGACGCCGTCGACAACCTCGGGCGCGTCGTGCTCGACGCCGCCGAACGAGAAGAGCTCGCCGTCACGCATCCAGATCGTCCGCGACCCGGCGCAGTACAGCGGCGATCTTGGCGCCGTGCGCCTTGTCCGGGTATTTTCCGCGCTTCAGATTGGTGCCGATGCCGTCGAGGAGCTTCACGAGATCTTCGACGATCACCGCCATGTCGTCGGCGGATTTGCGGCTCATCTTCGCCAGGCTGGGCGGCGCATCCAGCACCCGCACCGACAGCGCTTGGGCTCCGCGCTTGCCGTCGGCGATGCCGAACTCCAGGCGTGTGCCCGATTTCACCACGGATCCGGCGGGAAGTGCCGAGGCGTGGAGAAAGACTTCCTGGCCGTCATCGGAGCTGATGAAGCCGAAGCCTTTCTCGTCGTCGTAGAACTTGACCTTGCCGGTTGGCATGGGAACCTCTTTCACATGGGGGATCGTGTGACCAACCTCAATTATCCTTGATTTCGTGAGCCAACAGACCCCATCGGCGACAAGCCGCCCCCAGCGCATCCTTTCTTTCATCATCGCCGCGCTCGTCGTGGTGTCTTTGCTGTGCATCGTCGCCATCCTCATCGGCACCGCCGTGGGCGGTTTCGCGCAGCAGGGTTCGGGTCAAGGTCTGTGGCCGGCGGTGTTCGTGCTGCCGCTTCTCGCGCTGCCGATCGCCTTCGTGCTGATGATCATCCTGTTCGTTCTGACCGCCCGCTCGCGCAGCAAGGCGGCGAAAGCCGCGCAAGCGGCTGTCATTCCGCCCGCCAAAGGCAAGCGCTAGGAGCCGAGTCGGGCTGAGGCCGGTGACGGCGACATGACCAACACCCTCGCGCTGGCCGAGCGTCTGCGCGAGCTGACCGACGACGCGCTCGGCGCCGCGCTGGCCGAGCGTTCCTACCGCCGCGCCGGCATCACCGACTTCTTCGACCTCGCCGATGCGCTCCTCGACGGGGACTCGGTGCAGAAGGCCCTGTCTGCCTTGGACAGGCCGACGCTCGCGGTTCTCGTCACCCTCGGGGCCGCATCCGGAGCCCTGAACGCCGAAGCGATCGCTTCGAAGCTCGTCGACGCGCCCGCCACCGACGGGTGCACAACTGAGGATGCCGCGGCGGCCCTGCAGACGCTGGCTCGCGCGCTGCTGGTGCATCCCGAGCCGGCGTCGACGGATGCGTCCGATGCCGGGGTGACCGCCGCCGCCGTCTACGAGTCGGTCACCGCTCAGCTCGCGACCTGGCCGTCGCTCGGGCTCCCGTCGCCCACGTCGATCGTCGACGCTCCCTCGCCGCCCGCGCTCGCGCCCGTTCCCGATACCGAGCGTCGCTTCACCGATCGGCTCGCCTCCGAGCGGGCCTTCGAGTCGGTCGCCGCGGTGTCCGAACTGCTCGCCGAGCTCGACCGAGAAGGTGCGCGCGAACTGCAGAAGGGGGGCCTGGCCCTCCCCGCCAGCAAACGAATCGCCGGCGCGCTGGCCGTCGACGTGTCAGTCGTGCCCACCGTGGTCTCCGTCGCATCCCGCGCTGGGCTCGTCGCCCTCGACGACGCGCTGTGGCTGCCGACGGAAGAGTCGGCAGGATGGTCGCACTCCCCCACCGCCGACCGCTGGAAGGCGCTCGTCGCCGCGTGGCAGAACGCCCTTCCCGACGACCTGCGCGCCCTCCTCACCGGGCGGGCACGCGCCGAGTGGGGCGAAAGTCTGCGCGAACACGTCGCCTGGCTCTACCCCGCCGGCCGCGAGATCGCCCAGAAGCGCGTCGTCGCCTACACGCGGGATGCGGAATGGCTCGGCATCACCGCCCGCCAAGCTCCGAGCTCGGCCGGCACCGCGCTGGTGGAGCAGGGTCCGGATGCGGCGGCCCAGGTCATCCGCGAACTTTTCCCCGCCGAGGTGGACAAGGTGTACCTCCAGCACGATCTCACCGTGGTCTCCCCCGGCCCGCTCGAACCGGGGATCGACGCTCGGCTGCGTGTCATGGCGGATGTCGAGGGGCGCGCTCTCGCCTCCACGTTCCGGGTCTCGGCGGCCTCGATCAACCGCGCGATCGCCGCGGGCGAGACGGCGGAGAGCATCCGTGAGTTCCTCGCGTCCATCTCGCTCACCGGCCTCCCCCAGCCGCTCGACTACCTGATCACCGACGCCACCGAGCGTTACGGACGCGTGCGGGTGTGCGAGATCACCCAGACCGACAGCCTCACACGCTCGGCCGTCGTCTCGGCCGACCCGCAGCTGCTGCGCACAATCGAGGTCGACCAGTCCCTGAACTCGCTCTCGCTCGCGCGGGTGTCGCCGGAGCGCCTGGAGAGCCGCTACGCCCGCGATGTCGTGTTCTGGGCGCTCAGCGACGCTCGCTACCCGGTCGCGGCGGAGGATGCGGCTGGAGAGGTGGTCAGCCTGCGGCGGCACCGGGTCGCGCGCCCCCAGCCGACGCGCAAGGCCGATCCGGCCGCCGACCTGATCGCGCGCTTGCGCGAGACGGAGGTCTCCGAAGACGCGAGCACCCAGGAGCAGTGGCTGGCGCGCCAACTCGACCTGGCCATCCGCGGCAAGCAGACGGTCGTCGTGCAGGTCGCGATGCCCGACGGCCGCACCGTCGAGTACCTGCTCGAACCGACCGGCGTCGGCGGCGGGCGGCTGCGCGGGCGCGATCGTGCTGCAGACATCGAGCGCACGCTTCCGTTGTCGAGCGTGGTGGGGTTGCGTCCCAGCGACGAGTGAGGTGACGGTGGGGCTGCTCGTACTCCACAGGCGGCGCCCGCAGCACGGAGCTCGCAGCCGCGGGGCGTAGACTCAGCGGTTATGTCAGATGGCCCCCTGATCGTTCAGAGCGACCGCACCGTGCTCCTCGAGGTCGCGCATCCGGCGGCAGAGGATGCACGTCACGACCTCGCCGTCTTCGCCGAACTCGAGCGAGCACCGGAACACATCCACACCTATCGCATCACCCGGCTCGGGCTCTGGAACGCGCGCGCTGCCGGTCACACGTCGGAGGACATGCTCGCGACGTTGGAGCGGTACTCCAAGTTCCCGATTCCGCAGACCGTGTCCGTCGACATGGCCGAGACGGTGGCCCGCTACGGCCGGCTCGTCATCGAGCGTGACGACGAAGGCACGCTCGTGCTCCGCTCGACGGATCTCGCCGTGCTGACCGAGGTGGCCGGCGCCAAGCGCATCTCGCCGCTGCTGCTCGCCCGGCGCGACGAGCGCACGTTCGAAGTGCAGGCGTGGGCGCGAGGCCAGCTCAAGCAGGAGCTGGTGAAGCTCGGCTGGCCCGCAGAAGACCTCGCCGGGTACACGCCGGGAACCCCTCACCCCATCGAGCTGGACGAGACGTCGTGGAAGCTGCGCGACTACCAGCACAAAGCCGTCGACAACTTCTTCGAGGGCGGGTCGGGCGTCGTCGTGCTGCCCTGCGGCGCGGGAAAGACGCTGGTCGGGGCGGGCGCGATGGCCACGGCCAAGACCACCACGCTCATCCTCGTGACCAACACGGTGTCAGCCCGGCAGTGGCGCGACGAGCTCTTGAAGCGCACCTCCCTCACCGCGGAGGAGATCGGCGAATACTCCGGCCAAGTGAAAGAAGTGCGGCCGATCACCATCGCGACCTACCAGATTCTGACGGCCAAGCGGAAAGGCGAATACGCCCACCTGGCCCTGCTCGACGCGATGGACTGGGGCCTGGTCGTGTACGACGAGGTGCACCTGCTGCCGGCGCCGGTTTTCAAGCTCACCGCCGAACTGCAGGCCCGACGACGCCTGGGGCTCACGGCGACGCTCGTGCGTGAGGACGGCCGAGAAGGGGATGTGTTCAGCCTCATCGGCCCGAAACGCTTCGACGCACCCTGGAAGGAGATCGAGGCTCAAGGCTTCATCTCGCCCGCGTCCTGCTACGAGGTGCGCATCGACCTGCCCCAGTCGGAGAGGCTCACCTACGCGGCCGCGGCCGACGACGAACGCTACCGCCTCGCGGCGACGGCGCCCGCCAAGCTGGATGTGGTGCGGCAGCTCGTCGCCCGCCACCACGGCGAGCGCATCCTGGTGATCGGCCAGTACCTCGACCAGATCGACGAACTCGCCGAAACCCTGGGAGCGCCGTCGCTGACCGGTGCGACGCCCGTGGACGAACGCGAGCGCCTCTACCAGGAGTTCCGCGAGGGGAGAACGCCGGTGCTGGTGGTCAGCAAGGTGGCGAACTTCTCGGTCGACCTTCCTGAGGCGACGGTGGCCATCCAGGTCTCCGGATCATACGGTTCCCGGCAGGAGGAGGCACAGCGGCTGGGACGGCTGCTGCGTCCGAAAGAGTCGGGCCTGTCCGCGAACTTCTACACCCTGGTCTCGCGGGATACGGTCGACCAGGATTTCGCGCAGAACCGGCAACGCTTTCTCGCCGAGCAGGGGTACAGCTACACGATTCTGGACGCGCACTCGCTCGCGGCGGCCTGACGCCGCTTGTCAGTGCGCGGCTTCCGCGAAGAGCCGGTCGAGCGTGAGTTGTGCCCCGGCCGCGGCTCCGCTGACGGGGTAGCTGCTGTCCGCGACCGTGATGAGGGCCTTCCAGAGCGCCCAGCCGCGAGCGCGAGCCCAGGTGTCTTCGTCGAGCGCGAGTTCGTGTCGGAACCGCTCACGCGCTTCGCCGTCGAAGAGAGTCCAGGCGAGCACGAGGTCGCAGGCGGGGTCGCCGACTCCTGAGGTGCCGAAGTCGATGACGGCGGAGAGCCGGTCGTTCTGCACGAGCAGGTTGCCGGTGGCGATGTCGCCGTGGAACCAGACGGGCGCCTCCGCCCACCGGGACTCTTCGGCCTGGGCCCAGATTCGACGGGCGAGGGCGGCGTCGATCCGGCCGTCGAGCGTCTCGATGGCGCGATACGTCTCCTCGGCGTAGACGGCTGGTGGGTCACCGCGAAAGAAGTTGTGCTGGCCGGGGGCGGGCCCGTCGTGGGCGTCAGCGGCCCGCAAAGCGACCAGAAACTCGGCGACGTCGACCGCGAACCGAACGGGGTCGCCGGTGCCTGCGGTTGCAGCGGGCCGCCCGTCGAGCCACCGATAGACCGACCAGGGATACGGATACTCCGCGTCGGGTTCGCCGGCGGCGACGGGTTCGGGGATGGGCAGCGGCAGCTGCGGCGCGAGTGCGGGCAGCCAGCGCTGCTCCTTCTCGACCTGCTGCGCATACCAAGGCCCGGTCGGCAGGCGCACGCTCAGAGAATCGCCGAGCCGGAAGGTGCGGTTGTCCCAGCCGCTGAGTTCGACGGGCGTGAGCGCCAGGCTCCGCCACTGAGGAAACTGGGCATCGACCAGCCGCCGCGCGAGACCGATGTCGATCGCATCCCGGTCGAGCGCATCCCGGCCCGCCACGCCGCTGTCGGTCACCGTGGTCAGGCCTTCACGTACCGCAGCAGCAGGGTGCTGCCGGAGACGAGGGTGTGGGCGAGGCGCATCCCGACGGGAGCGATGGGCGACGCGCCGGTGGAGATGCGGGAGGCGACGCCGGCTTCGAGGCGCGGGGAGACGGTCAGGCAGAGCTCGTCGAGTTCTCCGGATGCGATGAGGTCGCCGAAGAGGTGCGGTCCGCCTTCACAGTGGATGCGGCCGAGCCCGCGCTCGGCGAGGATCTTGACCATCGCGCCGGCTTCGACCCTGTCGCGCCCGCAGATTTCGACATCCGCGACCTCGGCCAGCGCTTCGCGGGTGTCGGGCCTCGACAGCGAGGTGGTGAAGACGATGGGGCGTTCGGGCGCCTGCTGGAAGATGGGGCTGGCGGGGTCGAGGTCGAGGCTGGCCGAGACGATGGCGAACACGGGATGCGGGGTGAGGCCGGCCGCGACGCGGGCGCGTTCCGAGGCGTCGTCGACGCGCATGGCGCTGTAGCCCTCGGCGCGCACGGTTCCGGCGCCGACGAGCACGACATCGCAGAGCCGCCGGAGGATGGCGAAGACGCGACGATCGGCGGCGTCGGAGAGCCCGGCGGAGAGTCCCTGCTGGGTGGCCGCGCCGTCGATGCTCGAGACGAAGTTCACCCTGACCCAGGGCAGGCCTTCCGTGCCGTCGGAGTAGAGCGAGGCGATGCCGTCATCACCGAGCCCTTCTTCGCTGGGGAGGGGGAAGATGCGGGCGATGGTGGCGTCAGTCATTCAGGTCTCCCATGTTGTGGCGGAGGTAGGCGGGTTCGCGCAGGCCGAGGATGGCCTCGGTCATCCTGGTCGCGGCGACGGAGGCGGCGACGTTGTGCATCCGGATGATGCGGGCGCCGTTGACGATCGAGACGACGGCCGCGGCGATCGAGCCTTCGAGCCGGTCGGCCCGGTCGGCGTCGAGCGTCTCGCCGATGAAGTCCTTGTTCGAGACGGCGGCGAGCGTTGGCAGCCCGAGGTCGGCGATGACGCTGAGGCGGCGAGTCAGTTCGAGCGAGTGCAGGGTGTTCTTGTTGAGGTCGTGACCGGGATCGATCACGATGCGCTCTTCGGGGATGCCGGCGGCGACGGCCCTCTCGACGCGCTCAGAGAGGAAGGCCGCGACCTCGGCGGCGACGTCGTCGTACTGGGGCCGCGGGTACGGGGTTCGGGGCGCGGCCAGGCTGTGGGTGATGACCAGAGTGGCCTGGCTGTCGGCGACCACCTCCAGCAGCCCGGGGTCGCTGAGCCCGGTGGTGTCGTTGACGACGGTGGCGCCGGCGTCGATGGCGAGCCGCGCGACGGCGGAGTGGAACGTGTCCACGGAGATGACGACGTCACTGCCGCTGCGCAGCTCGGCGATCACGGGAACCACCCTGCTTGCCTCTTCTTCGACCGGGATGGGCTCACCGGGCGCGAAGGGCGCGCCGCCGATGTCGACCCAGTCGGCACCGAGCGCGACGGCCTCGTACGCGGCTGCGACGGCGCGGTCGAGCGCGAAGGTGCGGCCGCGGTCGTAGAACGAATCGGGCGTGCGGTTGATGACGGCCATGACGGCGACCCGGCGTGAGAAGTCGAACGTACGCGTGCCGATGGTGCGCACGGGGATGCGCAGGGGCGGGAGGTAGGGCAGTCGCATCCGGGTGCTCAACCGGTGACGAGGTCGCCGAGGTCGACGCCCGGGTCGGCCAGCCGCGCGCGGTCGACCGGCGCGCCGGAGCGGATGAGACGCTGCACCTGGTCGTTCACGTCCCAGACGTTCACGTTCATCCCCGCGACGACGCGGTCGCCGCGCAGCCAGAACGCGACGAATTCGCGCGCATCCACGTCGCCTCGGTAGACGACCTCGGCGTCGGCGGCGAGTGGCGCGTAGCCCGAATACTCCATCCCCAGATCGTATTGGTCGGAGTAGAAGTAAGGGATCTCGTCGTAGCTTGCGTGTTCTCCGACGATCGCGCGGGCGGCGACCGTGCCGCCGGCGATGGCGTTCGCCCAGTGCTCGTTGCGCAGGTGCCGCTCGATGGCGGGGAGGTAGGGGTTGGTGACGTCGCCGACGGCGAGCACGTCTTCGACAGCGGTTCGCATGGCGGCGTCGACGAGGATGCCGTTCTCGACGCTCAGCCCGCTCCTCTCGCCGACCGCGGTGTTGGGCGTCGCTCCGACTCCCACGACGACGATGTCGGCGGGGATGCGGTCGCCGTCGCGGGTCACGACGACGCGCGGCCCGTCGTCGTCGCCGTCGATCGCCACGACGGAGGCCCGGTTGAAGAACTCCACGCCGTTGTCGCGGTGCAGCTTCTCGAACACGGACCCGAGCTCCGCGCCGATCGCTTTCGAGAGCGGAACGGCCGAGCTGCCGAGCACGGTGACGTCGTTGCCGTACCCGCGGGCGGCGGCAGCGACCTCGAGCCCGATCCAGCCGGAGCCGATCACCGCGACGCGGCGGCCGCCGACGGCGAGGGCGGCCCGCAGCCAGTCGCTGTCTTCGATGGTGCGCAGGGTGAAGACGGCGCCGTGCCCAGCGCCCGGCACGGTGAGCTTGCGGGCGCTGGCGCCGGTGGCGAGCACGAGATTGTCGAAGGTGATGCGGGCGCCGCCGGCTAGGAACAGCTCGTGCGCGGCACCGTCGAACGAACCGGCGACGCTCTCCGGCAGGAACTCGACGTCGTTGTCGCGATACCAGCCCTCGGGATGCACGAAAGCGGCCGAGCGCTCGGCCTGACCTGTCAGATACTCCTTCGACAGCGGCGGCCGGATGTACGGAGCGTTCGCCTCAGCGCCGAGCAGGAGGATGCGCCCGCCGAACCCTCGCTCGCGCAGCTGCTCGGCGGTGGTCGCACCGGCCAGCCCCGCCCCGGCGATGACGACAGTTGGCTTGGGCATGGGGTCCTCCTGGCTCAGCGGATGCGCGGCTCACGTGCGCACTCTCAGCATCCACGTTTCGCACGGGCGCCGCCACCGACTCACACCAACTGCACACCGTTCACTCACAGACAGGACTCAGCTGACGCGCAGATAATGTTTCCATGAACGCCGGACCTCGCATTCTCATCGTCGACGACGAGCCCAACATCCGCGACCTTCTCACCACCAGCCTTCGCTTCGCCGGGTTCGCCGTGCGCGCGGTCGGCAACGGTGCCCAGGCCATCTCCGCGGTCCTCGAAGAGGAGCCCGACCTGATCATCCTCGACGTCATGCTCCCCGACATGAACGGCTTCGGCGTGACCAAGCGTCTGCGCGGCGCGGGCTACACGGCGCCGATCCTGTTCCTCACGGCGAAAGACGACACCGAAGACAAGATCACCGGCCTGACGGTCGGCGGCGACGACTACGTGACCAAGCCGTTCAGCCTCGACGAGATCGTCGCCCGCATCAAGGCCATCCTGCGCCGCACGATGCAGGCCGACGAAGACGCGGTCATCCGCGCGGGCGAGCTGACGATGGACCAGGACACCCACGAGGTCTTCGTGGGCGACACGGCCATCGAGCTCTCCCCCACCGAGTTCAAGCTGCTGCGCTACCTGATGCTGAACCCGAACCGCGTGCTCAGCAAGGCTCAGATCCTCGACCACGTGTGGGAATACGACTTCAACGGCGACGCCGGAATCGTGGAGTCGTACATCTCCTACCTGCGTCGCAAGGTGGACGCGCACTCGAGCGAGCCGCTCATCCAGACCAAGCGCGGCTTCGGGTACATGCTCAAAGCCGCCAAGGTCTGAGTCACATCCTCGGCCCAGCTTCCCTTCGTAAACTGGCGGCCTGATGCACTCACGCTTACTCGATCGATGGAACGCGATCTCCCTGCGCACCAAGATCACCGGGGTGACCGTGCTGATGCTGACGCTCGGCCTGCTCGTAACCGGTATCGGCACGATGACCATGCTGAAGCCGGTGCTGCTGAGCCAGCTCGACGCGCAGCTGGTCGCCGCATCCCAGCCGAACAACCTGAACTCCTACCTGGGTCTGTCGGCATCCGACCAAGACAAGATCGCGTCGGACGGCAGCACGTCGCCGTACTTCGCGGCGCTCTACGACTCGTCGGGTGACCTCATCCGGTCGAACTGGGACAACATGCCGGCTTCGCGGCGCCCGGATGTGCCGAAGAGCCTGAGCCTGGTCGACGGCAAAGCGCAGAGCCAGACCGCTTACGACCTCTACAGCGTCGACAAGCGCACGCAGTACCGAGCGCTGGCGCAGACGGTCACTCTCACGAATCCGCAGGGCTCCCTCGGCACCGCGATCGTGGCGACGTCGAAGGGCCAGATCGACACGGTGATGGCGAGCTTTCTCGCGATCTTCCTGGGCTTCGGCGTCATCGTCGTGATCGTGGGCGCTGGACTCACCCGGATGCTGGTGACCACCACTTTCGCGCCGTTGCGCGGCGTCGAGGAGACCGCGGCGGCGATCGCCGACGGCGACTTCAGCCAGCGCTTGGGCGGAGCGACGCCCAACACCGAGGTCGGCCGCCTCAACCGCTCCCTGAACACGATGCTCAACAGGATCGACCGCGCGTTCAAAGACAGAGCGAAGACGATCGAGCAGATGCGCCGCTTCGTCGGCGACGCGAGCCACGAACTGCGCACCCCGCTGGTGTCGGTGCGCGGCTACGCCGAGCTGTACCGGATGGGCGCGCTGCAGACCCCGGACGACGTCGCCCAGGCCATGGACCGCATCGAGAAGGAGGCCATCCGCATGGGCGGCCTGGTCGAAGACCTCCTCGAACTCGCGCGCCTCGACGAGACGAAACCGCTCGACCTGCGACCGGTCGACCTCGTGCCGATCGCCCGAGACGCGGCGATGGATGCGATGGCGGGTTCGCCGGGACGGGTCGTGACCGTGCTCGTGCCCGACCCCATCCTGAAGCCCCGCGTCGCGCCCGAAGAGCCGGGACTGGACACGGTGCCGATGACGATCGCCGACCAGCCGGGACGGGCGTCGAACTCGACCGGACCGATCGCGTTCGCCGGTGCGACGTTCGCCCGCCTGCGCAGTCGCCGCCCTCGCCGGGGAACCGCGGCCATGCCGGTGCTCACCGACGAGAAGGTGATGCTTCCCGCGACGCCCATCGCCGATCCCGCGATCGTCATGGCGGAAGAGAACAAGATCCGCCAGGTCGTCACCAACCTCATGGGCAACGCGCTTCGCTTCACCGCGACCGAGAGCCCGATCGAGATCATGGTGCAGGTCAACCACCAGACGGAGCGCGCGGTGCTCGAGGTGCGCGATCACGGCGAAGGCATTCCGCCGCAGATCCGCGACAAGATCTTCCAGCGCTTCTGGCGCGCCGACACCTCCCGCGCTCGCGAGACGGGCGGCAGCGGACTGGGCCTGGCGATCGTGTCGTCGATCGTCTCCGCGCACAACGGCACGGTCGAGGTCGTCGAGACGGACGGCGGTGGCGCGACGTTCCGCATCACGCTGCCGCTGGCCGAGGCCACGACCGGTGCCGCGCTCCCTGCGCTCCCCACCCTCCCCGACTGACGCCTCGCGCTCGCCCGCCTGGCGCCCTCGCGTCTCGCCCCCATCGAGGGGTCCCAACACGCCGTCTGGCGACAGCGCAACCCATCGAGGGGTCCCAACACGCCGTCTGAGCGACGCACCAGACGGCGTGTCGGGACCCCTCGATCGTGGGCGAGGTGGGCGACGTGGGCGAGGTGCGGATGTGGGCTCAGGCGGGCGTGTTGCGCTCGATGAAGGCGGTCAGGTCGGCGGCCATCCGCGGGGTGATCTCGTGCCCGGCTCCGGGGTAGATCCGTTCTTCGAGGAGCGAGTGGTCCGGAAGGAACTCGTGCATCCGGTCGATGTCGCCGGGCGGGATGACATCGTCGGCCGTGCCCCGCGCCCAGAACACCGGCCGTGGTCGGGCGGCGAGTCCGGCATCCGTCGGCTCGGCGTCGATCGTCGTGAACCCGGCGAAGGCAGCCACGAACTCGAAGCGGTGCGGATGCCGGCGAAGCACGTGGAGCGCGACCGCACCTCCCTGCGAGTAGCCGACGAGGCCGACGCGCGCGGTGGGCGCGGAGTCGTCGAGCCATCGCATCAGCCGGTCGGCAGCAGGCGCGACATTCGCTGACAGCGGGCCAGCGGCGGCATCGGGCGGCACACGGAACCATTCGAATCCGTCGCCCAGGGGCAGCGGAGCTTGCAGGCAGAGGGACCGCCAGTGCCGGGGAATCGCGTTCCGCAGCCAGGCGAGGTCGCCGGCCGCTCCCCCGCGCCCGTGCAGCAGCAGCACAAGGTGCTCGGGGGCGTCGGCGCTGCTCACCCGCCCATCCTAGGCACCGCTCGCGTCTCACCGAGGGGTCCCAACACGCCGTCTGACGGAGGCGCAAGACGGCGTGTTGGGACACCCGCGCGAAAGCGGGAATGAGTGTTCAGCAGTCCTCACGTCGAGGGAGCCAGCGACGCTCGGAGTGCTAATGAGAGTTCCCGACCCGAGTTCGACCGTTTTGAAAGCCATCGGATCGTCGAGCACGCGACGAGGGGGCCGCGTGAAGAAGTTGACCCACATCGCATCCGACCCAGAGTCCGACCTTCCAGCGAAGCCGTGGATCATAAGACGCAGGAATCCATTCGGTGGGCAGTTCAGCTCGCGCTCGTTCGCCGACTCAAAGCATCTTGGAGAAAGTTGGCTGGTGCGGTGCTGCGGGCCGGTTCAGCAGCACTGAATAGCGCATCGACTGTGTCGCTCCACGCTCGAAGATCCCGCACAGTACCTCGCAGTGGCTGATTCTATGGCGGTCAATGCCGTCGGTCCTGTACTTCCCGCCGAGCTATGTCGGGTACTGCGTCACTCGTAGTGAACATTGATCCGCGGACGTTCGCTGGGGTCGACGACGGGAAGAGCGGTCAGAAAGCCATCATCTTGATGACTTGTTGCAAAGCTCCGTCCGGGAGCGTCGTCAGGCAAGGTTGTCATAAATGAGTAGAAACTTGTCGGTGAGGCGCAACCGACAGTATTCCTCCGCGAGAGCCAACGATTCTTCGATAGTTTCTCGATTGTTATTCAGCGAAAATTCACGCCCGAGAAGCCTGGCGGTGGCAGCCCCTGCGGGTAGTTGAAGAATCATGCCGAATCCACCCGTTTGTGAATCCACCGTAATTCGAAAGCAAAACGAATCATACAAGATGATGTCGACAACCCCTGAAGCGAGCGTGACACCTCGCACCCGAACGCGGGGGCCGAAATAGTTGTTGATCAATGCGACAACTTCGCGGATATTGAGTCGACCTGACATCTACTTGTCTCTCCAAAGAATCGCCGTCATGGTCTCGGGGTCGTACATATAGCCCTCTGACTCGAGATATTCGAGTTCTTTCCAAGGAGCTCCACCCCAAGATTCGGGGTCATGGGTGAAGTGGATCGTTTGTCCTCGCGCGACCGCCTCATCCAGAAAGGGCCTGTTGAAGAGGTCAAACATTTGCTGATCGTCCAATTCGTACTTCTTCGCGATCTCGCTCCAGTTGCCCAACGTAATTCCCGAGCATCGACTCGGGGGCCGTTCCATTGTGGACGCTCGATGCTTAAGTGCTCGCCCATTCGTCGGTTGACATTTTGGGGATGCCCCCGACCAGGACCCTGCCGTCCGCAACGGAAACGCCTGGAATATTCTCTAAGGCTTCCGTCGCTCGGAGACCAGTAACAGCGTCCGCTGCTCCAGGACCCTTCGAGCGTTTGAGCCCCTTAAGGAGCCTCGCTGCGCCCGCGCCTCCGAGAAGGAGCATCAGGATGTTGGCTGCGACCCGGCCTGTGCCTTCGCCTGCGTATCCGTCCCAGTGGTCTGCGGCGATGAAGTCACCCCACATAGATTCGACGGCGCCCCACGGGTCTTCGACGACCGCGCCGATGATGTCGCCCCAGAGGTCGACGAAGTAGGCTTCCCACCAGGGTTTGCCTTCCCCGAACCAGTCGTCGAACACATACGTGATCGGGAGCATGTCCCAAACCCCGACGAGCGTGTCCACGCCTTGGCGGATCACGCCCTCGACGAATCGACCCGGGAACTGGGCGATTTGGTCCCACCATTCGATACCGGATCTCTCGCCCGACGTCTCACCGGCTGCGCCGCGAAGTTCGGCGGCGACCTCATCGCCGATCTGCGTGAACCGGGTCAGCGCGGTTTGTGCGCGGCTCTGGGCTTCCGCAAGGCGCGTCGCACCGGGGTCGGTGAACGCGGGCAGGACCGATTCCGGTGAGCCCGCTTGCGCGGCCTGCGCCACACGGATCGAATCAGCATGCGTCTGCACCGCGGTTGCGGTGGCGCGATCGGCTGCCGCCGCGTCGTGGATCGCTGCCTCGATCTCAGCGCGAGCGGAGGCGAACGCGTTCTGGTAGCGCAGCATCGCGATCGCAGCGCGGTTGAACGCGACCGGCGCTTTTCCGGTTCGGGCGGTCTCGCGAGGCACGAACGGTTCCCACCGGGATGCTGCTCGTCCGCGCCAAGCAGGCAGCGACATGGTTTGCCGGGCGTTGGCCACCGCACGCGCTGGTCCGATTCCGGAGCCGACCGTCTCCAGCACATTCGAAATCGTGGACGGATTCCCCGGCAGCACCGACGCGACCGATGAACTTCCCGTGATCATCGACCGACTCCGAGACCAGTTATGGCGTCGGCCAAGAGCGCGTCCACGCGCTGCGTGTCGGTGGCCGCACCGCTCAGCAGCCGGGCCGCTTGCTGTGCGGCGTCACCGCGGAAACGCAACTCACCGGACCATGCCGAACGAAAGCTCTCGAGCGCGGCAGCGACCTCGGCGCGTCCGATGTCCCCGCCTGCGAGAGCATGAACAGGGCGGGTGGTGATCGCACTTCCTATCGTGGACGCGTTTGTGGCGGCATTTCGCAGTTGTTCTGGCGAGCACTCGAATGTACTCATCTAGTTCTCCCAGGGTGCGAAACCCGACTCCGGGGGTTCGCACCCGATGCTGCCGTCCGGCAGCAGTTCGAGGTTGATCGCGACGGGTGGGGCGCCGTGCGCAAGCGGCGGGTGCGACTGACGAGCACGGAGGTCGACGAGCGCGCCGTGTTCGGTGCTCGGATCGATGGCGGCATACCTGGCGCGGACGGGGAGGCCGAACAGCTTCCGTCCCGTGAGGCGAACCCAGTCATACCCGTCACTTGCGTCGGTCGCGTCGACCTGCCCGGTGTCCACCATGAATCGGGCGAGATTCGCCTGACTGGAGAAGATTGGAGTCACCAGTCGCCGATTCACAGTGAACACCGGTGCACCGAAGTAGCCGGGGGGCTGCAGGTACAGCTCACTGAGGTCGAAGAGCTGCCAAAGCTTGTCTGGGCCAGCCAATCCTCGGCTCCACAATCGCGCGAACTCCACCAGCAGTGGCGTCTTGCCCTCATCGCTCCTTGGATGCCGGTCGTCCCCCTCAGGAACCGGCCGCACCGCGCCGCTCGGCGACAACCTCCCGGCGATCAGCTGATCTTGGATGCGATCTGCAAGTCGAGGTCACGCATCGCGTTCGCGGTACCAATCAGGAACTGCTGGATCTCATTGAGCTGCGCGATCAACGTGTCCGCGCTGGTCGTGTACTTCGTATACGCGTCATTGAACTTCCCCGACGCCTGATCAGTGACGAACCCCGACGTCACCAGATTCTGAATCTGGTTCTGCAAACTCTGCAACTTCGTCGTGATCTCCTCACGACCCGCCCCCAACTGCGACGCAGCCGTCTCGATCTCGCCGTAACTGACCTTGATATTCGACATAGAGTGCCTCTTCAAAACGGACTTCATAACAATTCGACCATAGCGTGATAGATCAGATTCCCACAACTGACATATTTTACTCATGTTCAGAGTCACGATGTGCCGACGGGCACGCGAAAAAGGGCGCCTCCCGGGTGGGAGACGCCCTCTTGGTGGTGCTGGGCTTGCTTGAGCCGAGAGGCTTAGAAGTCCATGCCGCCGGTCGGGTCGCCGACCGGGGCCGGGTTCTTCTCCGGCTTGTCGGCGACGACGGCCTCGGTGGTGAGGAACAGGCCGGCGATCGACGCTGCGTTCTGCAGCGCGGAGCGGGTGACCTTCACCGGGTCGTTGATGCCCGCGGCGAGCATGTCGACGTACTCGCCGGTGGCGGCGTTCAGGCCGTGACCCACCGGGAGGTTGCGGACCTTCTCGACCACGACGCCGGCCTCGAGGCCCGCGTTGATGGCGATCTGCTTGAGCGGAGCCTCGATGGCGACCTTGACGATGTTCGCGCCGGTCGCCTCGTCTCCGACCAGCTCGAGCTTCTCGAAGGCGAGCTTGCCGGCCTGGATGAGGGCGACGCCACCACCGGCGACGATGCCCTCTTCGACGGCGGCCTTCGCGTTGCGAACGGCGTCTTCGATGCGGTGCTTGCGCTCCTTGAGCTCGACCTCGGTCGCGGCGCCGGCCTTGATGACGGCGACGCCACCGGCGAGCTTCGCCAGGCGCTCCTGCAGCTTCTCACGGTCGTAGTCGCTGTCGGTGTTCTCGATCTCGTTGCGGATCTGGGCCACGCGGCCGGCGATCTGCTCGGGGTCTCCGCCGCCCTCGACGATGGTGGTCTCATCCTTGGTGATGACGACCTTGCGAGCGGTACCGAGAAGGTCGAGCGTGACGTTCTCGAGCTTGAGGCCGACCTCTTCGGAGATGACCTGGCCACCGGTGAGGATGGCGATGTCCTGCAGCTGAGCCTTGCGGCGGTCGCCGAAGCCCGGAGCCTTGACGGCGACGGACTTGAAGATGCCGCGGATCTTGTTGACGATCAGCGTGGCCAAGGCCTCGCCGTCGACGTCCTCAGCGATGATGAGCAGCTGCTTGTTGGCCTGGATGACCTTGTCGACGATCGGCAGCAGGTCTTTGATCGTCGAGACTTTCTGGTTGACGATGAGCACGTAGGGGTCTTCGAAGACCGCTTCCTGGCGCTCGGGGTCGGTCACGAAGTACTGCGACAGGTAGCCCTTGTCGAAGCGCATGCCCTCGGTCAGCTCGAGCTCGGTGCCGAAGGTGTTCGACTCCTCGACGGTGACGACGCCCTCCTTGCCGACCTTGTCGATCGCCTCGGCGATGATCTCGCCGATGGTGCTGTCGCCGGCGGAGATGGATGCGGTGGCAGCGATCTCCTCCTTGGTCTCGACCTCCTTGGCGGCGGCGATGAGCTCTTCGGTGACGGCCTTGACGGCCTTCTCGATGCCGCGCTTCAGCGTGATGGGGTCTGCGCCGGCGGCGACGTTGCGGAGGCCTTCCTTGACGAGGGCCTGAGCGAGCACGGTCGCGGTGGTGGTTCCGTCACCCGCGACGTCGTCGGTCTTCTTGGCGACCTCTTTGACGAGCTCGGCACCGATCTTCTCGTACGGGTCGTCGAGCTCGATCTCCTTGGCGATGGACACGCCGTCGTTGGTGATCGTGGGGGCGCCCCACTTCTTCTCGAGAACGACGTTGCGGCCGCGCGGGCCAAGCGTCACCTTCACGGTGTCGGCCAGGATGTTCAGGCCACGCTCGAGGCCGCGGCGCGCGTCCTCGTTGAAAGCAATGATCTTTGCCATGGTTGTTTCTCGTCCCTCCCGGACGTCTGCGAAAGATGCGAATGGTTAGCACTCGAACAGCTGGAGTGCTAAAGCGATTCTGGCACTCGTGGCAGCCGAGTGCAAGACGAGCCGGACGCCTGCCGCGAACATCCCCTGTTAACAGAGGAAGCGCCGCCCCCTGAGGGGACGGCGCTCTCTGTTGGTTGGTTGCTGCGCGCTACGCCGGACGAACCGACTCGGCCTGCGGCCCCTTCTGGCCGGTGCCGACTTCGAACACGACCTGCTGGCCCTCCTCGAGGACCTTGTAGCCGCTCATGTCGATGGCAGAGTAGTGAACGAAAACGTCCTGTCCCCCTTCATCGACGGTGATGAATCCGTAGCCCTTTTCAGCGTTGAACCACTTCACGGTTCCGTTCGCCATGCATTACTCCCATTGCTGTGTTTCCTCGCTCCGGTCCATCACCAGCGCGTTGAATCCAGATACTAATGCTTTCAATGCAAGTAATCACCAGTGATTTCGGCATTTACGCGCCAAATGACGCGAATTCGTCGGAAGTTAAACACGGGCGTAACATCCGGCGCTCTCGGATGCGGCGCGGAGGCCGATGGATCAGCCGGCGAGGTCGGCGCCGATGACCACCGTGAGCGCGGCGCCGGTGGCGACGTAGTCCTGCGTCTCGGCGATGGTGGCGCCGGGCAGCGACTGCGCGAGACCGAGCGCCGCCGCCTGGTTCTTGGGGTCGGAGTAGTACACGATCGTCTTCTGCAGGTCGGTGTCGCTGGCGTTGGCGCGCGAGTCGACCTTCCAGCCCGCCGCGACGAGCTTGTCGGCGATCTGGTTCGCGAGCCCGCCGGTCGTCGTGCCGTTCAGCACGAAGACGCTGAGATTCGGGTCGACGGTGGGAACGATGGTGGGCGTGGGAGTGGGCGTGGCGGCGGCACTCTTCGACGGTGTCGAGCCGGTGAAGGAGATGCTCCCGTTCACCAGGGAGAGTCCGAAGACGCCGGCGCCGATGAGCACGACCGTGGCGAGAGCCGCCCAGCCGAAGCCGATCCAGCCGCGGCCCTTGGGCCGCGGGGTGCGGTGGGCGCCGACCCGCCGCAGATCGTCGGGGATCGTGTCGAACCGGTCCTTGGGGTACTTCTCAGCCATCGTTTTCGTCGAATCCTCAGTCGTCGGACGCAAGCGTCCGGGTGCTCCTGGCCGCCATCCGCGCGTCGCGAAGGCGCTGCAGCCGTTTGACGAGCATGGGGTCGTGGTGCAATGCGGCGGGCGAATCGATCAGCGCACCGAGCAGCTGATAGTACCGCGCGGCCGAGAGACCGAACTCCTCGCGAATGGCCTGCTCCTTGGCGCCGGCGTGACGCCACCACTGTCGCTCGAACGCCAGGATCGCCGCATCCCGCTCGCCGAGCGCGTCGGGCCGGGAGACGGGAGCACGATCGCCTGGCGCGTTCTCCATCTCTCCCCTCCCGGAAGGCCGGCGAGCCCGTCGGGCCCGCATTCGCGGTTCATCCTATTTGCGGGATTCTGTGTGTTGCCCCAAGCCCTCGGCCCGTCGCCCACGAAAATCCGCCGTGAAACAGGGAACAGGCTCGCACTCCTCGCCGTTTAGGGTTGTGTCTGACGAAAGGATCCCCGCCATGAACGACACCGTCATCAAGAGCAACGACGAGTGGCGCGACGAACTGAGCCCGGAGCAGTTCGCTGTTCTGCGCGAGGCCGCGACCGAGCGTCCCTGGACGGGTGAGCTCCTCGACGAGAGCCGCGCCGGCCTCTACACCTGTGCGGCGTGCGGCGCCGAACTGTTCAAGTCGGGAACGAAGTTCGACTCGGGGTGCGGCTGGCCCAGCTTCTACGAGTCGGTGCGCCCGGAGGCAGTGAAGCTGCTCGAGGACGACAGCCTGGGCGTTGTTCGCACGGAGGTGCGCTGCGCGACCTGCGACTCGCACCTCGGCCACGTCTTCGACGACGGCTTCGGCACGCCGACGGGCGACCGCTACTGCATGAACTCCATCGCGCTCAACTTCACCGCCGGCGAATAGCGTGGGGCGCATCGCCGAGGCCGTCGCAGCGCGCCGGTCGTACTCGCGCGTGACCGAGGCGGCGCCGACCCACGAGCAGCTGCTGCCGCTCATCGCGGCGGCCGGCCGGGTGGCCGATCACAGCTCGCTGCATCCGTGGCGAGTCATCGAGCTGCGGGGCGCGGCGCGCGTGCGTCTGGGTCACGCTTTCGTGACTGACGCGAGGGCGTCCGGGCACGGGGCCGACAAGCTCGCGGCGAAACCGCTGCGGTCGTCGCTGCTGTTGGCGATCGTCGCGGTGCGCACGAAAAGCGAGAAGGTTCCCGGCTGGGAGCAGGATGCGGTGGCCTCCGGCGTCGCGCACGTCCTGAGCCTGCTGCTGCACGAGGAGGGCTGGGGCGTCATCTGGCGCACCGGACGTCACACGCGCTCGAAGGCCGTGCACAAGATGCACGGCCTGGCGAAGAACGAGCGGCTGCTGGGCTGGCTGTACGTCGGCGGCATCCCCGAAGGGTCGAAGGAGGGCCACCGCAAGACCATCGACCCGGAGCGCTATCTCACGACGCTGGACTAGCCGAGGCCGCCGCTCCGAACGGAGCTAGGCGTCGGCGACGGCCCTGCGGCCCCAGCGGATGCTCGCGACGGCGACCGCGACCAGCGCCAGCGCCGTGCCCGCGACGGTCGACCAGGCGATCGGATGCGCACCGGGCACGAGCGCGTCGAGAAGCAGCGCCGCGACGAGCTGCCCGGCGACCGTCGCGAGCCCGAGCACGAGCACGCCGGTGATCCGCACGAGCAGCGCCGCGCCGGCGATGAACACGCAGCCGATGGCGCCGCCGAGGTAGAGCCACGGCTCGGCCGGAAGCGGTTGCGGCCAGCCGACGATGGCCGTGTGCACGATCATCAGCACGAGCAGCACGGCCGTTCCGACGACGAAGTTGATGAAGGTCGCGGTGAGCGCGCTGTCGGCGGTGACGCGCACCTGACCGTTGACCGCCTGCTGCCAGCCGAGGCCGAGGCCGGCGATGAGCGGGAGGAACAGCATCCAGACCGGAACGCTGCCGCCGAGCTGTGCGGAGACGGCCCAGACGACGGCGATGAGCGCGAGCACGGCTCCCGTGACGCGGGCGGGGGTGAGCGGCCGGCGCCCTCCGGGGCCGAGGCCGATGCGGTCGAGCACGAGCCCGCTGACCGTCTGGCCCGCGACGGTCGCGACGGTGAACAGCGCGACACCGAGCACGGCAGCGACGAGTCCCTGCGACAGCACGAGGAAAGCACCGGCCGCGCCGCCACAGACGTACCACCAGCGAAGCTCCCGCGCGCGCAGGGCATTCCGAACCCGGCCGAGCCCACGGCGCCCCGCGGGCGCGACCGCGAGGGCGATCGAGAGGATGATCAGCCCGGAGCCGAACGAGATGACCGCGGCCGTGAATCCGTCGTCGAGCCGTCGCCCGAGCTCACCGTTGATGCGGGATTGCACGGCGACACCGGCGCCGCAGACGATGGCGAACACGATCGCCAGCCACAGGGGCAGAAGGACTCTCTTGGCCGGGATCGATGGTGCGCTCACCGATCAAGCCTATGCGGTACCGAACGGGCGAGCGCGCTCAGGGTGCCGGGGCGTCACCGTCGGTCGGCTCGGGCTGCGGGAGCCAGGGGATGTTCTCTTCGGGCGCGACCAGCTTCTCTTCGCTCAGGTCGTGGTCGTCGTCTGCGGGCTTCTTGTCGGTCATGCGCGTCACTGTACGCTCATGCCGGCGGGGCGTCGGCGAGCAGCGCGAGCGGCGATTCGATGGCGTCGGCGACCTGGCGCAGCATCCCGGCCGCCACTCCCCCGTCGGTGACCCGGTGGTCGAACACGAGCGACAGCTGGGCTATCCGCCGGGGAACGACCGCGCCGTCGACCACCCAGGGCCTCTCGATCATCCGGCCGACACCGAGGATGGCGACCTCGGGATGGTTGATGATCGCAGCACTGCCGTCGACCCCGAGGCTGCCGTAGTTGTTGATGGTGAAGGTCGAGCCGGTGAGCTCCGAAGGCGAGAGTGCTCCTTCGCGGGCAAGGCGGGTGAGACGTTCGAGCTCTGCGTCGAGTTCGCGGATGCTCATGCGGTCGGCGCGACGCACCACCGGAACGACGAGCCCGCGCGGTGAGTCGACCGCGAACCCGAGGTTGACCCCGTCGAACAGGTCGAGGGATGCGCCGTCGTCACCGACCCGGCCGGCGAGTGCGGGATAGCGGGTGAGCGCGGCGAGGGTGAACCGGGCGACGAAGGCCAGGAGGGAAGGATGGCGGTCGCCGAGCCGGATGCGGCGGCGCGCATCCCACAGATCGGTCGCGTCGACGTCGACCCAGACGGTGGCCTCGGGGATCTCGGAGCGGCTGCGGGTCATGTTCGCCGCGACCGTGCGGCGGAACAGGCTGAAAGGCGCGTTCGCGGAGAGGGTCAGCCCGGTGCGCTGATCGACGATCCCCGCGGCGACGGTCGGGGTGGCGGGCGTGGCGAACGCGGCCTCGACGTCGTGCCGGGTGACGGTTCCGCCCTGCCCGGACGGGGTGATCGTCGACAGGTCGACGCCGTGGGTTCGGGCGAGGGTGCGGACGACGGGCGAGATCACGGGGATCACCCGGGAGACCGGCTGCGTCGGCGTGGGTGTCGGCGTCGGCGTCATCGGTGGAGTCACCGTCGGCGTTGCGGCGGCGGCCCGGGCGCGACGACGACGCCCCGAGAGCTCCGTTTCGGTGGTTCCGTAGCCGACGAGCACGCTGCCGGAGCCGCCGTTCGCGGGTTCCGCCGCATCCGGTGCCTGTTCGTCCGCCGCGCGCACCTCGATCAGTGGCGCACCGACCGCGAGCGCCTCGCCCTCCTCGCCGTGCAGCCTGTCGACGACGCCGGCGAACGGCGACGGCACCTCGACCACCGACTTGGCGGTCTCCACCTCGGCGATCGGCTGGTCCACCCGCACTTCGTCGCCGACCGCCACGAGCCAGCGCACGAGTTCGGCCTCGGTCAGACCCTCGCCGAGGTCGGGCAGCTCGAATACCAGGGCAGTCATGATTCCTCCCACTGGAGGTCGTCGACGGCGTCGAGGATGCGATCCACCCCGGGCAGGTAGAAGCGTTCGAGCTTGGGCGGCGCGAACGGGGTGTCGAATCCGGTGACCCGGCGAACGGGCGCGAGGAGGTGGTGGAAGCACCGCTCCGACACTCGCGCGGCGATCTCTGACGCCAGGCTCGCGAATCCGGGTGATTCGGCGACGACGACGGCCCGCCCGGTCGAGCGCACGGCCGCGCACACGGTCTCGTCGTCGAACGGCACGAGACTGCGCAGATCGATCACCTGCAGGCTGCGGCCTTCGGCCTGGGCTGCCTCGGCGGCGGCGATGGCGACGGGAACGGAGGGTCCGTAGGCGATGAGCGTCGCATCCGTGCCCTGTCGGGCTATGCGGGCGCGGCCGATCTCGGGCAGCGGGGCGGTGACGTCGACCTCGCCCTTCGCCCAGTAGAGCTTCTTCGGCTCCAGAAAAACGACGGGGTCAGGAAAGGCGATGGCCGCCCGCAACAGGCCGTACGCGTCTTGCGGGGTGGCCGGAGAGACGACGGTGAGGCCGGGGGTGTGCACGTAGTACGACTCCGACGAGTCCGAGTGATGCTCGACCCCGCCGATGCCACCGGCGTAAGGGATGCGGATGACCAGCGGCAGACGCACCCCACCGCGGGTGCGGTTGCCCATCTTGGCCACGTGATCGACGATCTGCTCGAAAGCCGGGAACGCGAAGGCGTCGAACTGCATCTCGACGACCGGCCGCATCCCGTTCATCGCCATGCCGACCGCGGTTCCGACGATGCCGGCCTCGGCCAGCGGGGTGTCGAAACAACGCTGCTCGCCGAACCTCTTCGTGAGTCCGTCGGTGATGCGGAACACCCCACCGAGCACACCGACGTCTTCGCCGAACACGACGACGGAGGGTTCGGCCTCGAGCGAGTCGGCGAGGGCGCGGTTCAGCGCTTGGGCCATGGTCATCGCGGTCGCGGTGCCGGCCGCGGTGCCGGCCGCAGTGCCGGGCGCGCTCGCCGCGGCAGTGGAGGTGGCGGGCGCGGCGGGGTCGGCGGCGGGCGTGCTGGGCGCCGTGGGCGCGTCGTGGGTGAGTGTCATCGGGCCACCTCCGGCTCGGTCGCGGCCTGGTCGGCGGCGAGTTCGGCAGCGAGCATCCTCGACTGCTCGTCGAGTTGGGGGGTGGGTGTCGCGTAGACGAACCGGAAGAGGTCCTCGGGATGCGGAACGGCCTCGTCGTTGATGGCCGTACGGAGCTCGGCGGCGAGCTGTTCCGCCTCCGACTGCAGCGAGGTCTCGTCGGCGTCGGCGAGCATCCCCTCGCTCCGCAGCCAGGTTCGCACGCGCGCGAGCGGGTCGCGTTGCAGCCACGGGGCGACCTCGGCGTCGGTGCGATACCGGGAGGCGTCGTCGGCGTTGGTGTGCGACTGGATGCGGTAGGTCACCGCCTCGACGAGGGTCGGGCCGCCGCCGTCGCGGGCGCTGCCCACCGCCTCGTCGAGCACAGCGAGCAGAGCGGCGAGGTCGTTGCCGTCGACGCGGCGGCCGGGCATCCCGTACCCGATGCCCTTGTGCGCGATCGACGGTGCGACGGTCTGCCGGCTGAGCGGAACGGAGATCGCGTAGCCGTTGTTCTGCACGAAGAAGACGACAGGCAGAGCGAACACGGCGGCGAAGTTGAGCGCCTCGTGGAAGTCGCCCTCGCTGGTGGCGCCGTCGCCGCACATCGCGAGCACCACGGTGTCTTCACCGCGCAGCCGCGCGGCGTGGGCGAACCCGACCGCGTGCAGCAACTGGGTGGCGAGAGGCGTCGACTGGGGCGCGACGTTGTGCTCCCGCGGGTCGTAGCCGGAATGCCAGTCGCCGCGCAGCAGCACGAACGCTTCGAACGGATCGACGCCGCGGGTGATCACGGAGACCGTATCGCGGTAGGTGGGGAACAGCCAGTCACCCTCGGCGAGCGCCATCGCGGCGGCCACCTCGGCGGCCTCCTGCCCGTGCGACGACGGGTAGACCGCGAGCTTGCCCTGGCGCACCAGCGCATTGGCCTGATCGTTGAGCCTGCGGCCGCGCACCAGCTGGCGGTAGCCATCGCGCAGGCGCTCCGGGGACGGCAGTGCGTAGTGGTCGTCCTCGTGGGACAGGCCGGTCTGATCGATGAGCCGCACCGGGGTGTCGCGCGGCAGCATGTCTTGGGCGTGCATCCGTTCTCCTTTGAAAGACGTCGCTCACTCTCAGGATGACTTCGCTGGACCGGTGATGCTAGTGACCGCGCGGTTTCGAGACGAACGCTTGCCAGAAGGCGGCCGCGGGAGACAAACTGTCCACCATGATGGACGAGATCGACTCCCGGATCGTCGAGGCCCTGCGCGCCGACGGGCGGGCCTCGATCACGGCGGTGGCTGAGGCAGCGCACGTCTCCCGGGCCAACGCATACACCCGCCTGTCGCGCCTGCTCGACGACGGGGTGATCACGGGATTCACGGCGAAAGTGAATCCGCGCCTGTCGGGCCGGGGGTCGTCGGCCTACGTGACGATGCGCGTGGAGCAGGCGAGCTGGCACGAGCTGCGCGACCGGCTCGCGGCCATCCCGGAAGTGGAACATTTCGCGCTCGTCGGCGGGGACTTCGACGTGATCCTGCTGGTGCGCGCCCGCGACAACGAAGACCTGCGGCGGCTGGTGCTCGAGACCCTTCCCGGCATCCCCTCGGTGCGAGACACGAAGACCTCCCTCATCTTCGAGGACCACGACGCGCGGTAGCCGCGCCCGGCATCCCGCGCCTGACCGCGAGGGGCGAGTTCTTGCGAGCAGGGAGGGGCGCGAGCTCGCAACAAGGCGCCCCTCGGCGGTCAGGCGCGCGGCGCGGTTGTGGGGAGGGGGCTCGTCTGCGAGGATGAGTTCCTGAACGTTCGTTCGGTAATTGTGGGATGCGTCGAGGGAGACGGGCATGGCGGAGGCGTACCTGGTGGGCGGGGTGCGCACCGCCGTCGGGCGGTACGGCGGTGCGTTGGCGGGCGTTCGCGCCGACGACCTGGCCGCCCTGGTGGTCGCCGAGGCCGTGCGTCGCGCCGGGGTGGACCCGGCGACGATCGACGAGGTGATGCTCGGCGCGGCGAATCAGGCCGGCGAAGACAACCGCAACGTGGCACGGATGAGCGTTCTGCTCGCCGGGCTGCCGGATGCGGTGCCCGGTGTGACCGTGAACCGGCTGTGCGCCTCGGGACTGACCGCGGTCACGCTCGCGGCGCAGAGCGTGCGCGCGGGCGACGCGGATGTGGTGGTCGCCGGCGGCGTGGAGTCGATGACGCGGGCGCCCTGGGTGCAGGCCAAGCCCGAGAAGGCGTACGCGAAGCCGGGGCAGCAGTTCGACACGTCGATCGGCTGGCGGTTCACGAATCCGAGACTCGAGGCACGGGACAAGGCGACGTTCTCGATGCCGGAGACGGCGGAGGAGGTCGCCCGGCTCGACGGGATCAGCCGAGAGACATCCGACGCGTTCGCGCTCGAGAGTCACCGGCGAGCGGCGGCGGCGACGGATGCGGGGCGTCTCGCCGACGAGATCGTCGCGGTGGACACAGCCCGGGGGCCGGTGACGCTCGACGAGGGCATCCGTCGCGACACGAGCATCGAAGCGTTGGCGGGACTGCGACCGGTGGTGCGGGGCGGCACCGTCGTGACCGCGGGCAACTCGTCCCCGCTCAACGACGGGGCCTCGGCCATCGTGGTGGCGAGCGGCGAGGCGATGCGACGGTACGGTCTCGTTCCCCGGGCGCGCGTGGTGGTGGGCGCGAGTGTCGGGCTCGCGCCGGAGATCATGGGCCTCGGCCCGGTTCCCGCGACGCACCGGGCGCTCGATCGCAGCGGCCTCGACCTGGCGGACATCGGAAGTGTGGAGCTCAACGAGGCGTTCGCGAGCCAGGCGCTGGCGTGCATTCGTCGCCTGGGCCTCGACGAGAGCCGGGTGAACGCCGACGGCGGCGCGATCGCATTGGGCCACGCGCTGGGGTCGAGCGGTTCGCGCCTGCTGGTGACCCTGCTCGGGCGGATGGAACGCGAAGACTCCCACTACGGGCTCGCGACGATGTGCGTCGGGGTCGGCCAGGGCTCGGCGCTGATCGTGGAGCGTGCGTGATGCAGACCCTGCGCGTCGAAGACGGCGCCGACCGGATCGTCGTGACGCTCGACCGGCCGGAGACCCGCAACGCGATCGACCGCGCGATAGTCGACGAACTGCACGAGGTGTGCGAGCTGCTCGAGCGCGAGCCGCGCATCCTGATCATCACGGGCGCGGGCGGAACGTTCGCCTCGGGGGCCGACATCGGCGAACTGCGCGAGCGCCGGGCGGAGGATGCACGACTCGGCATCAACGTCGGACTCTTCGTGCGCATCGCGGCGCTGCCGATGCCGGTGATCGCCGCTGTCGACGGCTACGCGCTGGGCGGCGGGGCGGAGCTCGCCTACGCGGCCGACCTGCGCATCGGCACACCGCGACTCAGGATCGGCAACCCGGAAACGGGCCTCGGCATCATCGCGGCGGCCGGAGCGCTCTGGCGGCTGCCCGAACTGGTGGGCGAGCCGCTGGCGGCCGAGATGGTGCTGACCGGGCGGGTGCTCAGCGGCGCCGAGGCACTGGCGGTGCGCCTGGTGACGGAACTGCACGAGCCGGATGACCTGCTCGCCGCCGCCAACACCCTGGCCGACCGCATTGCGGCGAACGACCCGCTGGCGACCCGCTACACGAAGGCGGTGCTGCGCGCACCGCGGGCCGAGCATCCCCGGGCCGAGCAGGAGGCGCAGGCGGTGCTGTTCGAGTCGCCGGAGAAGATGCGGCGGATGGGCGAGTTTCTGGCGAGGAGAAACCGGCCATGAGTGCGAGCGGGACGGACATCACCGAGGGCACGGGCGACGCGGCCGAGCTGCGGGTTCCCGAGCGCGTGGGGGTGATCGGCGGCGGACGGATGGGTGCCGGCATCGCGCACGCCTTCCTGATGGCCGGAGCGTCGGTGACCGTCGTCGAACGCGACTCCGAAGCGGCCGAGGCGGCCCGGCAGCGCGTTCTGCGCTCGGTGGCGGCGAGCGTCGACCGGGGCATCCCGGCCCCGGCGGGCGACCTCGTCGTGACGGTCGACTGGCCCGACCTCGGGGTCTGCGGGCTCGTGGTGGAGGCGGTGCCGGAGGACCGCATCCTGAAGACGGAGGCTCTGGCCCGGGCGGAGGCGTACCTCGGCGAGCACGGGGTGCTGGCGACGAACACCTCGTCGATCGCCATCGGCTCCCTGGCGGCCGGGCTGGAGCGGCCGGGCTCGTTTCTGGGGATGCACTTCTTCAACCCGGTGCCGGCGTCCGCGCTCGTGGAAGTGGTGCCGGGAGACGCGACCTCGCCCGAGGTGACCGAGCGCGCGCTCGGCTGGGTGGTGGCGCTCGGCAAGGCGCCGGTGACGGTGCGGGACTCCCCCGGGTTCGCATCCTCGCGGCTGGGGGTGCTGCTGGGGCTGGAGGCGATCCGGATGGTCGAGGAGGGTGTCGCGACGCCGGAGGACATCGACGCGGCGATGACGCTGGGGTACGGGCATCCGATGGGCCCGCTGAAGCTCGGCGACCTGGTGGGGCTGGATGTGCGACTCGGCATCGCCGAGTACCTGCACGACCGGCTCGGCCCGCGCTTCGAACCGCCCGTCCTGTTGCGCGAGATGGTGGCGAACGGATATCTCGGCCGCAAATCGGGCCGCGGCTTCTACGAGTGGCCGGCCCCGCCTAGCGATCCGGGGCGTCGATGATGAGGTTGGTGATGCGGGCGGTGCAGAGTCTGCGGCCCTCGTCATCCGTCACCACGATCTCGTGCGACGCGATCGTTCGGCCGAGACGGATGGCCGTGGCCACGCCCGTCACGAGGCCGCTGCGGGCCGAGGCGTGGTGCGTCGCGTTGATGTCGACGCCGACCGCGCTGCGACCCGGGCCCGCGTGGATGACGGCCGCCCACGAGCCGAGCGCTTCGGCGAAAGCGACGGAAGCGCCGCCGTGCAGCAGGCCGAACGACTGGCGGTTGCCCTCCACCGGCATGGTCGCGACGACACGCTCGGCGGACTGCTCCAGGATGCGCACGCCCATTTTCTCGTCGAGCTCGCCGAGCTCGATTCTCCACTCCCCGTCGGCCATGCGCACAGCATACCCAGCGGGCCGGGAACGATCAGGAACCAGGGAGGTTCGCCGATGACACACGTGCTGCCCAGCTATGTGAAGGGCGCTTGGTGGGCGCCGGAGGACGCCGATGCCGCAGCGGTCGAGGTGCGCGACGCGTCGACCGGGGAGCCTGTCGCGCTGGTGAGCTCTGCCGGCCTCGACCTCGCGGGAACGCTCGATCACGCCCGCACGGTAGGCCAGGCTTCGCTCGGCGAACTCACCTTCCACCAGCGGGCGATGCTGCTGAAACGGATGGCGCAGACCCTCACCGAGCGCAAGGCGGAGCTGTACGAGCTGTCGAGTCGCACGGGGGCGACCAAGGCGGACTCGTGGGTCGACATCGACGGCGGCATCGGCGTGCTCTTCACCTACTCGTCGAAGGGCAGGCGCGAACTGCCGAACTCGCAGGTCTACGTTGACGGCCCGGCCGAGAACCTGTCGAAGGACGGCTCTTTCCTCGGTCAGCACATCTTCACCCGGCTGCCGGGAGTCGCGGTGCAGATCAACGCGTTCAACTTCCCGGTCTGGGGTTCCCTGGAGAAGTTCGCGCCGGCGTTCCTCGCTGGAGTGCCGACCGTGGTGAAGCCCGCGACGCCGACGGGGTACATGACCGAGGCGATGGTGCGCATCCTGGTCGAATCGGGGCTGCTGCCCGACGGCACTCTGCAGCTGATCTCCGGTGCGGTGCCGGACCTGTTCGACCACCTGCGTCTGGGCGACCTGGTGGCCTTCACGGGCTCGGCGTCAACGGCCGAGAAGTTGCGCGTCCACGACTCCGTGCAGACGGGTGGCGTGCGCTTCACCAGCGAGACCGACTCGATCAACGCGTCGGTGCTGGGCGAGGATGCGGTGACCGGCACCCCCGAGTTCGACGCGTATGTGAAGCAGCTGGTGACCGAGCTCACCTCCAAGGCCGGCCAGAAGTGCACGGCGATCCGGCGAGCGATCGTTCCGCAGACGCTCGTGTCCGATGTGATCGGCGCCGTGCGCGCCCGCATCGCCGAACGCGTCGTTCTCGGAGACCCGCGCGCCGAGGGTGTGACGATGGGGCCGCTGGCCTCTCAGACGCAGCGCACCGAGGTGCTCCGCCAGGTGGGACGGCTGATGGAGGCGGGCGGCGAGCTGGTGGTCGGCGGTCTCGGCGAGCCGACCGTGCTGCACGCGGACGGCTCGCGCGGCGTGTCCGTCGGCGGCGCTTTCGTCGAGCCGATGGTGCTGCGGTTCGCGGATGTGGAGGCCGAGGCCGTGCACACGGTCGAGGCGTTCGGGCCGGTGGCGAGCATCCTGGGATACACGTCCAACGCCCAGGCCGCGCGGCTCGTCGCCCGCGGCGGCGGCTCGCTCGTGACGAGCGTCGCGACCCACGACCCGGCGACGGCCCGCGAACTCGTCGCGGGCCTCGCGCCATACAACGGGCGGGTGCTTCTGCTCGACCGCGACGACGCGCGCACCTCGACCGGGCACGGCTCGCCGGTGCCGCACCTCGTGCACGGCGGCCCGGGGCGCGCGGGCGGCGGCGAAGAGCTCGGCGGAATCCGCGCCGTGCTCCATCACATGCAGCGCACGGCCATTCAGGGCTCGCCCGAGATGCTGACCGCCGTGACCGGGGTGTGGCACGCGGGGGCCGCGGTGAACGACAGCGGCGGGCATCCGTTTCGCAAGCCGCTGTCGGCCCTGCGCATCGGCGACCAGGTGCGGTCCGAAGCGCGGAAGGTCACGCTGGCCGACATCGAGCACTTCGCCGAGTTCACCGGCGACAGGTTCTACGCGCACATGGACGAGGATGCGGCGGCGGCGAACCCCTTCTTCCCCGGCCGGGTCGCGCACGGCTACCTGCTGGTGTCGTTCGCCGCTGGGCTGTTCGTCGACCCGGCGGTGGGTCCCGTGCTCGCCAACTACGGGCTCGAGAACCTGCGGTTCGTGACCCCCGTCTCACCGGAGGACAGCATCCGGGTGACGCTGACGGCCAAGCAGATCACGCCGCGCGAGACCGACGACTACGGCGAGGTGCGCTGGGATGCGGTCATTCTGAACCAGGACGACGCGGTCGTCGCCGGCTACGACGTGCTCACGCTCGTCGCGAAAGAGTAGCCCCGCGCGCCACCCTGCCATCGAGGGGTCTTCGGGGCTAGGGCGCGACGCGCAGGCCGTCGAGGGCGATGGTGAGGATGTCGTCGGCGAGCTGGGCGGGGGTCTCCGGGCCGTCGGGCCGGTACCACTCGACGATCGAGTTGATCATGCCGAACAGAAGACGCGTGACGATGGCCGGGTCGACATCGGCGCGGAGGGAGCCTTCGTTCCTGGCCTCGACGACGAGGTCGGCGACGGCGCGGTCGAAGGTTCGCCGGCGGGCGAGCGCCGCCCGCTCGATGTCGGTGTTGCCCCGCACCCGCAGCAGAAGGGTGACGTAGGGCAGGCGGGCGGTGAGCACATCCACCGCTCCCCGCAGCACGTGAGCGAGCCTGTCGGCGGCGGGGCCTTCGGTGGCGGCGGGCTCGCGGAGAACGCCCTCCAGCCCGTCGAGCGCTTCGTCGAGGGCGAGGGCGAGAAGTTCCTCCTTGGAGGAGACGTGGTGGTAGATCGCCGACTTGGAGAGCCCGAGCCGGTCGGCGAGCATCCCGATGGAGGTGGCGTCGTAGCCGGACTCGTTGAACGCGGCGACGGCGATCTCCAGGATGCCGCGCTGATCGTAGCCCGGTCGTCCGCGGCGCAGCGATGTGGTGGTCTCGATGTCAGCCATGTCGCCTCCAGTGTGGCACGCGCGCATCCGGTCGGGATATACTGAACGAACGATCAGTCAGTAAATCAATCAGCACCGATCGGTCACACGAGAGGGGTCGACGATGACCACCGCCACCGAGCAGAACGTCGCCGCGCACGACGACGCCGAGCGCGACGGCCGCGCGCGCTTCGACGACCTCATCGCCGGCGACTCCCGCGTTGAGCCCCGCGACTGGATGCCCGACGACTACCGGCGCACGCTCATCCGCCAAATGTCGCAGCACGCGCACTCGGAGATCATCGGGATGCAGCCGGAGGCCAACTGGATCACGCGGGCGCCGAGCCTGAAGCGCAAGGCCATCCTGATGGCGAAGGTGCAGGACGAGGCGGGACACGGCCTTTACCTCTACTCGGCCACGCAGACCCTGGGCATCACGCGGGACGAGATGACCGAGCAGCTGATCGCCGGCCGCGCCCGCTACTCGTCGATCTTCAACTATCCGACCCTCAGCTGGGCCGACATGGGGGCGATCGGCTGGCTGGTCGACGGCGCGGCGATCTGCAACCAGGTGCCGCTCTGCCGGGCGTCGTATGCGCCGTACGGCCGCGCGATGGTGCGCATCTGCAAAGAGGAGTCGTTTCACCAGCGGCAGGGTTTCGAGATCCTGCTGCAGCTGATGCGGGGCACGCCGGCACAGCAGCGGATGGCTCAGGATGCGGTGGACCGCTGGTACTGGCCGTCGCTGATGATGTTCGGGCCGCCCGACGACGACTCCCCCAACTCGGCGCGCTCGATGGCGTGGAAGATCAAGCGCTTCTCGAACGACGACCTGAGGCAGCGTTTCGTGGGCATGCTCGTTCCGCAGGCCGAGGCCCTGGGCGTGACGCTGCCCGACCCCGAGCTGCGCTGGAACGAGGAACGCGGCGCGTACGACCTGGGCGAGATCGACTGGACCGAGTTTCAGGAGGTCTTGGCCGGGCGCGGCCCGTGCAACGCCCAGCGAATGCAGCGCCGGCGCGAGGCGCACGAGAACGGCCGGTGGGTGCGCGAGGCGGCGGCGGCGTACGCGGCGAAGCGGGCCGAGCAGGCCGAGCGGGCCGAGCAGGCCGCGCAGGCCGCACGGGCAGAGAGCACGGCGGCGTGATGTCGGCTCCTGGAACCCCCGACACCGCGCATCCCGAGACCTGGCCGCTGTGGGAGGTGTTCGTGCGCTCGAGCCGCGGGCTCAGCCACGTGCACGTGGGCTCGCTGCACGCCCCCGACGAGACGATGGCCGTGCGCAACGCCAGAGACCTGTACACGCGGCGCAGCGAGGGCGTGTCGATCTGGGTTGTGCCCTCCGACGCGATCACGGCGAGCGATCCTGATGCGAAAGGCTCGTTCTTCGAGTCGCCGGCGGGCAAGAACTACCGGCACGCCACCTACTACACGGCGAGCGAAGGGGTGAAGCACCTGTGAGCGGCGTTGGCGACGAACTCGACCACGGCCACGTCGAACTCACCGCCGTCACGCTGGCCGACGAGTTCGTCACGTCCGACGGCACCGCGAGCGACGACGTCGCCGAGTACGCGCTCTGGCTGGGCGACGACTCGCTGGTGCTCGCGCAGCGTTTGGGCGAGTGGATCTCCCGCGCACCCGAGCTGGAGGAGGATGTCGCACTGGCGAACATCGCGCTCGACCTGCTGGGGCACGCGCGCTCGCTGCTGCGGTACGCGGGAAGCGCATCCGGCCACAGCGAAGACGACCTGGCCTACTGGCGCGACGAGCACGACTTTCGCTCGGCGCACCTGATGGAGCAGCCGAACGGCGACTTCGCGCACACGATCGTGCGCCAGTTCGCGGCGGCCCACTACCTGTTCGAGCTCTATGACCGGCTGCGCGCCTCGGCCGATCCGGTGCTCGGCGCCATCGCCGCGAAAGCCGTCAAAGAGGTCGACTACCACCGCGACCACGCCGACCAGTGGATGCTGCGCCTCGCGCTCGGCACCGACGAATCACGTCGCCGTCTGGTCACCGCGCTGAGCGACCTGTGGCCGTCGGTGGCGGAGCTCTTCGCCGACGAGCCGCTGAACGACAGACTCGAGGGCGTCGCTCCCCGACCGTCGACCCTGCGCGCGGCGTTCGACGCGAGCATAGATCCGGTGCTCGCGGAGTGCGAGCTCGAACTGCCGGCGACTTTCGTCGCCGCCGGCGGCGGGCGGCGGGGCCGCCACTCGGAATACCTCGGCCCGCTTCTGGCCGAGCTGCAGGTGCTCGCCCGCCAGCATCCGGGGGCGACCTGGTGAGCGCGCCGGGAGCGTGGAGCCGGCACGGATCGGAGGCGGTTCTGGCCTGGCAGACGGCCGCCGCGGTGATGGACCCGGAGGTGCCGGTGCTGACCATCGACGATCTGGGCATCCTGCGTGAGGTCACGGTCACCGACGAGGGGGTGGAGGTCGTGGTCACGCCGACCTACAGCGGCTGCCCGGCGATGGGGACGATCAAGGAGGATGTGGTGCGCGCTCTGGCGCAGGCCGGCTTCCCCGCGGTGCGGGTGCGGCTCACGCTCACCCCGGCCTGGACGACCGACTGGATCAGCGACGCCGGCAAGCAGGCGCTCGAACGGTTCGGGATCGCGCCGCCCTCCGGGGAGTCGAGAGCGGGCGGCGGCCGGGTCGCGCTGACACTCACCGTGAAATGCCCGCACTGCCAGTCGCTCGACACACGGGAGCTGTCCCATTTCGGTTCGACCGCCTGCAAGGCGCTCTACGAGTGCCGCGCCTGCGGTGAGCCGTTCGACTACCTGAAGCCCTTCTAGTGCCGCGCGCCCGGTTCCACACGCTCTCGGTCGCGGAGGTGCGGCCGCTCACCGCGGCGAGCGTCGAAGTGACCTTCGCGGTGCCCGACTCGCTCCGCGGCGAGTACGCGTACCTTCCCGGCCAGCATGTCGCCCTGCGCGCCACCGTCGGAGACCGCGAACTGCGCCGCAGCTATTCGATCTGCCGCCCGCCGACGCCGGGAAGCATCAGTGTCGCGATCAAACGCGACCTCGGCGGCGCGTTCTCGACCTGGGCGACGAGCGAACTTCGGGCGGGCGACCGCATCGACGTGATGAGCCCTCAGGGAACGTTCACCATCGACCTGGGCGCGCTCGACGGCAAGCACGTCGCCGGCATCGCCGCGGGATCGGGCATCACCCCGCTGATGGCGCTCGCGCACAGCATCCTCGACTCCTCGGCCACGAGCCGGTTCACGCTTGTCTATACGAACCGCACTGCGGTCGACGTGATGTTCCTCGACGAGCTGTCCGACCTGAAAGACCGGTATCCGGCGCGGCTCGCACTGCACCACGTGCTGTCGCGCGAACAGCGGTCGGCTCCCCTGCTCTCCGGTCGCATCGACGAGGAGCGGCTGCGGCGGATGCTCGACGTGCTCATCCCACCCGCGACCGTCGACGAGTGGTTCCTCTGCGGGCCGTTCGAGCTCGTGCAGCTGTGCCGCGACGTGCTCGAGTCGCAGGAGGTGCCGCGCGAACGCGTCCACTTCGAACTGTTCACCACCGGAGAGCCCGGCGAGATCACCGGCGACCGCGGCCGACCGGTGCTGGCGCGTGCAGGCGACAAGACCGTCGAGATCGAGTTCTCGCTCGACGGTCAGACATCGACGGTGACCACACCGGTCGACGCGAACGAGTCGGTGCTGAACGCCGCTCTGCGGGTGCGACCGGATGTGCCGTTCGCCTGCGCGGGAGGAGTCTGCGGCACCTGCCGCGCACGCCTGGTCTCCGGCGATGTTCGGATGACCGAGAACTACGCGCTCGAACCCGACGAGCTGGAACGCGGCTACGTGCTCACCTGCCAATCGCATCCCCTGACCGACCGAGTCGTCATCGACTACGACGTGTAGAGCTGGAGAAGCCATGATCGACCTCGCCATCGCCGACGGAATAGCCCGCGTCACACTGAACGCCCCCGACAAGCTGAACGCGCTCGACGAGACGGCGCTCCGCGACCTCGACGCGGCCTACGCGTCGGCCGAGACCGCCGGAGTGCGCGCCCTGGTGCTCGCCGGCGAGGGCCGGGCGTTCTGCGCCGGGCGCGACATCTCGGGGGTCGACCCGCGCACCGACGACGTGACCGGATACCTCGACGGCCTCCTCGCGCCGCTGTTGCGCCGGATCAGCGCGTTTCCGGCGCCGACCTTCGCCGCGGCGCAGGGAGCGTGCCTCGGCGTCGGCCTGGGGCTGCTGATCGCGACCGACGTGGTCTACGTGGCCGACACCGCGAAGATCGGCTCGCCGTTCGCCGCGCTCGGAGCCCTGCTCGACTCGGGCGGGCACTCCCTGTTCGTCTCCCGCCTGGGCACCCACAAGACGCTCGACCTGATCTACACCGGGCGCCTGCTGTCGGGCGCGGAGGCTGTCGCGGCAGGGCTGTTCAGCCGCGCGTACCCCGCCGAAGACCTGCGCGACGCGGTGGACGCGGCGGCGGCGAGCGCCGCATCCGGGGCCACCCAGGCGCTGCTCGCCTCGAAAGCGCTCGTGCGTGCCATCCGCGACGAGCAGCTCTCGCTGTGGGATGCGGTCGCCGCCGAGAATCTCGCCCAGGCCGCCCTGCGCAACACGGCCGACTACCGCGAGGGCTTCGCCGCCTTCCAGCAGAAGCGCCCGCCCCACTTCACCGGCGCCTGACCTCCTGCGCGCCCGCGGCCCCTCCCCGGCGCCTCCCGGGCGCCGAGGTGCGACTCGTTGCACCTTTCGGGCCGAAAACCTTGCACCTACCGGCACCTCGACGGTTACGCCGTGTTGCGGGACGGGTGCGAGAGAGGGAGAGCAGCGAGCAGGCTGGGGCGCATGACCCGTCAGATCCGATTCAACGCGTTCGACATGAACTGCGTCGCCCACCAGTCGTCCGGCATGTGGCGCCACCCCGACGACCAGTCGTGGCGCTACAAAGACCTGACCTACTGGACAGAGCTGGCGAAGCTGCTGGAGCGCGGCGCGTTCGACGGCATCTTCATCGCGGATGTGCTCGGCACCTACGACGTCTACGGCGGCTCCAACGAGGCCGCCATCCGCCACGGCGCCCAGGTGCCGGTGAACGACCCCGTACTGCTCATCTCGGCGATGGCGCTGGTGACCGAGCACCTTGGGTTCGGAGTCACCGCGGGCACGGCGTACGAGCATCCGTATCCTTTCGCCCGCCGCATGTCCACGCTCGACCATCTGACCAACGGCCGCGTCGGCTGGAACGTCGTGACCGGCTACCTGCCGTCGGCGGCCCGCAACATGGGTCATGAGGACCAGCTGGAGCACGACGACCGCTATGACCACGCCGACGAATACCTGGAGGTGCTCTACAAGCTCTGGGAGGGGTCGTGGGAAGACGACGCCGTCGTGCGCGACGTCGAATCCGGCGTGTTCACCGACCCCGCGAAGGTGCACGAGATCGGTCACCAGGGCAAGCACTTCACGGTGCCGGGGATCCACCTGGCCGAGCCGAGCACGCAGCGCACGCCGGTGATCTACCAGGCGGGCGCGTCCAGCCGAGGCATCGCGTTCGCCGCGGAGAACGCGGAGGCGATCTTCGTCGCCGCCTCGACGAAGGCGGGCCTCAAGGCCACCGTGGCGAAGATCCGCGACGGGCTCGAGGCCGCGGGACGCGACCGTTACGCCGCCAAGATCTACACGCTCCTGACCGTCATCACCGACGCGACGCCGGAGAAGGCGCAGGCCAAGTACGAGGACTACCTGAAGTACACCAGCGACGAGGGCGCCCTCGTGTTCATGTCGGGCTGGATGGGCGTCGACCTGTCGAAGTACGACCTCGACGAGCCGATCGGCAACGTGAAGAGCAACGCCATCCAGTCGGCGGTGGCGAACTTCCAGCGCGCGAACGAGGACGGCAGCGAGTGGACGGTGCGCGACATCGGCCGGCTCGGCGCGATCGGCGGGCTCGGGCCGTTCATCGTCGGCTCGGGTTCCGAGATCGCCGACCAGCTGCAGGAGTGGGTCGAGGAGACCGACGTCGACGGGTTCAACCTCGCCTACGCGATCACCCCGGGCACATTCGAAGACATCGTGGAGTTCGTCATCCCCGAGCTGCGCAAGCGCGGCGCCTACCCGGAGGAGTACGTGCCCGGCAGCCTGCGCCACAAGCTGCACGGCGCGGGCGACCGCCTGCCGGCCGACCACCGCGGAGCCCGGTACCGGATCAGCGCAGCCGAGGCGGCCACCCGCTGAACCACGCCACCCGCTGAAGCCGGGCGGAGGCGACCCGCCTCAGGAGACGTGGGCGGCGAGCAACCGGTCGACGGCGGCCAGCGGGATCGGCAGCCACGCGGGCCGATGCCGTGACTCGTAGGTGACCTCGTACACAGCCTTGTCGAGCTCGAACGCGTCGAGCAGCGCGGCATGTTCGGCGCACACAGAGCGGGCGACCGACGTATACCCGTCGAGGTATGCCTGCCGCGCACGCTCGGCCCACGGCGCGGCGTCGACCGCCGGGTCACGCCTGGCAAGCGAGCCGGCCACGTAGTCGAACGACCGCAGCATGCCCGCGACGTCGCGCAGCGGTGCGTCGGGGATCGCGCGTTCGGCGAGCGGCCTGAGCGGCTCGCCCTCGAAGTCGATGAACTGCCAGCCGCGTTCGGCCGAGTGCAGCACCTGCCCCAGGTGCAGGTCGCCGTGGATGCGCTGCAACAGCGGCTGATCGGATTCGGCCGCCACCTCGTACACGGCCGCGATCGACGCGCGCGACTCGGCGATGATCGGCACCTCCGTGCTTGCAATCGTCAACCGCTGGTACATGCCGTCGAGAGCCTGCGCCACGTCATCGCGCGTCGCGACCTTGGTCGGCAGCACGCGAGCGAGCTGCACGTGCAGTTCGGCGGTGCCCGAGCCGAGCGCGAACGCGCGCTCGGTGAAGTCTTCGCCGCGTTCGGCGGCACTGACCGCCAGCTCCCAGCCGTCTTCGGCCCCAGTCAGGAAGTTCTGCACGAGGGCCAGCTCGCCCGAGGCGGTGCTCAGCCCGTCGGCGGCGGGCCACGAGGCGGAGATCCAGCCGTGCAGGGCCGGGGTGCGCTCGGAGCCGCCCTCGGTCAGCGCGGCGAGCGTCGACACATCCGGATTCGCGCCGTCTTGCACCACGCGGAACACCTTGATGAGCACGAGCCGGCCGTCGTCCAGCTCGCCGACGATTGACGTGTTCGACTGCTCCCCAGTGAGGCGCCGGGATGACCGCAGCGTGAGTGGTGCACCGATGCGGTGACCTCGCGCGGCGACCGTGGCTCCGGTGAGTCGCTCCCCCGATGCCACCATCGCGAGCAAGGACGACACGTAGGCCTCGTCGGCCGGGCCGTCGTACAGATAGCGGCCGCCGGCCTCGCCGATCAGCGCGGTGGCGTCGCCGTCCTTCTGCTGACGCGCGACCACGGGCACCTGATACACCCGAGGTGATCGCGGCGCGTCGTCGGCGAAGAAGTGCGTGACGATTCGGGCTCCGTCGGCGGCTTGTTCGGCTTCGAACGAGGCGAGTTGGCGCAGGCGCGGTTCGACGCTCTTCGTCGAGTACCAGCGCTGGAGTCGCATCCATGACCCGACGAGCTCAGTGAGTTCGGTCATGTCTGCACCGTACGCCTCTGCCTGGGAAATCTCCGGGGGCGTTGCGTCAACGCGTTCCGAGTACTACACCGCGGGCCGCCATGAACGGTTGCGGGTCGATCTGGAGGCCGCCGACGCGCACCTCGAAGTGCAGGTGGCAGCCGGTGGATGCGCCTGTGCTCCCCACGCGCGCGATCGGCTGTCCCGCGGCGACGACCTGACCGACGGTCACACCGATGCCCCCGTCGACGATGTGCCCGTAGGCCGTCTGCACGCCGCCGCCGTGGTCGATGAGCACGAAGTTGCCGTACGAGCCGTTCGGCCCTGCCGCGACGACGGTGCCCGCGCCGGCCGCGTCGATGGTGGTGCCGCAGCTCGCGCCGATGTCGTCGCCGGGGTGGAACAGCGCGGTGCCGGCCGGTCGCGACGGACGGGGCCCGAAGACGTCGGTGAGCGTCCCTGCGACGGGCAGCGCCCATCCGGATGCCGTCGCCGGCGTGCTCAGCAGGGTCGTCCATCCCCCGCTCGCCGCCTGCAGGGTCGGCACCTGGGCCAGCGCGCTCGAGGCCGCGTCGACCTGCGATCGGGCGTCGGCGACGGCCTGATCGGAGGCGTCGACGTCGATCGACTCCGCCGCAGCACTCGCGGTGCCCGCCCGATCGCCGAGCTTCACCGCGCGTCCGGCATCCGCCTCTGCCTGCGCCATCGCGGCGCTGCGGGATGCAGTGGCGCGCTCGAACCGGTCGACGGCTGAGAGCTTCCTCAGGAGGTCGCCGGGAGTGGAGAGCGTGGATGCGAGCGGCCCGGCCGTCAGCGAACGGGAGCCCTGCGAGCGCACCAGCGCGGTCGCGAACGCAGCCGACGCCTCCGCCTTGGCTTTGGCGGCCGCCGCCTGCTCGGCGAGTTGGTCGGCCACCGCCTGCGCCTGCTCCTTGTCGTGCTGCACGCCGCGGGCCGCCTCCGTCGCAGTGACGAGAGCCTGCTGCGCCTCCGCCAGACGGCTCGCGAGCTGCGCGGCCTCGACGGCGAGACCGGGGTCGAGCGTCGTGCCGTTCGACAGCACGGGGTCGGGAACGAGCGGCACCTGGTCGGTGGGAGTCGTGGCGGGAGGAACCGGGGTCTTGGTGGGCTCGGGCGTCGGAGTCGTGGATGGCGTGGGTGTCGGAGTCGGGGTCGGGGTGCCGGTCGGATCGGGGGTGGGAGTGGGCGTGGGCGTCGGCGACTCCGTCGGTTCCGGCGTCGGGGTCTCCGTCGGCTCCGGTGCCGGAGACGTGGGCGTCGGCGACGGGCTGCCGGGGGGAGCCTGCGTCATCTGCGGGTCGGGAGTGGGCGTCGAGGTCGATTGTCCCTGGTCGGCGAACGCCGCCTGCTGCCCTCCGAGAGTGAAGCCCGTCGTCACCGCGATGACCGCGCACAGGTGAAGAACACGGCCGTGAAGAGCGCGGCGCGGCTTTCCGCGTCGTGCATCCACTCCCGTGCGTTCCAGCGCGCTCTGCATGATCTCGCGCATCCCCCGACCCTCGCCGAGGGACCCGTGATCTGATGCTCCCACTCAGCCCTTCGCGAAACAAGAGAAACCACCCGCGAGACGGCCGAGTCGGATGCGGCTCACAGCCTGCGACCGGTACCGTGAACCTCTGTGACCGAGACCGCTGACACCGCCAGGCCGCGTCGCACCCGGCGCAAATCCACCTGGAAGACGATGCTGCGCGATGTTCTCGTGATTCTGGTGGTCGCGATTCTGGTCTCGTTCCTCATCAAGACGTTCGTCGCGCGGTCGTTCTACATCCCGTCCGGGTCGATGGAGAACACGCTGCAGATCAACGACCGGATCATCGTGAACGAACTTCAGCCCAACGTCTTCCCGCTGCAGCGCGGCGACGTCGTCGTCTTCAAAGATCCCGGTGGCTGGCTGCCGCCGCTGCAGCACACGCCCACGAACCCGGCCTCGGCAGCGGTGGGGAGCGTGCTCGACTTCGTCGGCCTCAACGCCTCCGACAGCGAACAGCACCTCGTGAAGCGCCTGATCGGCCTGCCCGGCGACAAGGTCACCTGCTGCAACGCCCTCGGTCAGATGAGCGTGAACGGCGTTCCGCTCAAAGAGCCGTACGTGGTGCTGCCCGCCGGGGTCGAAGCGGTGTCGCAGAAGGAGTTCTCGGTGACCGTTCCCGCCGGCAAGGCGTGGGTGATGGGCGACAACCGCTACAACTCCGCCGATTCGCGCTACCACACCGACGATCCCGGCAAGGGGTTCGTGCCGCTCGACGACATCGTCGGGCGGGCGTTCGTGCTGAGCTGGCCGGCCGCCCACTGGTCGTGGCTGAGCGACTATCCGGAGACGTTCGCCGGGGTGGACGCCGCCAAAGGCTGACGGCCGCCGAGGCGTCGGTCAGGCCTGCTTCTCCGCCTGCCCGAGCCGCCAGTAGCCCATGAACGCGACGCGACCGCGGTCGACACCGTTGTGCGTGACGAGCAGACGACGGATGGTCTTCACCGTCGCCGATTCTCCCGCGATCCAGGCGTAGAAACCGCTCGACGTCAACTCGGGCGTCTCCCACAGGATCTCCCGGTCGATGTCGACGTCGTCGAGGCTCTGGGTGCGACCGGCCGCGGCCGCTTCGACGATCGACGGATGCTCGGCGATCCAGCGTTCGATCGCCGGCACGAGCTCGCAGCCGTGGTCGCCGCCACGATCGCTGCTGGAGCGGTCGAGCCAGGTGATGTCGAAGTGCGCGGGAACGTCGAGCTCGAACCTGTCGCCGTCGCTCGGCACCTCGATGAAGGCGTGCACCCGGCGGTCGACGGGAAGCGACTCGAGGATGGATGCGATGGCCGGCGTCGCGGTCTCGTCACCGACCAGCAGCAGGTCGCCGGCCGCGCCCGGGCGCCAGTCGATGCCCTGCGCGGAGTCGATGCTGCGCTCGTCCGGTCCGACGATGATGACCTCGTCGCCGACGCCGGCGCCGAGCAGCCAGCGCGCCGCGGGGCCGCCGTCGCCGTGCGAGACGAAGTCGACGTCGACCTGCCGGGCGCCCGGGTCGACGGCCCGAACGGTGTAGGTGCGGAACGGGCACCGCTGGTCGTCGGGCAGCGCGCGCCACTGCAGATACCAGTCACCGGCGTCGATCGAGGCTTCGTCTTCCGCGCCGAGGGCGGGGAGCGTTCCGTCGTCGAGGGGGAACAGGATCTTGATGCGCTGGTCGAGCCGGTCGGTGCCGAACACATGGAAGTCGGGCGACTCGAACGTGACCCTCGTGAAGTGCGGCGTCAGCGCCGTGAGCCGGGAGACCCGCGCCCGGTACGGGCGGTAGGCCGGGCGGGCGGTCTTGACGATGGGCGACGCGAGGAGGCTCACGGGGGCACCTTTCGTGCGGGTGTCGGGCGAGGTGACGGCCGGCCGGACGGCCACGCGGGCCCGGTCGACTTAGGTAAGGCTACACTGACCTGCTTCGAGGCGGCTCCGAGAATTCGTCGCAACATCCGGCGGCCCCGACGGGCTCTAGGGTGAGACGGTGGAGAGCATGAGGCCGGAGCGAGCGCCCGGGGTTCGAGAGGTCGCTGCGCTGGCCGGCGTCTCGCGGCAGACGGTGTCCCGGGTCGTCAACGGCCATCCGAGCATCCGGGAGAGCACGAAGGAGCGCGTGCTCGCCGCGATGGACGAGCTGCAGTTCCGGCCCAACCGTGCGGCCCGGATGCTATCGACGGCCAGGTCGCACACGATCGGCATCCTCGCATCCTCATCGTCGTCGGCGCTGTACGGGCCGGCGAGCAGCATCGACGCCGTCGAGAACGCCGCGCGCGACGCCGGCTACTTCGTAGCCATCGCGCGCACCGCATCCCCGAGCCTCGGAGAGATCGACGCCGCCCTCGACCATCTGATGGCGCAGGCGGTCGAAGGGATCGTCGTGGTCGCCCCGCAGGAGCGCACGCTCGAGGCGATGCGTCAGGTCGCGCTCGCGGTGCCCTCGGTGACCCTGCACGGCTCGGAGGTCGAGGGCGATGGCGTGTTCGTCGACCAAGCGGAGGGGGCACGGATGGCCGTGCGGCACCTCGCCGAGCTCGGCCATCGCGTCGTCGCGCACCTGGCGGGCCCGGCGGACTGGGCCGAGGCGAACGCGCGACGCGACGGGTTCCTCGCCGAAGCGGACGCGCTCGGGATGCGCGCGACCGTCTCCCGGGCCGGCGACTGGACGAGCGCATCCGGTGCCGCTATCGCCCCGGAGCTCCTCGCAGACCCGGCGATCACCGCCGTGTTCTCGTCGAACGACCAGATGACGCTCGGGGTGCTGCACACCCTTCGGCTCGCCGGCCGTGGAGCGCCCGAGAGTGTGAGCGTCGTGGGCTTCGACGACATCCCGGAGGCCGCATACTTCGCCCCTCCCCTCACGACGGTGCGTCAGGACTTCGCGGAGCTCGGACGCAACTGCGTGGCCCGGCTGCTCGCCGCGATCGAGCATTCGCCGTCTCCTGCGAGGCGGAGCGCCGTGGTCAGCCCTCGGCTGATCGTGCGCGAGTCGAGCGGGCCGGCCCGCAGGGACTGACGGGCGGCGCGCGCGGTCCGGCCGCGACGCGGCTCGGGCCGTCGGAGAAGCGCTTCCGCCGCCGCCACGCCCGACTGTTGCTCGTCGCGCCGAGCGTGGCCGTTGCGGTCGAGAGTGGCCGGTGCGCCAGGCACACTCGACCGC
>NZ_JBHVYL010000017.1:0-79143 GCF_042880955.1 Leifsonia sp. NPDC058292
GGTCGGGTGACCGACCCGCGCTTTCTCGTTGCCTGGCGATCGACCCCGACGCGTTCGCTGCGGAGTACTGGGCGAAACGACCGCTCCTCACCACCGCGGCAGAATTGACCGGCGGCTTCGACGACCTGTTCAGCCGCGACGCGGCCGACGAACTCGTGTCGTCGCGAGCACTGCGCACGCCGTTCGTGCGGATGGCGAAGGAGGGCACTGTTCTGCCCCCGACGCGGTACACCGCCCCCGGCGGTTTCGGGGCCGAGGTCGCCGACCAGGTCAGCTCCGAGAAGGTGCTCGCCGAGTTCGCGAACGGCGCGACTCTCGTGCTGCAAGGGCTGCATCGCACCTGGCCGCCGATCGCCGAGTTCGCGCGCCGTCTGGCGGCCGAGCTGGGGCATCCGTGCCAGGTGAACGCGTACATCACTCCGGCGTCCTCCCGCGGATTCGACCCGCACTACGACGTGCACGACGTGTTCGTGCTCCAGATCCACGGCGAGAAGCACTGGGTCATCCACGAACCGGTGCACCAGGATCCGCTGCGCGACCAGCCGTGGTCGGATCACCGCGACGAGGTGGCCGCACGCGCCGCCGGCGAACCGGCCGTCGACGCCACGTTCCGCCCGGGCGATGTGCTCTACCTCCCCCGCGGCTGGATCCATTCCGCGACAGCGCTCGGCGGCATCTCGATACACCTCACGATCGGCGTGGCGGCGTACACCCGCCACGACATCGTGCGCGAGGCGATCGCGCGAGCCGCCGACACGGTCGAGCTCCGCGCGTCGCTGCCCCTCGGTTTCGATCCAAGCGACACGGATGCACTGCGCCCGATCGTCGAAGCGACCATCGCCGATCTGATCGCAAGCCTGGGCGGAGCCGGCGAGGCGACGACCAGTGACGTCGCTGACCGGCTGACCGCGCGGCGCCAGGCCGACAGCCCGCCCGGTCCTGTGCTGCCCCTGGCCACGATCGAGGCCGTCGACGTGCTCGACGCCGGCGACGCATCCATGCCCGTCGTCCTGCGCTCCGCGCTGCCTCCGCGGCTCGTGGTGGCGGAGACGACCGTGAGCCTCCGTCTGCCGACCAAGACGGTCACTCTTCCGATAGCCGCCCGTGCGGCCGTCGAACGCCTCCTGACGGGCGTGCCGATCCCCGTAGCCGAGCTGCCCGACCTCGACGCCGACTCGGCCGTGGTGGTCGCCCGCCGGCTGCTGCGCGAGGGTGTGATCGAGTTCGCGGGCGATGACGGTCCGTACGGCGGCGACGGTGGCGGCGACGACGGTGACTGACCTGCCCTGGCGGCCGTGCAGCGATCGTTCACTCGAACGCGACGATCCGCTGCCCGGCACCGCGGGGCTCGGCGAGCGGTGGCTGCTCGTCGAGATCGAGAGCGCGTGGGGCGAGCACGCGTTCTTCACCTCCGCCCTGGATGTGCGGCTCGGAGCCGGCATCGTCGCACGGTGCGAGGCAGCCGGCATCCGCCCGCTCGCCATTCGCCGCACGCGTCTGCGCGCCGACGAGCGTCGCGCCCAGACGTCGTGGCGTTGGGCCTTGGTGGATGCCCGACCCGGCCGCACCAGCATCCGCTGGGGCCGCGCCGAGGCGGCGGAGGACCTGCTGACGATACCGCTCGACGGCTCGGCGGGCGAAGAGAGCGACGCTCCCCTCTACTGCGTGTGCACACACGCCAGACACGACCAGTGCTGCGCCGTGCGCGGCCGCCCCGTCGTCGAGGCCCTTGCGCGAACGCATCCGGAGGAGACGTGGGAGTGCTCGCACCTCGGCGGCGACCGCTTCGCCGCGACGATGGTGCTCTTCCCCCACGGCCTCCTCTACGGCCGGGTTGCCGCAGCCGATGTCGAGACCGTCGTGCAGCGTTACGCATCCGGCCTCGTCGACGAACGCTATCTGCGCGGACGCACCTCGCTCAGCACGGTCGCGCAGGCGGCGGAGGCCTACGCCCGCGAGGGCTCCGGCGACGACAGGATCGACGCGTACTCGCTCGTGACAGAGCATGCGCACCCGCACGGCTGGACCGTCGAGCTCGACCACGACGGCGAGCGTGTCGTCGTCGAGGTCGGTGAGCGCCTGTCGGCACCGCTGCTCAGCACGTGCGGCGCCACGGTTCCGCACCGCGTGCGCGAGTACGAACTGCGCTCGATCGCCTAGCGTGCGGCCGTGTCGTCCGCGGGTAGGACGCGTGGGCTCCGCAGGTGCTCGTAAACGACCGAGGTGCGAACGTCCGCGACCTCGGGGCGTTCGGTCAGCCGATCGATGACGAACGAGTACAGGCTGTCGTTGCCCGGCACAGCCACGTGGAGCAGAAAGTCTTCTGCGCCCGAGGTCACGAACACGCCGATCGTCTCCGGCAGCTCGCTCGCCCAGTTGCGAAAAGCCTCGATGTTGCGACGCGAAGGAGGCCGGATGCGCACAGCGATCATCGCCTGCACCGGTCGGCCGATCGCGGCGAGGTCCACGTCGAGTAGGGCGCCCCGGATCACACCACGCTGGCGCAACGCTCGCGTGCGGTCGAGCGCGGTGGTCGGCGAGACCCCCACGGCTGCCGCGATGTCCCGGTTGGTGCGCCGCGCATCCGACTGCAGTTCTCGCAGAATGGCCGTATCAAGTTCGTCGAGTGGCGCCATAGCGGCAGTCTAGCCGGACGAAGTACGGACCGTTTGCGCGCATCCACTACGTGTGCCTACCATCGGCCAGAACTCCCGTACGACGATCGGACATCCTGTGACCCTTCCCGCCCTCTCGTTCGCCCCCGAAGAGATCCGCACTGACGAACCGACGCGCTCGGCCCGACTCAAATGGGTGATCGTGGTCGACGAATCGCTTCCCGCTGGCCGCGCCGTCAACGCCACGGCCTGCGTTGCGGCCGCCACCGCGAGCTCCGTCGGCGGACTGCTGGGCCCGGATGCGGTCGACTCCGACGCGCAGACGCATCCGGGTCTGCCCTGGGCCGGCTGCAGCATCCTCGGCGCCACTCCCGACGCTGTGGCCGAGGTGCTCGTGAAGGCGCAGGCGTCCGAGGGCGTGCACGTCGCCACGATGCCGGAGGCGGCGCAGTCCACCCGCGTCTACGACGAGTATCTCGAGACCGTGGCAAGACAGACCACGGCCGCACTGCGCCCGCTGGCCGTCAGCATCGTGGGCCCACGCAACCGCGTCGACAAGCTGGTGAAACGGCTGTCGTTACTGCCGTGACGGTGCCGGTCAGGCGTTCTGGGCCACCGGCTGCGCCTGCAGAAAGCGCACCATGTTGCCCGACGGGTCGCGGAAAGCGCAGTCTCGCGGGCCCCACGGCTGGTCGGTCGGCTCCTGCAGCACCTCGGCGCCGGAAGCGCGCACGTGCTCGAAGGTGGCGTCGACGTCGTCGGTGCGGAACACGACGTTGGTGAGCACGCCCTTCACGAGCAGCTCCTGAAGGCTGTCGCCGTCGGCTTGCGGGCGACCGCCGTGCGGGTCGGACAGCACGATCTCGAGACCGGGCTGCGAGGGGATGCCGAGGGTGACCCAGTGGTGCCCGCCCGACGCGACGTCGTTGACGACCTCGAACCCGAGGGTGTCCCGGTAGAAGCCGAGCGACTCTTCGGGGTCGAGAACGGTGATGTGGTAGTACTGCAGCGAAATAGTCATGGGAACAGCCTAGGAAACGGCGGCGGCGGCGACTTCTTCAAAACTGCTCGATGTGCGGGACCAGGTGCTTACGGCCGGCTGCGTTCCCGGTTTGGTGCGGATCGGTCGCGTGCGCTGCTTGGCCTCGCATCCCGGCATCGCTGACACGGCCAGGTGCTCGCGGTTGCGGTACGCGGTCGGTGTCTCGCCCATCAACTCGGTGAACTTCGAGCTGAACGAACCGAGCGAGGTACAGCCGACGGCCATGCACGCATCGGTGACGCTCATTCCGCCGCGGAGCAACGCCATGGCTCGTTCGATGCGCCGGGTCATCAGGTAGCTGTACGGCGTCTCGCCGTAGGCGGCGCGGAAGCTGCGGGAGAAGTGCGCGGGCGACATCAGGGCACGCTGAGCGATCGTGGGCACGTCGAGCGGTTTCGCGTACTCACGGTCGATCAGGTCGCGCGCTTTGCGCAAGAGCACGAGCGCGGCAAGCTCCTCTGGCGACACGCACCGAGCGTAGCACCGGGGGCGTTGCGCCGGGGGTGCACAGGGGCGCCGCTCAGCGCGTCTCGACCAGCCGGATGAAGGCGCTCAGTTCGGTGACCCCGGCCGGGGTGACCGGCAGATAGTCGGTGAGTTCGGGCGAGTGCACGAGGAAGGCCGCCCATTTCGCCCGCGAGATCGCCACATTGAGCCGGTTCTTCATGATGAGGAACGACATCCCCCGCGGCACGTCCGCCGCAGACGAGGCCGCCAGGCTCACGATGGCGATCGCGGCCTCCTGCCCCTGGAACTTGTCGACGGTGCCGACGCGCACGCCGCTGTGGCCCGCGTCGACGAGCGCCTCGCGCACCAGGGCCAGCTGCGCGTTGTACGGCGTGACGACGATGATGTCGCCCTCCCCGAGCGGCCGGTCGCTCTCAGCACCGCCCGACGGATCGCTCCACGGTCTGCCCAGCAGGTCGCGCACCAGCTCCACCACCACCGTCGCCTCTTCCGGGGATTGCGTGGCGTTGCCGACGTGGTCGACGGGCACCGGATGCAGTCCAGGCTCGACCCCCTCGAGCGAGCGCAGCGCGGCGTCCGGGTGGGCGTGCAGTCTGCCCTCGTAGGAGAGCCGCGACACCGCGCCGGCCAGAGCCGGGTGCATCCTTCTCGTCTCTGGCAGGAAGTAGCCGAATTCGGCCGGCAGCACGTCATGACCGTCGCTCACCCAACCGAGCGCGGATCCGTCGATCGGTTCGGGATGCCGGCCCTGGCTCACCTGCGGGAGCTGCTGCGGGTCGCCGAGCAGCAGCAGCCGGTGCGCCGCGGCACCCGCCGCGATGGTCGAGGCGAGCGAGAACTGCCCTGCCTCGTCGATCACGAGCAGGTCGAGCCCGTTGCGCGGGATGCGCGCCGCGTTGGCGAAGTCCCAGGCCGTTCCCCCGACCACATAGCCCGTGCCGGTGTTGTCGAGCGCGAAGGTCAGCTGGCCGTCTTTCTCGAGCGCCGTGAAGGCGTGGGCGTCGTCGGCGCTGTCGCTGCCCGGCACCTTGGCGACCAGCCGGGCGTCGAGCCCGGCGTCGACCACCCGATCGAGGAGATTCTCAACGACGGCGTGCGACTGGGCCACGACGCCGATCCGCCAGCGGTGGCGCGTGACGAGCTCCGCGATCACGCGTGCGCCCAGATACGACTTACCTGTTCCGGGCGGACCTTGCACGGCGAGATACGACCGGTCGAGGTCGAGCAGGCTGGCCACGACCGACTGCACCAGCAGGCCGTCGGGCGCGGGCGGCGCGAGCCGCCCCGAGCGCGTGCGCGGTGGCGTGCGCCGCAGCAGGTCGACCATTGCGTCGTTCGGCCACGTATCGGCGCTGACTCTCGCGTCGAGCAGCTCGGCGCCCCACTCCTGGATGGCGGCGGCCAGGCGCCGGGCGTCCGGCGGCCCCGCGGGCGTCAGGGCGGTGGGCACGTCGTCGTAGCGCTGCACCTCCGGCGGAAGCGTCTCGCGCACCAGCACCGCGCCTTCGTCGGTCGCGGCGATCACCGCGACCGACCGCGCCGTTCTTGCCCCCGGCTGTGCGCGGGGCTGCCGATACGGGCCGGGGAACTCGTAGAGCAGGAAGGGCCCTGTGCGTTCGCTCGTGCGGACGGCGCTTCCGGGGCCCCACTGCCCCGACAGCAGCATCTCACGTCGCTCGACCCGGTGGCCTTCGTCTTGATACCAGTCCCGCACCACCTGCGCGTGCTCGACGACGAGCACGTCGCGGGTCTCGGCCCATTCGTCGACCGGCTGGATGAGACGAGAGAAGTGGCCTTGCCAGAAGGTCTTCTGCTCGCGGCGGTGATAGTCGATGGCTGCGGCGGCGAGCGCCATCGCCTCCCGGTCGGGCGTTCGGTGGGGGTCGAGCGGGTCGCCGGCGAAGGCGAGCAGCCCGGCGCGCAGCGGCGACGCCTCGGGGGCCGGCTCCATCTCCTCCACCGGAGCGCGACCGACGGGGATGCCGTTCTCGGCCGCCCGATCGAGCAACCAGTCGCGCAGGCGCAGTGTCGAGACGCAGTCGTAGCGGTTGTAGTCGCCGATCGAGTCGAACATCCGCTGTGCCTCGTCGATCTTGCCGACGGCGAGGAGATCGCGGGCGTTCGCGTACTCTGTGATCGAGTCGACCGCGTTGGTGACGTCGCTCTCGCGCAGGCTGTCGCCCATGTAGAGCGGCTCGAGCTTCTTGATCGAATACGACCGCGATCCGACTCGCACGGATTTACGCACCATGGGGTAGAGATCGACGAACGCGTTGTCGCGCAGCAGGCCGTCAACCTCCTCTTCGCCGACGCCGTGCCGAGCGGCGAGCGCCAGCAGGTGCGTCTGCTCGTAGGCCGCGTAGTGGTAGATGTGCATCTGCGGATACCGTGCCCGGCGCTCGCGCACGAACGCCAGAAAGTCTTGGAGCGCCACGCGTTCGGCGGCGAAGTCGTGTGCCCAGAATGCGGTGAACACCGCATCCTGGTCGACAAGGCCGAACAGGTAGTCGAGCCCCCAGCGCTCGCCCGCACCCTCGGTGTAGAGCGGATCGCCCTCGAAGTCGAAGAAGATGTCGCCCTGATCGGGGATGGGCAACGCGGCGAGCACGGGCGCGTTGAACACATGGATGGGCGGCGCGAGTCCTTCCACCACGGCCAGTTGCAGGCGCGCCTGTTCACGCAGGCCTTCGAGCGTCGCCTCGCCGATGCCGTCGATCGGGCCGCTGGAGGCCGCGAGCGCGTCGATGGTCATGATGCCCGCGGCCGCCAGTCGCTCACGCTGCGTGATGCGCACCCCCGCCACGAGCAGTACATCCCTGGCCGCTTGGATCTCGGCATCGCAGGTCTCGCACCGCCCGCACACCGTGAACCGCGGATCCCCCCAGCGCACCGGCCCTGTGTCGGCGAGGTGGGCCTCGATGATGGCGAGCAGCCGTGCGCGACGCTTGCGGTACACCGGGGCGATGTCGGAGAGCCTGTGCTCACTGACCGCCCCTGTGCCGAGCAGCAGCTCGACGGTGTCGTCGACGGCGACGCCCATCCGCTCGAGCTGTTCGGCGTACGCGCAGAGCTGCAGCAGTGCGGTCACGCGGGCGCTCCGCGCGAGCTTGGAGTCTTGCACGCGATAGCTTCCGTCGTCGAGGCGCACGATGAAGTCGGCGAAACCCACGAACGCGCCGTCGAAGAACGTCGCCTGGAACACCACCGGCTCCTGCCGGGAGAACGCGGCGAGCGTCTCCGCAACCGCAGCCCCCAGGCTCTCGGCGTCGAGTGTCTCGGGCCGCTCGATCTCGACGACCCCGTCGCCGAAACGTTCCCGGTACTCGCCGAGGATGCGGTGCTCCTGCTCGTCTCCCAGCCGCGACGACCGCACGTACATCGGGTCGTCGACCTTCTCGGCCTTCTCGATGCGCCCCAGCTTCTCGTCAAGGGTGCGCAAAAAGGCGAACTCGCACTTGGAGGCCTCGGTGAGATCGCTCGCGCTCGTGATCACGGCACCGTCGAGCAGGAACATACACTCCCCCTGTCCGTCGTCAGGATGCGCGCGGTCGCTCGCAGTCCGAGCGTATCGGCACCCTGTGACACGCTCGCCGGTCGACCGGCGCGACGCCCGCCGAGTCGATTCCGTGAATCACAGCAGCACGAGCACGCCCGCGACGAGCGAGACGAGCGCGAGGAGCAGCGCCACGCCGAGCAGCACAGCGTGGACCTTGTAGAAGGCGGTCGTCTTGCCCGCAGCGTCTCGGGCGCGCGCATCCTTCGACACCCGCTGGAAGAACCGTGGCCAGGCGAAGACGTTGAAGACGGCGTTGAGGAAGAGCACGGTGGCGGCGAGAACTGTCATGACCGGTCAAGCCTAGAAGACGCGGGAGCGTGATGCCTGCGGCGGAGGCAGGCGGTCGCTATGCCTTGGTCTTGGCGGCGGCTGCGGCGGCCTTGAGCGCCTTCTTGGTCTCTCTCACCTTGCCGAGTGAGGCAGGGTCGACGATGTCGGCGACGGATCGATGCGACCCCTCTTCGCCGTAGACTCCCGCCGCTTCGCGCCATCCGGGCGCCGCGAGCCCGCACTGTTTGCCGAGCAGCGCGAGAAAGATCTTGGCCTTCTGCTCGCCGAAGCCCGGCAGCGCCTTCAGCCGCGACAGCACCTCGGCGCCGTCCGGCGACCCCTGGGTCCAGATCGCTGCGGCGTCGCCGCCCCAGTCCGAGACGATCGCAGCGCTCAGAGCCTGCACACGCCCCGCCATCGACCCGGGGAACCGATGCACCGCCGGCGTCTGCTTCATCACCGCGGCGAGCGCATCCGGATCGGTGCCCGCGATCGTGGCGGCATCGAAGACGCCGAGCCTGTCACGCAGCTTGGCCGGCCCGGCGAACGCGGTCTCCATCGGCACCTGCTGGTCGAGGAGCATCCCGATCAGGAGAGCGAGAGGGTCGGCGGACAGCAGTGCGTCGGCGTCCGCGTCGTCGGTAATGTGCAGCTCGATCGTCATGCCTCCATCGTGGCACTCCCGTGCGCGCTGCGGCCAGCCCCGCGGTCGACAGGCTTTCGAACGACGGAACACTCACGGTGACCTGCTGACCCCACCGCCATCGAGCGCCGTGCCTATCCTGTGATCGTCATCCGGTCGATGCCGTCGGGGCCGACGGCGAACGTGAACGTCGACGGTCCGTTGAAACCGTCGCCGCCGACCTGGGCCGAGACCGCAACCGCCACGGGCGCCGCCGCCTCTCCGGGATGCCCGTCGCCGTCGACGGTCGTATAGGAGAGTTCATCGAGCGTCACGTGTGCCCCGATGAACTCGGCGTCGCTCCAGCGCCGCACCTGCTCCCGCCCGGTGAACACGCGGCCCCAGTCATCGACCGAGCCGTTCGGCGCGAACGCGTCGAGAAAGCCGTCGAGGTCGCCGGAGTTCGCCGCGTCGATCGCGGCGAGAACGGGCGCAGGAACCTGTTCACGGGAGAGATTCGCCATGGGTTCAGTGTCCCTCAGCGAACGACTCTCGCCAAGGCCCTACTCCGTGCCATCACGCTCGACCGTCCCCCCGGCACGCCCGGATGAGAACCGCTCGGCGAGCAGCCCCAGCAGCGCGGCGGCGGCAGCGTTCGGCCGGGGCCGGCTGACGGCGCTGAGCTCCCACTCGACGGGCTCGGCGAGCGGACGCACGACGGCGCCCACGGCCGGCAGCACCGTGAGCGCGGGCATCACGGCCACGCCGAGCCTGGCCGCGACGAAACGAGGGATCTCGCCGAGATCGGAGACCTCCGTCGCCACCCGACGACTCAGCCCGAGCTCCGCCAGGTGCCGGTCGAGAGTGACGCGGTTGCCGAAACCCTCGCGCGCATCCACGAACGGCTGGGTCGTCAGGTCGGCCAGCCGGATGCGATTCTGCGATGCCAGCGGGTGATCCTCGGCGAGCACGGCGACGAAGGGCGACATCGCCAGCCGCTGGTAGTGAAGGCCGGGCAAACGGCCGGGAAGTCCCATGAAGGCCACGTCCACACGGCCGAGCCTCACGTCTTCGGCGAGACCGGTCGAGCCGCTCGGTGATGGGCCGAGGCGCAGGTCCACCAGGGGGTGGCGTGAGTGGAACTCGCCCAGGATCCCGGGGAGGTCGATTGTGGTCAGGTTGGTGAAGATCCCGACCCTGAGCTGGCCCCGGAGACCGCCGCGAGGGTCGGCGAGCATCCGCATCCGTTCGCTCGCCTCCAGCGTCGCGCGCGCCGCTTCGAGCACCTCGGCGCCGAGTGGCGTGAGTCTGACCCCCTGCGGGTCGCGCTCGAAGAGATCGGCCCCGAGCTCGCGTTCGAGGGAACGGATGCCCGCAGACACGGTGGACTGCGCCGCGAACACGCGCTCTGACGCTCGCGTGAAGTTGCTCTCCTCCGCGACGGCGACGAAATACTCCAGCTGACGTGTTTCCATGTCGCAATCGTAATCGTCGATCGCGACCATCGATTTGATTCGTTGGACACGATTGCGCACCGAGGGCACGATCATGTCATGACCACCCCGACCGACACTCACCCCATCGCCCCTTCCGACGCCCGCGCGACCCGCGCCGGCTGGCGACTCCGTCACGGCGCCGGATTCTGGGTGATCGCAGCGGCGTTTCTTTCGGTGATGGCGTTCTCGACCCTGCCGACACCGCTCTACGCCCTCTACCAGCAGCGCGACGGCTTTCCGACCTGGGTCGTGACCGTGATCTTCGCGGCATACGCGGTGGGAGTCATCGCGAGCCTCTTCCTCATCGGGCACATCAGCGACTGGGCGGGACGACGCCGGATGGTGCTGGTCGCCATCGTGCTCGAGATCCTCGGCGCGGTGCTGTTCCTGTTCTGGAACGACGTGACGGGACTGCTCGTCGCGCGCGTGATCTCGGGTGTCGGGGTCGGTGCCCTGACCGCGAGCGCCACGGCTCATCTCAGCGAACTGCGCGCCGTCGCCAAACCGGAGGAGGGTCCGCGACTCGCAGGCACGATCTCCACCGTGGTGAACACGGGCGGCCTGGCGTTGGGTCCGCTGATCGCGGGCGCCCTCGCGCAGTTCCTGCCTGCCCCTCTCGTCATCCCCTACGTCGTGTTCCTGGTCGTTCTCGCGGTCGCGGCCGTCGCCGTCGCGCTCGTGCCTGAGACCGTCGAGCGTGCCGAGGAGAGGCCCGCTTACCGTCCTCAGCGCATCTCGCTCCCCGCCGGATCGCGGAGCGCCTTCTCGGCCGCAGCCATCGCAGCATTCGCAGGCTTCGCCGTGTTCGGCCTGTTCACGTCGTTGGCGCCGAGCGTTCTCGCGGGAGTGCTCCACGAGACCTCCCGGCTCACGGCCGGTGCAGTGCCGTTCTCGGTGTTCGCGGCCTCCACGGTGTCCCAGATCGTCTTCGCCCGCCTCAGGACGCGCGTTCAGCTGGTGATCGCCATCGTGCTCGTCGTCGTCGGCCTCGCCGGACTGGCCGTGGGTGTTCTCATCGCCGACCCGACGACCTTCATCGTCAGTGGAGTGCTCGCCGGAGCGGGTGTCGGGCTGCAGTTCCGCTCGGCCGTCGCGGTCGCCGCATCCCTCGCCGCCCCGTCACGCCGCGGAGAGGTGCTGGCGGCCATCTTCCTCATCGCCTATATCGGACTGGCGCTGCCTGTGCTTCTCGTGGGTGCAGCGCTCATCGTCTGGCCGCTGGTTCCCGTGCTCGTCGTGTTCGTGGTCGTGATGGCCGGGTTGAGCCTGATCGCCGGGCTCCGGATGCTCGGCCGCGCCGACAGCTGAGCCACGCTTCGGTCGGGTGCTCCCGCCGGGCGGGCTCGGCCCGAAGTCGGGCTCAGTCTTCGGTGGCGACCAGCTGCACGCGCAGAGAGTCGACCCGGGTGGCGATCACGTCGTCGGCCGCCCACCGTTGGGCGAGCCGGCCCAGCACGGCATCCAGCTCGTCGCGGGTCAGGCCGCGAGCCAGCTCGAGCCGCACGACGAGCTCTTCGGCGGCGAGCCTCGACTCCGGATCGCCCGGCAGGAGGGCGACGTCGTGAACGCCGAGTTCAGAACCGATCGAGCCCACGAACGCCCTGAACACCTCGGGATCCCGGTGGCTCGGCACCCAGGGCTGCGCCTGCGCGATGGCCCACAGCGCCGGCCGCCGGATGACGAACTCCGTCTCCGACGTGGGATCGAGCACCACGAGTTCGGTGTCCTCACCGGCTGCCGCGAGGGCGACGCGCGCGCCATCGGCGGGCACCGGGCGCGCGAGCGGATTCCAGCGCCGCATGGCGTCCACGGAAGAGAACACCGGCAGAACCGTGCGACCGTCCGGGCCGGCGACGGTCACGATCGCTAGCTCCTGAGACTTGTCGACGGTGTGCCCGTGCGCGTTGACGCCGATCTCGCCGAGCTGTGCGACCAACGGGATGAGCAGGCGCGACTCGCGCACCGCATCCACAACGACCTCGGGCCCGGCCTCGCCCGAGCGGAACGCGCTCAGCGCGTCGAGAAGCTGCTGCGGCGCGCTGCCGTCATCGTTCTCGAACGAGTTCTCGTCGAACTCGCGCCCGGCCCACGGCTGGCCGGCCGAATCCGCTGCCGCCAGCTGCGCCGCGAACCCGCTCAGGCGCGCCGCGCCCTCGTCGCTCGGGCCGTCACCGTCAGCGCGCTGTGACATCAGTGCCTCGCAACTTCAATGCCCCGCAAGGTCAGTGCCCCGCAACATCCAGCGCCTCGGGCAGTGTGAACGCGCCGGCGTAGAGCGCCTTGCCGACGATCGCGCCCTCCAGCCCGAGCGGCACCAGTTCGCGCAGCGCGGCGATGTCGTCCAGGCTCGAGATGCCTCCCGAGGCGACCACGGGGCGCGCTGTGCGCTCCATCACCTCGCGCAGCAGGTCCAGGTTCGGTCCGCGCAGGGTGCCGTCTTTTGTCACGTCGGTCACGACGTACCGCGCGCACCCGGCTTCCTCCAGCCGCGCGAGCACGGTCCAGAGGTCACCGCCGTCCTGCGTCCAGCCGCGCGCCGAGAGCGTCGTGCCGCGCACATCCAATCCCACCGCGATCGCCTCGCCGTACTGCCCGATCACGTTCGCCGCCCACTCCGGGTTCTCCAGCGCCGCGGTGCCGAGGTTGATGCGTTTGGCGCCGATCTCGAGCGCCGACTCCAGTGACGCGTCGTCACGGATGCCGCCCGACAGCTCGACGTTCACACCGCGCACCTGGCGGATGACCTTCTTCAGCAGGCCGCGGTTGTCGCCGCGCCCGAAGGCCGCATCCAAGTCCACCAGGTGGATCCACTCGGCCCCCTGGTCGGCCCACTCGGCGGCGGCGTCGACCGGGTCGCCGTAGCTGGTCTCCGAACCTGCCTCGCCCTGGGTCAGCCGAACGGCCTTTCCGTCGGCGACGTCGACCGCGGGCAGGAGCACGAGCTCGGGGGTGTTGTTGAATTCACTCATCAGTCTTCCTCGGATCAAACGCTCAGGGCCGTCAGCGGCAGACGACGGCTCGAATCGAGCAGCGGCACAAGCACAGAAGCCTAGCGACCACGTCGCCTCAGAGCGTGCCCACCCAGTTGCGCAGCAGCTGGATTCCCGCATCCCCAGACTTCTCGGGGTGGAACTGCGTGGCACTGAGCGGGCCGTTCTCCACGGCGGCGATGAAGCGTTCGCCGTGCCGAGCCCAGGTCACGCTCGGGCGCGGGAACGGCGGCACCACATCCAGCGACCACTCCTTCGCGGCGTAGGAGTGCACGAAGTAGAAGCGTTCGTCGTGGAGGCCGTCGAACAGCACCGATGTCTCGGGAGCCTCGACGGTGTTCCAGCCCATGTGCGGCAGTACCTCGGCCTCGAGCCGGTCGACCGTTCCCGGCCACTCGCCGAGTCCCTCGCTGTCGACGCCGCGTTCGACGCCGCGCTCGAACAGCACCTGCATGCCGACGCAGATGCCGAGAACGGGGCGTCCTCCCGACAGGCGCCGATCGATGACCTCGTGGCCGCGGGATGCCCACAGCGCGTTGGCCACGGCGCTGAAGGCGCCGACTCCGGGCACCACGAGACCCGCGGCTTCGCGAGCGCGAGCCCGGTCTCCGGTGAGTTCGACGTCGGCCCCCGCTGCCTCGAGCGCTTTCACGGCCGAGTGCACGTTGCCGGTTCCGTAGTCGAAGACGACGACGTCAGGGCGATTCACAGCGCACCCTTGGTCGACGGGATGCCGGTCACCAGCGGGTCGAGAGCCTTGGCCTGGCGGAACGCGCGGGCGAACGCCTTGAACTCGGCTTCGGCGATGTGGTGGGGGTCACGGCCGCCCACGACGGTGATGTGCGTCGTGATGGCGGCGTTGAACGAGATCGCCTCGAAGACGTGACGAACCATCGAACCCGTGAAGTGACCACCGATGAGGTGGAACTCGAACCCGGCGGGCTCGCCGGAGTGCACGAGATACGGGCGGCCCGAGATGTCGACGACGGCCTGCACCAGCGCCTCGTCGAGCGGCACGAGCGCATCCCCGTAGCGGGAGATGCCGCGCTTGTCGCCGAGCGCCTGCTTGATCGCCTGCCCCAGCACGATGCCGATGTCTTCGACCGTGTGGTGCACGTCGATGTCGGTGTCGCCGTTCGCCCGCACGCGCAGGTCGGTGAGCGAGTGCTTCGCGAATGCCGTGAGCAGGTGGTCGTAGAACGGAACCGAGGTCTCGATGTCCGTCTCGCCCGTGCCGTCGAGGTCAATGCTCAGGTCGATGCTCGACTCGCTGGTCTCGCGCTGCAGTGTGGCCGTGCGATTGCTCATGACTGCGAGCCTACCGGCTGGTCTGTCGCGGATTCCGCGGCATCCGGCGCGGCGTTCGCCCCGGAGGCCGGGCGACCGAGCGACGCGAGCGCGGTCAGGAACGCGGTCGTCTCCGCCTCGGTGCCGGCCGTCACCCTGAGGTGGTTCGGGATGCCCACATCGCGGATGAGCACCCCTTGCTCGAGCAAGGCCTCGAACGTCGCTTGCGGATCGGCGACACCACCGAAGAGCACGAAATTGCTGCCGCTGCGGTGCGGGCGATACCCCAGCCCGGCGAGTTCGGTGACGATACGGTCGCGCTGGTCCCGGATCTCCCCGACCATGGCGAGCATCTCCTCGGAGTGGGCGAGTGCGCCGAGGGCAGCGGCCTGGGTCAGTGCGGAGAGGTGATACGGAAGCCGCACCAGGCGGAGTGCGTCAACAGCCGCAGGATCGGCCGCGAGATACCCGACCCGTGCCCCGGCGAACGCGAACGCCTTGCTCATCGTGCGCGAGACGAGCAGACGCGGACGCCCGGGCAGCAGGGTCAGTGCCGACGGCTCGCCCTCGGGCATGAACTCCGCATACGCCTCGTCGACGACCACCATTCCGCGCGCGGCGTCGTAGGCGGCCTCGATGGTCTCGAGGGAGAGCGGGGTTCCGGTGGGGTTGTTCGGCGAGCACAGGATCACGATGTCCGGATCGAGACGGCGGATCTCTGCCGCCGCCGTCTCGGGCGACAGCTCGAACTCGGCGTCACGCCGCCCGGAGAGGTAGGCCGTGCCTGCACCGGCCGCCAGCAGCGGGTACATCGAGTACGTCGGTGCGAATCCCAGCAGACTGCGCCCCGGGCCGCCGAAGGCCTGCAGAATCTGCTGGATGACCTCGTTCGAGCCGTTCGCGGCCCACAGGTTCTCCGCAGTCAGACCGTGGCCGAGGTACCGTGCGAGGCTCTCCCGCAGCTCGGTGAACTCGCGGTCGGGATACCGATTGACCCCGAGCACCGCGTGCGCGACCCTCTCGACGATGTCGGTCGCCACGTCTTCGGGAATCGGATGCGTGTTCTCGTTCACGTTCAGAGCAACGGGCACGACCTTCTGGGGTGCGCCGTAGGGGCTCTTGCCCCTCAGATCATCACGAATCGGCAGATCGGAAAGAGAAGTCACCACACCATGGTAGTTGCCGCAGCAGGCTGTGTTGCGACGGCCCCCACCTGCGCCGCGACTGCCTGTCAGCGCTCGTACTGCGCCGGGATGGCGAGGCGCTGACCGGGCGAGACCACGGCCGAATCGAGCTGGTTGAGCGACACGATGTCAGCGATGACATCGCGGGGGTCTGCCGTGGGCGCGACCTTCTCGGCGATGCTCCAGAGCGACTGGCCCGACTCCACCGTGACGTACTGGAACTGCACGCGGGCCTGATCGCCCGATGCCAACGCTCCACCGCCGTTGAGGGCGAAGAAGAGGGCGCCGACGATGAGCGGCACCGCGGCCAGAGTGGTGAGGACCGCGCGTCCGCGACGCGTGAGCCGCAGGTGCGTCGTGGCGCCTGCGGGGAATTCGACGGTGGATGACGACATCGTGACCGTTGCAGTGCTCATGGTCTTGACCTCCTAGAATTCCGCACCCGGTGCTTGGCCGGCGGACCGGATGCGAAGCTGTGTTCCGAATATATCTTCGAATGTTCGAAATCACAACCACGGTGTTCGAGGGAAAATCGCCCACGGATTCGAGACACGCTCGAACATATGTTTGTTTTACCTCTGCATCGTGGATACAGTTTCGATTGTCTGGAGTTCACTCAACCAGGCACCACCGACATTCGGACGGGCCGGATGCGTCAGGCGGGTCACGAAGGGACGACAGTGTCGAACGACAACCAGGCAGGGCGCGAGCGCGGGGGCACCCGACGGCGCAAGAGCCTGAGCGAGAAACAGCTCGCCATCCTCGAGGCCATCTCCCGTTCCGTCAGCCAGCGCGGCTATCCGCCGAGCATGCGGGAGATCGGCGACGCGGTCGGGCTCTCCTCCCTCTCCAGCGTCACCCACCAACTCAACCAGCTCGAGCTGAGCGGCTATCTGCGGCGCGATCCGAACCGGCCTCGGGCGCTCGAGATCCTCATCGACCTGCCCTCACCCACTGCGGAGACCACGGAGTTCGAGAGCCAGATTCCCGTCGGCGACGCCGCGATGGTCCCTCTCGTCGGCCGAATCGCGGCCGGCGTGCCGATCACCGCCGAGCAGCAGGTCGAAGAGGTCTACCCGCTTCCGCGGCAGCTCGTCGGCAACGGCGAACTCTTCATGCTGAAAGTGGTCGGCGAGTCGATGATCGACGCCGCCATCTGCGACGGCGACTGGGTGGTCGTGCGCACGCAGAACACGGCGGAGAACGGCGACATCGTCGCGGCCATGCTCGACGAGGAGGCGACAGTGAAGGTCTTCCGCCAGCGCGACGGACACACCTGGCTGCTCCCTCGCAACTCGAACTTCGAACCGATCCTCGGCGACTTCGCCCAGGTGCTCGGCAAGGTGGTCGCGGTTCTCCGCGCGGTCTAAGCCCAGCCGAGCTCCTGCAGGCGGGCGTCATCGAGCCCGAAGTAGTGGCCGATCTCGTGCACCAGGGTCACACGCACGCGGGCGCGGAGCTCATCCCGATCAGCACTGGCCCCGGCGAGATTGTTCTTGTACAGAGTGATGCGGTCGGGCAGCTCACCGAAGCCGTAGAAGCCTCGCCCGGTGAGCGGATGCCCGCTGTACAGACCGAACAGGCGCGGCCTCTCCCCCGGCGGCTGGTCCGCGACGAGCACCGCCACGTTCTGCAGCGGTGCGACCATGCCTTCCGGCAGCCCGTCGTAGACGGCTCCGACCATCGCTTCGAAGTCCTCGTCCGAGATCTCGACCATGACCACATCCTCGCCTAGCGCCGGAGATTTCGCGCGACGCGCGGGTGAAACGTCCGTCGCGCCGGAGTTCCGGGCCAGAGGGGCCCGGAACTCCGGCGCGGCGAGACAGGACAGGACAGGACAGGACAGGACAGGACAGGTCAGGCCGGCACGCCCGCCTTGGCGCGAACCGCACGGGTCGCCTCCAGGATGTTCTGCAGAGACGCGACGGTCTCGTCGTAGCCCCGCGTCTTCAGACCGCAGTCCGGGTTCACCCAGAGCTGTCGCCCCGGGATGGCTTCGAGCGCCGTCTCGAGAAGCTCGGTCACCTCGGCGACCGAGGGCACGCGCGGCGAGTGGATGTCGTAGACGCCCGGGCCGATGCCGTGTTCGAAGCCCGACGTCTGGATGTCGCGCACGACCTCCATCCGAGAGCGGGCGGCCTCGATGCTCGTCACATCCGCGTCCAGGTTGCGGATGGCATCGATGACGACCCCGAACTCGGAGTAGCAGAGGTGCGTGTGGATCTGCGTCTCGTCACGCACGCCCGCCGTGGCGAGACGGAACGAGGCCACCGACCAGTCGAGGTAGCCCGCGTGATCGGCGTTCTTGAGCGGCAGCAGCTCGCGCAACGCCGGCTCGTCGACCTGCACGATCCGGATGCCCGCGGCCTCCAGGTCGGCGATCTCGTCGCGGAGAGCCAGGGCCACCTGGCGCGCGGTGTCGCCGAGCGGCTGGTCGTCGCGAACGAACGACCAGGCGAGAATCGTGACCGGACCGGTGAGCATCCCCTTGACCGGCTTCGCCGTGAGGCTCTGCGTGTACGCCGACCAGTCGACGGTGATCGGCGCCGGCCGCGAGACGTCTCCCCAGAGGATCGACGGCCGCGTACAGCGGCTGCCGTACGACTGCACCCAACCGTTCTGCGTCACCGCGAAGCCGTCGAGGTTCTCGGCGAAGTACTGCACCATGTCGTTGCGCTCGGGCTCGCCGTGCACGATGACGTCGATGCCGATCTCCTCCTGGAGGTCGACGACGCGCTTGATCTCGGCCTGCATCCTGCCGAGGTAGTCGGCCTCGGTGATGAGCCCCTTCGCCAGCTGGGCGCGCGCACGGCGGATGTCGCCGGTCTGCGGAAACGACCCGATGGTCGTGGTGGGCAGGAAGGGCAGCCCGAGCGCGGTCTCCTGCGCCGCGAGCCTGTCGGCGTAGTCGCCGCGCGTGAAGTCGGATTCCGTGAGCGCCTCGGTGCGGTCGCGTACCGAGACGTCGCGCACGCCCGGCGCCGCGGCACGGTCGGCGAGGGCAGCGGATGCGGCGCTCAGCTCCTCCTGGATGGCCTCGTGGCCGTCCACCAGACCGCGGGCCAGCGTCGCGACCTGCGCGACCTTCTGGTCGGCGAACGCCAGCCAGCTCTTCAGCTGATCGCTCAGCGCGGGCTCGTCGTCGATGTCGTGCGGAACGTGCAGCAGGGAGGTCGATGTCGACACCGCGACATCGGGGCTGAGCGCGAGCAGCTCGGTCAGCTTTCCGAAGGCCGCTTCGAGGTCGCCGCGCCAGATGTTGTGGCCGTCGATCACGCCGCCGACGACCGTCTTGCCGGCGAGGGCGGATGCGGTCGCGGCGTCGAGTCCGGTCGGCGTCGCTCCGCGCACCAGGTCGAGGGAGAGGGCCTCCACGGGGGAAGCGGCCAGCACCGCAAGCGCGTCATCGAGACTGCCGTACGGAGCGGCCACGAAGATCCCGGGGCGAGCGTCGACGCCGCCGAGCGCTTCGTAGGCCGATGCGACGGCTGCCAGCACCGCCCCACGTTCCTCGTCGATGCTCTCGCTGACGAGCGCGGGCTCGTCGAGCTGCACCCACGGTGCGCCCGCCGCGCCCAGCCGCTGCAGCAGCTCGCGGTAGACGGGGAGCAGGTCGGCAAGGCGGGACAGCGGACGGAACCCCTCCGGCGCCTCGTCGCTCGCCTTGCTGAGCAGCAGGAACGTGACCGGGCCGACGATGACGGGGCGGGTGACGAATCCTGCCGCCTTGGCCTCCTCGAACTCGCGCACGATCCGGTCGGAGGCCAGCCGGAACGAGGTCTCCGGGCCGATCTCGGGAACGAGGTAGTGATAGTTGGAGTCGAACCACTTGGTCATCTCGAGCGGGGCGTTGTCGCCCTCGCCGCGGGCGATGGTGAAGTACCCGGCCAGGTCGACCGCTCCCTCCGCATCGGCGAGTCCGGCGAAGCGGGACGGGATCGCTCCCACCGTCACCGCCGCATCCAGCACCTGGTCGTAGTAGCTGAAGCTCTCCGGAATGGACGAGTCGTCGCGTCCCAGACCGAGCGAAGCCAGTCGTTCCCGGGTGGCGGCGCGCAGCTCGGCGGCGGTCGTCTCCAGCACGTCCGCGGTGATCGCTCCGGCCCAGAAGCTCTCGACGGCCTTCTTCAGCTCGCGGCGGCGTCCGATCCGGGGGTACCCGATGATCGTGCCGACCGGGAAGGCGGGCCGGGTGGTGGTGTCGCTCATGCGTGTTCCCTTTCGGTGGTGAGACTGTCCGTGGTGCCGGCGGACAGGAGTCCGGTGCGCTCGAGAACGGCGAGGACCGCCTCGTGCTGGTTGAACGTGTAGAGGTGGATGCCCGGGGCGCCCCCGTCGAGGAGCGTGCGCGCGAAGTCGGTCGCCCAGGCGATCCCGATCTCGCGCTGGCCCTCTTCAGTCGGCTCGATCTCCAGCTGGATGGCGAGGTCGCTCGGCAGGTCCTCGCCGCTCAGCTCGAGCATCCGCCGCAGCCTGGCCGGGCTGGTGACCGGCATGATGCCGGGCAGGATCGGGAAGAGCACACCCGCGTCCTTGGCCTTCTGCGCGAAGCTGAGGTAGTCCTCCGGGTGGAAGAACAGCTGGGTGATGCCGAGATTCGCACCCGCGGCCTGTTTGGCGAGAAGGGTGTCGATGTCCTGGCTCACCGAGTGCGAGGTCGGGTGACCGTTCGGAAACGCGGCGACCGCGATCTGAACGTGCTCCCGGCTCGAGAGCACCGCGCTCGCGTCGAGGCCGGGCACCGAGAGCTCGCTGTACGGCTCCCGTTCGGCCTGAACGCGATGGATGAGCTGCACCAGTTCGGCCGAGCTGCGCACTTCGCCGAGACCGGTCTCACCCGGGGCGGCGTCCGCGGGCGGATCGCCCCGCACGGCCAGAAAGCTCCGGATGCCCGCGTCGAGAAACTCGCGGATCAGCAGGTTGGTCTCCGCGTGCGACGATCCGACGCACGTAAGGTGCGCCATCGGGCTCACGTTCGTGTTGTCGAGGATGTATCGCAGCAGTTCGAGGGACGACGAGCGCGATGAGCCGTTGGCGCCGTACGTCACAGAGATGAAGTCAGGGTGGGTGGCGGCGAGCCTGTCGATCGTCGCCGGCAGCGCCGAGGCTGCGGCCGCGGTGCGGGGCGGATACAGCTCGAAGGAGAACCGCGCGGTGTTCCAGCTCATGGCGTCCTCTTCGGATGGTGTGACGGATCACAGCCCGTGTCGGCCGCGCCCGTCCCGGTCAGGGTCAGGACCCTGCTCTCACAGGGTGTTCGCGGGCGGGTGCCGGGCTCGGCTGTCGCACCACCGAGCGGTTCAGCGCTTCGGTTGACTGGAAATCTAGCAACGAAGAAGGCCGGACGGAACACTGTGTGTCGGCATATGACACACGTGCTCCGCCCGGCCTTGGTCGGGTTGTCTGCGCTGGCCGGCAGGCTAGCTGGTCGGCGCGACCGCGAACGCCTCGAACACCGACTCGTACTCGGGCTGGATGCGCGCCCTGACGCGGGTGCCGTCCTCGACGTACTCGGTGCTCAGCACTCGACCGCGCTCGTGCAGAGCGGAGATCAGGTCGCCCCGGTCGTACGGGACCTCGAGCTCGATCTCGATCGACGTGTCCGGCAGCAGCCGGGCGATCGCGGCGAGCACCTCGTCGATGCCCTCGCCCGTGCGGGCGGAGGCGAAGATCGCTCCCGGCTCCAGCCCTCGCAGCACGAGACGGTCGTCGGGCGCGATGAGATCGGCCTTGTTGAACACGACGATCTCGGGAAGGTCTCGTGCACCGACCTCACCGATCACGTCTCGTACGGTCGCGAGCTGGCTCGCGGGGTCGGGGTGCGACCCGTCGACCACGTGCACGATCACATCCGAGTCGGCGACCTCTTCCAGCGTCGAGCGGAAAGCCTCGACCAGCTGGTGCGGGAGGTTTCTTACGAATCCGACCGTGTCCGCGAGCGTGTAGAGCCGGCCGTCCGCCGTCACCGACTTGCGCACGGTCGAGTCGAGCGTCGCGAACAGCGCGTTCTCGACGAGCACGCCCGCCTTGGTGATGCGGTTGAGCAGGCTCGACTTGCCCGCGTTCGTGTATCCGGCGATCGCGACCGAGGGTACCGAGTTGCGGCGGCGGTTGGCACGCTTGGCCTCGCGCGCCGGTTTGAAGCCGACGATCTGCTTGCGCAGTTTAGCCATCCGGGTGTGGATGCGCCGCCTGTCGAGCTCGATCTTCGTCTCACCCGGTCCGCGCGAGCCCATGCCCGCGCCCGTGCCGCCCACCTGGCCACCGGCCTGGCGCGACATCGACTCACCCCAGCCACGCAGACGCGGCAGCAGGTATTCGAGCTGCGCCAGCTCGACCTGCGCCTTGCCCTCGCGGCTCTTGGCGTGCTGGCTGAAGATGTCGAGGATCACGGCGGTGCGGTCGATGACCTTCACGCGCACCACGTCTTCGAGAGCACGACGCTGGCTCGGGGCCAGCTCCGTGTCAGCGATGACGGTGTCCGCGCCGAGGGCGGCGACGATACCGGCGAGTTCCTGCGCCTTGCCCTTGCCGAGGTAGGTGCTGGCGTCGGGATGCGGCCGGCGCTGCAGCAGGCCGTCCAGCACCGAGGCGCCGGCGGTTTCGGCCAGGGCGGCGAGTTCTCGCATCGAGTTCTCGGCATCCTGCAGGCTGCCCTGCGAGTAGATGCCGATCAGCACGACGTTCTCGAGCCTCAGCTGCCGGTACTCGACCTCGGTGACGTCCTGGAGCTCGGTCGACAGCCCGGCGACGCGACGCAGCGCTGCGCGCTCCTCGCGGTCGAACTGTTCACCGTCGTGCCCGGCGTCGTCGACGCTGTCGGTCTGCAGTGCCTGAGCACCGCGTCCGAACAGGGCGACACCGGCGTGCGTGTCGGCGTTCGCGAGCACCCGCGCCACGACATCGACGTCGCCGGCTTCGGTCTCGGTTTGTGAAAATCGTTCGTTCATTCGTTGTCCTGCATCCGGGCAAATCCTATCCGGGTTGGCCCTAGTTCGTTCGTGTCCTGTACGGTCCTGTTATGGCCAGCGGAGATCACTACTTTTCCTCGGCGCCCGAGAGCGAGCTGAAGCTCCGGCCGTTCACCGTCCGCCTCGCTGGACAGACGTACGATCTGACGACCGCGAACGGCATCTTCAGCCCCGAGCGCATCGATTCGGGTACGAGAGTGCTCCTCGACCATGTCCCCTCGGCTCCGCCCGGGGGTCAGCTTCTCGACCTCGGTTGCGGCTGGGGGCCCCTGGCTCTCACACTTGCTCTCGAATCCCCTCACGCGACCGTCTGGGCCGTCGATGTCAATACCCGGGCGCTGGATGTGGTGCGCAGAAATGCGCAGAAGCTCGGGCTCACTAATGTAAACACATCCTTGCCCGAAGATGTTCCTGATGACGTGACTTTTACGACCATCTGGTCGAATCCGCCCATCCGGGTCGGCAAGAACGAGCTGCACAACCTCCTGCAGAAGTGGCTGCCGCGCCTGGAGCGGGGTTCGGATGCCTGGCTCGTCGTGCAGCGCAATCTGGGCTCGGACTCGCTGCACCGCTGGATCCAGGCGACGATGCCCGAGTTGACCACCACTCGCGCGGCCACGTCCAAGGGCTACCGCGTGCTGCGTTCCCGCCGTTCCGCAGACTGACCGCGACTACGCCAGGTCGATGACGCCGGTGTAGACGAGCTCGGCGGGGCCGGAGAGCGCGACGTGCTCGCCGTCTTCGGTCGGGAACATCCGCACGGCGAGGGTGCCACCGGAAACCTCGACGCGCCACTGGTTCGGCGCGCCCGGCCCCGCCCAGTGGCGCACCGCCAATGCGGCGGCCGCCGTTCCGGTGCCGCACGAGAGCGTCTCACCGCTGCCCCGCTCGTGCACCCGCATCCGGATGCGCCCGACTCCGTCTTTCACGAGGGGCTCACGCGGAACGACGAACTCGACGTTCGCTCCCGCCTCCGGCGCCGGCTCCAGGTGCGGGATGTAGGTGAGATCGGCGGCATCGAGCTCATCGTCGTCGGCCACGGCCACCACGACGTGCGGATTTCCGACGTCGATGCCCAGACCGGGACGAGCCACGGGCAGCTCCTTCGCGCGCACCAGTGGCTCCCCACCGTCCAGCGCCCAGCGGCCGAGGTCGACTTGGAAGCCCGTCAGGGTGCGTTGCACGTCGCGAACGCCGCCGCGCGTTCCGATGGCGAGCGTGTCGCCGTCGGCGAGCTGCACCAGGCCGCTCTCGATCAGGAACCGCACGTACACCCGGATGCCGTTGCCGCACATCTCGGCAACCGAACCGTCGGCGTTCGAGTAGTCCATGAACCACTCGGCCGACTCGTCTTCGGCGAGAGCCTCCAGGCCTGCAGGCAGGTGCTTCGAGCGCACCGCGCGGATGATCCCGTCGGCTCCGACGCCGAAGTGCCGGTCGCAGATGGCGGCGATCTGAGTCGGGGTGAGGTCGACGAGCCCGTCCGGGTCGGCGAACAGCACGAAGTCGTTGCCGGTGCCGTGACCCTTGGTGAAGTGCAGCGTTGTCGCCATGCTCACAGCCTATCGAGCGTCACCGAGGCGGACTGCGGGTCGGCGTAGTCGAGCCAGTGGATGCCCGGGTAGCGCTTGAACCAACTCACCTGACGCCGAGCGTAGCGACGGGTCAGTTGTTGCGTCTGAGCGATCGCCTCGGCCCGGCTCAGCTCACCCCTCAGCTCTGCGATAGCCTGCGCATAGCCGATGGCGCGACGAGCGGTCACGCCGCGATCGAGACCGAGCGGCAGCAGCCGGGCGACCTCGTCGAGGAGCCCGGACTCCCACATCCTTTCCACCCGCGCGTCGAGCCGCGCGGTCAGTTCGTCGCGAGGAGCCGCCAGCCCGATCACGGTGACGGGGCGCCAGGGCCGTGGCTCATCGGGAAGCGTGCCGCTCACCGGGCGCCCCGTCAGCCCGACCACTTCGAGCGCCCGCACCAGACGGCGACCGTTGCTCGATCCGATGTTGGCGGCCGCGGCCGGGTCGATCTCCTTCAGCCGCTGGTAGAGCAGGCCGGGACCGTGTGCGGTCAGGTCGGACTCGAGCTGTTCCCGAAGCTCCGGGTCGGTTCCCGGAAACTGGAAGTCGAAGATCACACTCGACACGTAGAGTCCTGAGCCGCCCACCAGGATGGGCACAGCGCCACGCTCGATGATGCCGTCGATCGCGGCACGAGCTTCGGGCTGGTAGCCGGCCACGGTGGCCTCGTCGGTCACGTCAAGCACATCGAACAGGTGGTGAGGGATGCTCCGCCACTCGCCCGGAGCGAGCTTGGCGGTTCCGATGTCCATGCCCCGGTAGAGCTGCATCGCGTCGGCGTTCACGATCTCGGCCTCACGGCCGGAAGCGCGCAGCCGTTCTGCGACAGCGAGGGACAGATCGGTCTTTCCGGTTCCGGTCGCCCCGACGATGGCGAGGATGCGTGTTTCCGCACCAGGCCGTTCGGGATCGCCTGCGGTGCCTTCGCGCGGCTGCCGCTCGGTCAGCGCTGGCCGTCCGTCGGGTCGTAGATGGGCATCGTGCCCACGCCGGGTGCCATCAGCGGCTCGCCGGCGCGCAAGGTCGGCAGGCCGAGCGAGACGCGCCCCGCGCCGTTGCCGGCGACGGAGCCCGCGGGCACGGGCACCCCGCAGGATGCCGCTTCGGCGCGGTCCCACGCGTCGCCCGCGACCGTGCGCCGAATCGTGAGCGGCGCGCCGTCGAGCGAGTCGGCGATCAGGTGGAAGGGCGCCGCGCGAGTCACCGTGACCGTGACGACGTCGCCCGGCCGGGGCAGGTCGGAGCCCGCCGGAACGTCGAAGTGCACCAGACGGCTGTCGCGCGCGCGTCCGCTCAGACGATGCGTGTCGGCGTCTTTGCGCCCCTCGCCGTTGGCGACGAGCAGTTCGACCTGGCGGCCGATGACCTTCTCGTTCTCTTCGAGGGAGATGCGCTCCTGCAGAGCGACGAGGCGCTCGTACCTCTCCTGCACGACCTCTTTCGGCACCTGGTCGGCCATGGTGGCCGCCGGTGTGCCCGGTCGGATCGAGTACTGGAAGGTGAACGCCGAGGCGAACCGCGCCGCCTCGACGACGCGAAGCGTCTCTTGGAAGTCTTCTTCGGTCTCGCCCGGGAAGCCGACGATGATGTCGGTGCTGATGGCGGCATCCGGCATCTTCGCTCGAACGCGGTCGAGGATTCCGAGGAACTTCGTCGAACGGTAGGAGCGGCGCATGGCTTTCAGGATGCGGTCGGAGCCCGACTGCAGCGGCATGTGCAGCTGAGGCATCACCGATTCGGTCTCGGCCATCGCATCGATCACGTCATCGGTGAAGGCGGCCGGATGCGGGCTGGTGAAGCGGATGCGCTCGAGCCCCTTCATCTCGCCAGCGGCGCGGAGCAGCTTGCTGAACGCCTGACGGTCGCCGAACTCGACGCCGTAGGAGTTGACGTTCTGGCCGAGCAGCGTGACCTCGATCGCTCCGTCGTCGACGAGAGCCTGCACCTCGGCGAGGATCTCGCCCGGGCGGCGGTCTTTCTCTTTGCCGCGCAGCGAAGGCACGATGCAGAACGTGCAGGTGTTGTTGCACCCGACGGAGATGGACACCCAGCCGCTGTAGCTGGAGTCGCGCTTGGTGGGAAGGGTGGAGGGGAACGTCTCGAGAGCCTCGAGGATCTCGATCTCGGCGGCGTCGTTGTGCCGCGCGCGTTCGAGCAGGCTCGGCAGCGAACCCATGTTGTGCGTTCCGAAGACCACGTCGACCCAGGGAGCCTTCTCGAGGATGACGTTCTTGTCTTTCTGGGCGAGGCAGCCGCCGACGGCGATCTGCATTCCCTCGTGACGCTTCTTCACCGAGGCCAGGTGCCCCAGGTTGCCGTAGAGCTTGTTGTCGGCGTTCTCGCGCACGGCGCAGGTGTTGATGACGACGATGTCGGCCTCAGCTCCGTTCGCGGGCACATAGCCCGCGGCCTCGAGCGATCCGCTCAGCCGCTCGGAGTCGTGCACGTTCATCTGGCAGCCGTACGTACGGACCTCGTAGGTGCGGGCCTGGCCGCGCGAATCGACCGCGGCGGTCGATGGCAGGATGATTCTGCGCTCTTCCGTGATGCTCATAGTGCGACTAGTTTACGGCGGGCTACTGGAAGCGAACACCGCGCTTGCCACGGCTGGCGAACGCGGCATCCATCGCCTGACGCACGACGCCGGAATTGTAGCCTTTTCGCGCGAGGAACCCGTGGAGCCTGCGCTTGACCGTCTCGTCGTCGTAGCTGGAGAGCTGGCCGATGCGCTTGACGGCGAGTTCGATGGCCCGCTCCAGCTCATCGTCGTCGGCGATCTCTTCGAGCGCCTCGTCGATGATGACGGGATCGATGTGCCGCCGCTTGAGCTCTTGCGCGATGGCGGAACGACCGAGCCCTTTGCGCGTGTGGTTGGTGTAGACGAGAGTCACGGCCAGCGCCGCGTCGTCGAGCAACCCGACGCTCTCGAGCCTGTCGAGCTCGGCCTTCGCGATCTCAGGCTCGATCTCCCTCTTGGCGAGAACCTGTTCCAGCTCCCACCGGGACATGCCCCGGCGCGCGAGCTGATGCACTGACACGTTGGATGCTCGCTTGACGGCCTTCTCGGCAGTACCGGTCTCGAAAGCTCCGGTGTCGGCGGCGCCGGTCTCCGGGGAGCCGAGCCCCACCGCGCCGGCCTCGGCGGTCTCGAGTCCAGCGTCCGACGCTCCGGCGCCGGGGAAGGCCACCGCCGGACGGTGGACCTGCCGCGTGGAGGGATGGTCGCGCATCGGGTGCTCGCGCATCCCCGCGCCGCGTGACGAACCGGCGCGACGCGCGTCGCTCAGATTCGTCACGGGCGCCAGGCGGGCGTCGGACGACGAGTCTGCGCTCGTCGGCCCGTCACTCGGAAGCTCAGGCGGAAAACTCACCACGCGGCGTTCCTCCTTCTCACTTCGATCACGGCCGATGGGAGCTAGGCGCCCTTGCGGGCCTTCAGCTTCTCTTCGATGGAGTCGATGTTGTCGGCCGGGGCCTCGACCGCGTTCGGGTCGGCATGGATACCGAGCTTCACGAGGATCTTGTTCTCGATCTCCAGCGCGATGTCGGGGTTGGAGATCAGGAAGTTGCGCGAGTTCTCCTTACCCTGCCCGAGCTGGTCGCCCTCGTAGGTGTACCAGGCGCCCGACTTCTTGACGATGGCGTGCTCGACGCCGAAGTCGATGAGGCTGCCTTCGCGCGAGATGCCGACGCCGTAGAGGATGTCGAACTCGGCCTGCTTGAAGGGCGGCGCCATCTTGTTCTTGACCACCTTGACGCGCGTACGGTTGCCGACCGCCTCGGTGCCGTCTTTCAGAGTCTCGATGCGGCGGATGTCGAGACGCACCGAGGCGTAGAACTTGAGCGCCTTACCGCCGGCGGTGGTCTCGGGGCTGCCGAAGAACACGCCGATCTTCTCGCGCAACTGGTTGATGAAGATCATGGTCGTGTTGGTCTGGCTGAGCCCACCGGTGAGCTTGCGGAGCGCCTGCGACATGAGGCGGGCCTGAAGTCCGACGTGGGAGTCACCCATCTCGCCCTCGATCTCGGCGCGCGGCACGAGGGCCGCCACGGAGTCGATGACGATGAGGTCGATGGAGCCGCTTCGCACCAGCATGTCTGCGATCTCGAGCGCCTGCTCACCGGTGTCGGGCTGAGACACGAGGAGCGCGTCGATGTCGACACCGAGCTTGCGGGCGTATTCGGGGTCGAGCGCGTGCTCGGCGTCGATGAAGGCCGCGATGCCGCCCGCACGCTGCGCGTTGGCGATGGCGTGGAGGGTCAGCGTGGTCTTACCCGACGACTCCGGGCCGTAGATCTCCACGATGCGGCCGCGGGGAAGACCGCCGATGCCGAGCGCGACATCCAGTGCGATCGAACCGGTCGGAACGACCTCGACGGGCGCCCGCTCGTCGCTGCCCAGTCGCATGACCGAGCCCTTGCCAAACTGACGGTCGATCTGCGCAAGGGCAGTCTCGAGAGCCTTCTCACGATCGGCGGCTGATGGCATTGCGGTTCTCCTTCTTCGGCTTCACTAACGAGTCCGACTGTACGCGGGGGCACTGACACCCGACGCGGGACGATCATCTTCTGTGGACAACCCGTTTTCGATTGCCGTTGTGGAGGAGCCTAACAACATCCGAACATATCTTCGAGTGTTCGTATCCGGCGTGTCGTGGAGCTGACGCCGCCGTTCAGCGCTTCGGCGCCGGCTTTCCCGCGCCGTACCAGTGCGACGGCGGAACGCCCGTCTCGCGGCAGAGCGCGAGCCACACATCCCGCGTCGGCAGTCCATCGTCGATCGCCTGCTGGGCCGTGCGGCCACCGAGCTCGCCGAGCACGAGGTCGACCATCAGGGAGCGGCCGTACTGCGTGCCGAACTCGTCGGCGACGGCGCGCTGGAACTCACTCAACTTCATGGATCACCTCGGGGTTCACGATATCGGCGAAGGGGGGCAGACGAAGAAGACGCCCCGGTGCTCCGGGGCGTCTTATTGGTGAGTCTGATCGACCCGCTGGTGTCAGCGGGCGACGAGATCCGCGTCCATGGCGGCCACGAACTCGTCGGGAACGGTGTCGGGGATGATGGGCTCGATGCCCTCGAGCACGGCGAGCCTGTCGCCGACCTCGCGCATGATGACCGAGATCGGGGTGTCCAGTGCGTCGGCGACCGATGCGAGGATCTCGCTCGACGCCTCCTTCTGGCCCCGCTCGACCTCGCTCAGGTAGCCGAGAGCCACGCTGGCCTTGCTCGCGACCTGCCGGAGCGTGCGCCCTTTCTGCAGGCGGAAGTCCCTGAGCACGTCGCCGATTTCCTGACGTACAAGAATCATTGGAGCCTCCTTCTTCTACCCTGCCGCTTACCTGGTACTTCGATAATGGATGCCAACACTACACGCATCTTTTCGTCAACGATAATGAGCACGACTGGGCTTTTCTTGTGAATGCACGATGTGTAACAGACTCGAAACAGCCTGTATTCCCGAGCGTCATGTCGCGTCGATTCCGACCTCTCGTGCAAGCTCCCGAATCGCCCTCAGCACGACCTGTCGCCGGATCGACGCACGGGAACCGCTGAGCGCCAGAGCCACCACGCGTGCGCCCGACCGGGTCGCGATGCCGACGTACACGGTGCCGACGGGCTGCCCGCCCTGGGGGTCGGGCCCGGCGACCCCGGTCGTCGAGAGCCCGATGTCGGCTGCCCGGCCGTCGACGGCGAGCCGCTCCCGCACGCCGGTGGCGAGCTGGGCGGCGACCTCGGGATGCACCGGCCCCACCTCGGCGAGGAGTTCGGCATCCACACCGAGAAGGCTGTGCTTGAGCGCGGTGGCGTAGACGACGGTGCCGCCGAGCACCACGGCCGAGGCGCCCGGAACCCTGGTCAATTCAGCGGTGAGCTCTCCCCCGGTCAGCGACTCCGCCGCGGCGACGGTGAGCCCGTCGGCCGCGAGGCGCCTGACGACGGCCGCCGTGAGATCGTCGACCTCTGCCGCTGGGCCACCACCCGGTTCAGACGGCGACACGCTTCGCCTTCCGGCCTTTCCAGGCCTGCCAGAGGTAGTCCGCACCCGTGACCACGGTGAGCACGACGGCCAGGGTCATGGCGATGCCGTTGACCCAGTGCACCCAGTCGCCGAACAGCGTCCAGAGCGGGAAGAGCGCGAGGCTGATCGCGACCGACTGCACGATCGTCTTCAGCTTGCCGCCGCGGGATGCCGCGATGACGCCCTGCTTGATCACGACGAAGCGGTAGACCGTGATGCCGACCTCGCGCACCAGGATGACGACCGTGACCCACCAGGGCAGCTCGCCGAGGATGGAGAGCGCGATGAGGGCACCGCCCGTCAGCACCTTGTCGGCGATGGGGTCGAGCAGTTTTCCGAGCTCGGTCACAAGGTTGTTGCGACGCGCGATCGCCCCGTCGACGCCGTCGGTGGCGATGGCGAGCACGAACAGCACGGCAGCGGCCCAGCGCAGCCAGGTGTCCGCTCCGGCGTCGGCCAGCAGCATCCACACGAACAGGGGGGCGAGCAGGATGCGCACCACCGTGATGATGTTCGGCACGTTCCAGTTGCTCACGGCACGGGGTGTGCCCCCTGCCATCGAGGGCGGGGGCGCGTCGGGCACCGACATGCGGTCTACTCCCTGTCGGTCAGCTGCCAGGCGTCTTCGTTCGAGTCGCCTTCCACCTCAGGATAGCCCTCGGTCATCCGCGCTACGGGGTCTCCCGCGTACTGGTCGCCGCCGTGGTCGGGCGAGGCCGCAGGGGGCGCCGCCGAGGCGGCGGCGGGCCCGGCTGCACCGGCCGAAGCGGACGGGCTGTCCTCGCCCCGCAGCTTGGCCAGTACGGCAGGCAGCTGTTCGACCGTGGCGAGCACATCCCTGGCCTTCGAGCCTTCGGAGGGGCCGACGATCTCGCGCGATTCGAGCAGGTCCATGAGACGCCCGGCCTTCGCGAATCCGACGCGCAGCTTGCGCTGGAGCATCGAGGTCGACCCGAACTGCGTCGACACGACCAGTTCGGCCGCAGCGAGCAGCAGCTCCAGGTCGTCGCCGATGTCGGCGTCGATCTGCTTGTGCTCGGCGGGCGCCGCCACATCTTGACGGTATTCGGGCTGCGCCTGTCGCGTGACGTGGTCGACGACCTTCTGGATCTCCGCCTCGTTCACCCAGGCGCCCTGCACGCGCACGGCCTTCGACGCGCCCATCGGGAGGAAGAGGGCGTCACCCTGCCCGATGAGCTTGTCGGCGCCCGGCTGGTCGAGGATGACGCGGGAGTCGGTGACGCTCGTCACCGCGAACGCGAGCCGCGACGGCACGTTCGCCTTGATGAGGCCCGTGACGACGTCGACCGACGGGCGCTGCGTGGCGAGCACCAGATGGATGCCCGACGCACGAGCGAGCTGCGTGATGCGCACGATCGAGTCCTCGACGTCGCGCGGCGCAACCATCATGAGGTCGGCGAGCTCGTCGACCACCACGAGCAGATACGGGTACGGCTTGAGCTTGCGCTCACTGCCCGCCGGCAGCACTATCTCCTCGTTGACGACGGCTTTGTTGAAGTCGTCGATGTGGCGGAAGCCGAAGCTCGCCAGATCGTCGTAGCGCATGTCCATCTCTTTCACGACCCACTGCAGCGCTTCCGCCGCCTTCTTCGGATTCGTGATGATGGGGGTGATGAGGTGCGGCACGCCGGCGTAGATGGTGAGCTCGACGCGCTTCGGGTCGATCAGCACCATCCGCACGTCCGACGGCTTCGCCCGCATGAGCAGGCTGGTGATCATCGAGTTGACGAAGCTCGACTTTCCCGAGCCGGTCGAACCGGCCACCAGGAGGTGAGGCATCTTGGCCAGGTTGGCGACCACGAACCCGCCGCCGACGTCTTTGCCGACGCCGATGGTCATCGGGTGCACGCTCTTCGTGGCGGCCGCAGAGCGCAGCACGTCGCCGAGTGACACGATCTCACGGTCGGTGTTCGGGATCTCGACGCCGATCGCGCTCTTGCCCGGGATGGGAGAGAGGATGCGCACCTCGTTCGAGGCGACCGCGTACGACAGGTTCTTGCTGAGCGCCGTGACGCGCTCCACCTTCACTCCGGGGCCGAGCTCGATCTCGTACTGCGTGACCGTCGGCCCGCGCGAGTATCCGGTGACCTTGGCGTCGACGCCGAACTGATCGAGCACCTCGGTGATCGAGGTGACGATGTCTTCGTTGGCGGCCGAGCGCGTCTTCGCCGGGGTTCCCGCCGACAGCATCATGGGCGTCGGAAGCCGGTAGGGAGCGGTGGGGAGGTCGGAGGCGACGGGCGGAACGGCGTTCTCGTCGAAGTCGGCGGCGCCGGGTGTGAATCCCGGGAGCACGCCCGGGGCGCCGGCGAACCCGGCAGCGGGGGCCACCGGCGGAACGGCAGCCGGCAGGCCGGTGCCGAGCGCGACCTCGCCGGTGAAGCGTTTGACCGCATCCTCGGCCAGAGCGAGCTCGCTGAGCACCTCGGTGTTGTAGTGGTCACTCGACGGATCGGGCTCGAGGGCGGTCGCGAACTCGCCTTTGCCGCGCGCCGGCTTGTCGCCGAAGACCTCCGTGACGCTGTCTGAGATGACCGGTGAATCGTAGGCCGGGTCTTCTTCGCGCTGGGACTTGTTGCGACGCCACCAGGGGAGGTTGGTCTCGGCGTCGGGGTCTTCGTCGATCCCGTCGAGCTCGACCTGCTGGGTCTTGGCCTCTTTCGCGGCCTGACGCTCCTCCTCGGTCGGCAACTGCGCCCCGAAGAGATACGCGTAGAGCTCGCGAACGCGAACGCCGACCTTGTTCGGCGGCGTCTTGGTGATGATGAACAGGCTGAGCACCAGCAGCACGATGATCACGGCTGCGGCGCCGTACGGCGTGATGACGAGCGACAGCGGGGCCGCGAGCAGCCAGCCGAGCACTCCCCCGGCTTCGGCGAGCTTCGCCATGCCGTCGCTCGGCGACGGGTGCCCGCTGAACAGGTGGCAGAGACCCGAGACCGTCAGCAACAGGATGGAGAGCCCGATGCCGATGCGCGTGTTGTCGTGCACGGAGCTCGGATGCCGGAACAGCCACGCGGCGAACAGCACCATGATCACGGGGAGCGCGAAGGCCACGCGGCCGAACAGACCGCCGAACGTCCACGCATCCAGCGTGCGCGCGATCTCGTCGTTGATCAGGAACCACTCCACGATGGCGCCCGCGATCGCCAGCAGCACGAGGAAGAAGGGGAAGCCGTCGCGGCGTTCCTCCTTCTCGAACTTCTCGGGACCGAGGGCGCGGAACGCGGCGCCGGTGAGGTGTGCCAAGCCCATCCAGGCCTTGGCGAACGGATTCTGTGCAGCGCCGGCCGCCGGGTAGGCGACCGTCTTCTGGGCCGCCGTCTTGCTCGCCGGCTTGCGCGCGGTCGAACCCCCGCGGCCGGAGGTGTTCCGGGCGCGCGATGTCGACTTGGTGCTCGTAGCCATGGACTACACGGTACTTCCAGCCTCCGGCATCGCGCGTCTACCGCGCTGATTGCACGAAAATCAGTGAACGGCCCGCACCATCGTGTCGGAGTTCTCCCCCGACTCGACGGTGACGTATCCCTCACTGATGTAGAGGCGTTGCGCGAAGTTCGCCCGCTCGACGCTGAGGCTCACCCGCGCGTGGCCCGCGAGCGACGCCTGCCGCGCGACCGCCTGCAGGAGCGCCCGGCCGACACCTCGCGCCCGCCACTGGGCGTTCACGCCGAGGGTGAGCTCGGGAACGCCCGTCGCGACGAAACCGTAGCCCGGCGCGTTCGCGGCGAACAGGCGGCCCCAGCAGGCACCGATCGGCGCGCCGTTCGCGTCGACGGCCACCGAGCCGAAGTCGCCCGGTCGCGGCCAGCCGGCGACGTACCGCGAGACCTTCGGGTCTTCCATCACCGCTATCCGCGGGCGAGCGGCGGCGACGTTCCAGTTCGCCGCCTCGACGAGCATGTCGCCGAGAAAGCGCGCATCCTCGCTCGTCGCGGCGCGGATGTGGAAGTCGCTCATGTCGAGACGCTACCGGATCGGGTGTTTCGCGCGGGTTTCGATGTCGGGGCGATCACGCCTCGATCACGAGCGGCACGATCATCGGACGGCGCCGGTAGCTTGTGTTCACCCAGCGGCCGACCGTTCGGCGCACGACCTGCGCGAGAGCGTGCGGGTCGCGCACCCCGTTGTGGGCCGCATCCGCGAGCGCCGAGGCGATCTTGGGCTTGACGGCGTCGAACACCTTGTCGTCCTCCGCGAAACCGCGGGCGTGGATCTCCGGACCGGTGACGATCCGCCCCGTCGCGGCCTCGACGACGACGATGATCGAGATGAAGCCCTCTTCGCCGAGGATGCGGCGGTCTTTGAGATCGGCATCCGTGATCTCGCCGACGCTCGAGCCATCGACGTAGACGAAGCCGATGTCGAGCTGACCGACCACCCGTGCCACACCGGCCCGCAGGTCGATGACGGTGCCGTCTTCGGCGAGGATCGTGTTCTCGACGGGAACACCGGTGTCGATGGCGAGCTTGGCGTTGGCCACGAGGTGGCGGTATTCGCCGTGCACCGGCATCACGTTCTTGGGCTTCAGGATGTTGTAGCAGTAGAGCAGCTCGCCGGCGGCCGCGTGGCCGGAGACGTGCACCTTCGCGTTGCCCTTGTGCACCACGTTGGCGCCGAGCTTCGTCAGCCCGTCGATCACCCGGTACACGGCGTTCTCGTTGCCCGGGATCAGGCTCGAGGCGAGGATCACGGTGTCGCCCGGGCCGACCTCGATCTGGTGATCGAGGTTCGCCATGCGTGCGAGCACGGCCATCGGCTCGCCCTGCGATCCCGTCGACATGTAGACGATCTCGTCGTCGGGCAGGTCGGCGGCCTTCTTGTAGTCGATCAGCACGCCCTCCGGCACCTTCAGGTAGCCGAGGTCCGCGGCGATGCCCATGTTGCGCACCATCGACCGGCCGAGCAGGGCGACGCGGCGGCCGTTCGCCGCGGCGGCGTCGAGCACCTGCTGCACGCGGTGCACGTGGCTGGAGAAGCTGGCCACGATCACACGGCGCGGTGCGCGAGCGATCACGTTGTCGAGCACCGGGCCGATGGAGCGCTCGAGCGGGGTGAACCCGGGAACGTCGGCGTTGGTGGAGTCGGCCATGAACAGGTCGACGCCTTTCTCGCCGAGACGCGCGAACGCGCGCAGGTCGGTGATGCGGTCGTCGAGCGGCAGCTGGTCCATCTTGAAGTCGCCGGTGTGCAACACGACGCCCGCGGGGGTGGTGATCGCGACGGCGAGCGCATCCGGAATGGAGTGGTTGACGGCGACGAACTCGAGGTCGAACGGGCCGAGCTTCTCGGTCTCGCCCTCTTTCACCGTCAGGCTGTACGGCTGGATGCGGTGCTCCTTGAGCTTCGCCTCCACCAGCGCGAGCGTGAGGCCCGAGCCGATGAGAGGGATGTCCGCCCGCAGCCTCAGCAGGTAGGGCACGGCGCCGATGTGGTCTTCGTGGCCGTGGGTGAGCACGACGCCGACGATGTCGTCGAGGCGATCCCGCACCGGCGCGAAGTCCGGCAGGATCAGGTCGACGCCGGGCTGGTTCTCTTCGGGGAAGAGCACGCCGCAGTCGACGATGAGGATCTTGCCCTCGTATTCGAACACGGTCATGTTGCGACCGATCTCACCGAGACCGCCGGTGGGGATGATCCTCAGCGTTCCCGGTTCGAGGGCTGGTGGATCGGAGACGAGATTGGGCATGTGCCCTCCTAGCTCGGTACAGGGGCGCCGGAGCGCCGGTTGGGGTTCGGACCGTGCAGTGGCACGGCCCCTAGCGTGTGGTCCCGGCGATCTTCGGCAGCGCGCCACCGGCTGCTGCGTTGCGATCGGGCCGGAAGTTGGAGAAGTCGACGCCGGGGATGTTCTTGACCAGGTCGAGTTCGTCTTCGATCTGGGCGGCTTCCCACTCCTCGGGGCCGACGAGGGGCAGACGCACACGAGGGCTGGCGATGCGGCCGAGCCCGTGCAGGATGTACTTGGCCGCCACCGTGCCGGGCACGTGCGTCATGACGGCGCGCACGAGCGGCTCGAGCTGCTGGTGCGCCGCGGTCGCCGTCTTCAGGTCGCCGGCGTTGACCGCATCCACGATCTGCCGGTAGGGGCGAGCCGCGATGTTGGCTGTCACGCCGATGAGCCCGGTCGCGCCGATCGCGAGGTGCGGGAGCACGTTCGCGTCGTCGCCGGAGAAGTACAGCAGATCGGTCTGGTTGAGAACCCGGCTGACCTCGCTGAAATCGCCCTTGGCGTCTTTGATCGCGAGCACGTTGGGGTGCTTCGCGATGCGCAGGATCGTCTCGTATCTGATCGGAACGCCCGTGCGGCCGGGGATGTCGTACAGGATGACCGGCAGATCGGTGGAGTCCGCGATCATCCGGAAATGGGTGAGGATGCCCGCCTGCGTCGGCTTGTTGTAATAAGGGGTGACGATCATCACACCGTCGGCGCCGGCCTTCTCGCTCTGCTGGTAGAGCTGGATGGCGTGGGCCGTCTCGTTCGAGCCGCCCCCGGTGATGATCTTCGCGCGACCGGCGGCGACGTCTTTTCCGACCTCGACGAGACGCAGTTTCTCCTGGTCGGTGAGGGTCGAGGTCTCCCCCGTCGTTCCGGTGACGACGATGCCGTCCGCGCCGTTCACGATGACGTCGTCGATGTGCTTCTCCACGCCTGTCCAGTCCACTTCGCCATCGGCGGTGAACGGGGTGACCAGAGCGACGAGCACCTGGCCGAACGGGTTCGAGGAGTTCGACATGGCACCAGGCTATCGGGTCGGGCCCGTAACCTTCAGTCACACTCCTCGCCGACCACCCCTCGCTCCGCGTATGGTCGCCGCATCATGAACACTCTGGCCGCGGGAGCTCTGCTGCTCGGAGTCGTCGTCGTCGCGACGGCGATCGGGCTCCTCTGGCGCGCGCGCACCGGTCGTGTGCGCGCGAGCACGGCCGGCGAGACCGTTCGGCCGGCCGAGGTCGGCGCGGCCGGGTTCGGTAGCGGCGCGACCCTGCTGCAGTTCTCGACCGAGTTCTGCGCTCCGTGCCGCAGCACAGCGCGGGTGTTGGGCGGCATCGGCGCCGAGCGTGACGGCGTCGAGCACGTCGAGATCGACCTCACGAACCGTCCGGACCTCGCCAAGCGGTTCGGCATCCTGCAGACCCCCACCACGCTCGTGCTCGACGGACGGGGCACGGTCCGCGCTCGCATCGGCGGCGCCGCCAGACCCGCCGAGGTGCGAGCGGCCATCGAAGACCTTCTCGGGAGCAACCATGTCCGCACCGTCTGACACCTCGACCGGGATCGATCCGCGATCACCGCGGTTCGGCGCCGGGATCACCGCCGTGCTTCTCCTCGTCGACCTGTTCCTCGGGCTCGTCGGAGCCACGACAGCCGCGTTCTGGCTGCTGCTGGCCATCGCCGCGCTCTTCGCGTGGGGCGCGTTCGCGGGGATCAAGCGGCATCCGTACGGCGTGATCTTCCGCACGCTCATCCGGCCGCGACTGGCTGCGCCGACCGAGCGGGAGGATGCCGCGCCGCCGACGTTCGCGCAGGGTGTCGGCCTGGTCGTGACCGGGCTCGGGCTGCTCCTGCACCTCCTCGGGGTCCCGTTCGTGCTGCCGATCGCTGCGGCGCTCGCCTTCGTCGCCGCCTTCCTCAACTCGGTGTTCGGCTACTGCCTGGGCTGCCAGATCTACCTGCTGCTGGTGCGTGCGGGCATCATCCGCCGCCGTGGCCCGGCCACGGCCTGACCCGTTCCCGGGAATCCTCCGAGCGCCCCACCCGGTGTCGGAGAGCGCCAGTAGGCTTGGTGGACCGTCGCTCGAAACGGTCGGCGACGACGAACGGGAGGTCTTCATGGCGGTCACGAGCGAAGCGACAACGGTCTGGAACGGCGACCTCAAATCAGGCTCGGGCACGGTCGCTCTCGAGTCGTCCCACGCCGGTTCGTTCCCGGTCTCCTGGAAGGCGCGCTCCGAGGGCTCGTCCGAGGTCACGACCCCCGAAGAACTGCTCGGGGCCGCCCACTCGGCGTGCTTCTCGATGGCGTTCTCGAACATCCTGAGCGCGTTCGGCAGCGTGCCGGAGAGCGTGCAGACCAGCGCTGCGGTCACGTTCGACCCCGCCGAAGGCATCACCGGTAGCCACCTCGTCGTGAACGCGCGCGTGCCCGGCATCAGCGAAGAAGACTTCCAGCGCTTGGCCGAAGAGGCCAAGGCGACGTGCCCGGTCTCGCGGGCGCTCGTCGGCATCCCGATCACCCTCCAAGCCACGCTGGGCTGATCCGTGCAGGTGCTCATCGCCGGCGCCTCGGGCATGATCGGCTCCGAGCTCACCGCGCAACTCGAGGCGGCGGGACACGACGTCCTCCGGCTGGTGCGGCGCGAGCCGGCGACGAGCACCGAGTTCCACTGGTCGCCGAGCGGCCGGATCGTCGACGTCGCGCTGATGGACAGAGCCGACGCGGTCGTCAACCTGTCCGGCGCATCCCTCAGCCGCCTGCCCTGGACCAAGAGCTACGAGCGCAAGATCCTGTCGTCGCGTCTCGACGCCACGCACACGCTCACTGACGCGATGAGGATGGCGAAGAACCCGCCCGCGGTCTTCGTGAGCGGCTCGGCGGTGGGATTCTACGGCGATCGGCCCGGCCAGAAGCTCACCGAGGCGGCGATCAAAGGAACCGGCTTTCTGTCGGATGTGGTCGAAGCGTGGGAGACGGCGGCGCACCTCGCTCCCGTGAAGACGCGGGTCGTCACGATCCGAACCGGCGTGGTCATCGGCCGCGGTGGAGCGATGAAGCCCCTGTTGCCGCTCGGCAGGCTGGGGCTTCTCGGGCCGATCGGCGGCGGCGGCCAGCACTGGCCGTGGGTGAGCCTGCACGACGAGGCTGCTGCGACCGTGCACTTGCTCACCTCGAAGCTGACCGGCCCGGTCAACGTGGTCGGGCCGACCCCGGCCACCGCCGATGCCGTGCTGAGAGCGCTCGCGCACGCGCTGCACCGCCCGTACGGCATCCCTCTCCCCGAGAAGGTCGTCGAGCTGGCCCTGCAGAACGCCGGACACGAACTGCTGCTGTCAAGCCAGAAGGTCGTGCCGCAGAAGCTCACCGACGACGGCTTCGTCTTTCAGGACGTGACCGTGCAGGAGGCGATGAACCGCCTCGTCGCGCACCGCTGACGGCGCAGAGCGCGGTCGGCGCAGAGCGCGGTCGGCGCAGAGCGCGGTCGCCGGTCAGTGCTGCGTGCGCTCGTCGGCGCGGAAGAGCCGAATCGACTCGTGCAAGGCCGATCGCGCGCGGCGACGATCGCCCGACGCGTCGTAGGCGAGCCCGAGGCGGAACCAGGCGCGCCAGCTCTGCGGCTCCGACTCGACCTCGGCCTTGTACCGGGGGAAGTCCTCGTCGGCGGCGTCGCGGAGTGGGCGGCCGCTCGCGCGATGGGGCAGGTTCTCCACCGGCAGTCCGCCCTCGGCGTCGAGGAGCTTCACGAGCTTCTCGGTGCGAGCGCCGAACAGCAACTCACGCCCGATGGCCCAGGCGGCGATGAGCGGAAGCACGAGCAGGGCCACACCCATCCCGATCGCGATGGGAACGCCTGTTGCCATCAGCATCACGGCCCGCTGGAACACGAGCACCAGGTAGATGGCGAGGATAGCCGCCATGACGATCGCTGCGATGCGGTTCTTCATGCGGGCGCGTCCAGCTCGGAGCGCTGTGCGAGCACGACGCTCACGCGGTCTCGCGCACGGTGCGGCGGGGCGGGTCGCCCTTCGGCTCTTCGATGCCGAGGTCGATGAGCTTGTCCAGACCGACCGTGACGCCGGTGGCCGAGGCGGCGGCCCGTAGAGCGAGCATGATGCCGGTCTCGTACGATTCCGAACCCACGGTGTCGTGACGGATGGTCAGCGTCTCGCCGGTGCCGCCGAAGACGACCTGCTGCTGGGCCACGATGCCGCGCATCCTGAGGCTGTGGATGGGCACGCTCGCCACCTGCTGCCCTCGCGCGCGCTGATCGGTGTGCGGCGCATCCACCGGGCCCCTCTCCGCGCGCGCGGCGCCGATCAGCTCGGCCGTGCGCACCGCGGTGCCCGACGGCGAGTCGACCTTGCCCTCGCCGTGCGCCTCGATGATCTCGATCGAATCGAAGAATCTCGCCGCCACAGTGGCGAACGCCGTGCCGAGCGCCGAACCGAGGGAGAAATTGGGGATGACCACGGCGCCGCTCGTCTCGTTCTTCGCCACACGGCGCTCGAGGTCGAGGATGCGGTCGGCCGACCATCCGGAGGTTCCGACGAGCACCTTCATGCCGTTGTCCACGGCGAACGCGACGATGTCGGGGCTCACGGCCGGCAGCGTCATGTCGACGAGCACGTCGGCGCCCAGCATCTCCTCGAGCGACGAGGCCGACCCGAGGCGGGCGACGAGTTCGAGATCGTCCGCCTGCTCGATCAGCCGCACGGCCACCGAGCCCAGCTTTCCTGTCGCACCAGCGACGGCAACGCGAATAGTCACCCGACCAATCTACCCGCCGCGCGCTGCGCGAATCCTCCGACCTCCGTCGCTCACGAACTACCCTGGAGGGATGGTGTCATTTGCGGATGTGGCGGTCACCGATGCGGCGGCTCACAGGATGCTCGCCGCCTATTTCGCCGAGCGCGCCGCCGGCTTTCCGGCCGCGCAGGGCGCTTACCGCACGACGTTCCCCGACCCGTCGCAGTTCGTGCCGCCGGCGGGCGTGTTCCTCCTCGCCTACGACGAAGACAGTGAGGCAGGTTGCGGCGGAGTGCGCGAGCTGCGCGTTCCCTTCGCCGACGCCGATCCGGATGCGCCGATCGTGCGGTACGAGATCAAGCACCTCTGGGTGTCCCCCGAACACCGCGGGCTCGGGCTCGGACGCGCCATCCTCACCGAGCTCGAACATCGCGCGCGCGGCTTCGGCGCCACGGAGGTCGTGCTCGACACGAATTCGAGCCTTGAGGCGGCCGCTGGTCTCTACCGCAGTCACGGCTACGTCGACATCCAGCCGTACAACGACAATCCGAACGCAACGGACTGGTTCCGCAAGGCGCTCTGACCGCTACCGCCGGGCGAGTGTGGCCAGTCCGGTCGAGAGTGGCACCCCTACCGGTCGGTTTCGACCGGAACCGGCACACTGGGCGCGAACAGCCACACCCGAATCGAGGTCGGTGCCGGGGTGCCAGCGCGCTAGACGGGCTGCAGTTCGGGGAGACCGGTGCGGAGCTCGACGGGCAGGTGCCCGAGGTCGTTGTGCACGACCAGCACCGGCGGCTTCGCCGAGCGCACGCGGATGATGGTGAGCCCGCAATTGGCCTGGTTGAGCCCGAGCCAACGCCACTCCGGTGCGTCGAACACGTGCCGCACGAACCAGCCGATCACGAAGTTGTGCGTCACCAGCAGGTCGTGGCGGTCGCCGCGGGCCGGCGTGAGGAACTCGTCGACCGCATCCCCCATCTGAGCGCGGCCCGCCTCGATCTCGGCCTCGGTGACGGCGCCGAAGAACGACTCGAACGCCCTCGGCATGTCGGGTGTCGGACCCGATGGGATGCAGTCGAACAGCAGGCTCGACGGCTCCGGGGTGAGCGCCGGCATCCGCTCGGCCATGATCGAAGCCGTCTCAGCGGCCCGGTTGAGCGGGGAATGGTACATCGCGGTGAACGGGATGCCGCTCAGTCGTTCGGCGATCAGCTGCGCCTGCCGCTTGCCGCGCGGCGACAAGGGGCCGTCGGGGAGTCCGTGTTCGGCATCCTGCTGCTCGCCGTGGCGAACGAGGTAGAGGTAGTGGGGCACGGGCGGGCCTTTCTCAGTGGTCGTGCGAAGTCGGGGTCAGGACGCGAGCGCGGCGAACATCTCGTCTGTGACGTTCCCCACTGCGGAGACGGAGACCCGGCGGCCGGCCAGGTCTGCCGCGAGTGCCTGCACGTCGTCGACGGTGACGAGGTGCAGGCGGCGGAGGCTCTCATCGAGATCGGAGAACTCGCCCATGGTGATCTCGGCTCGACCGAGCCGGGACATCCTGGTGTCGGAGTCCTCGAGGGCGAGCGCCGCGCCGCCGGAGAGCTGACCGACAGCTCGGCGCAGCTCGTCTTGGGTGACGCCGCCATCGGCGAGACGGTGCAGCTCGGCGAGCATCAGCTCGCCGACCTGGGCGGCCTTGGCGGGGGCGCATCCCGCGTAGAGACCGAAGACGCCTGCGTCGGAATAGGCGCCGGAGAAAGAGTAGACCGCGTAGGCGAGTCCGCGCTTCTCGCGGATCTCCTGGAACAGCCGGCTCGACATCCCGCCGCCGAGCACCGAGTTGAGCACGCTCATCGTGACGCGCCGGTCGTCTGTGGCGACGAGGCCCGGAACGCCGATGAGCAGGTTCGCCTGCTCGGTGGGCCGGTTGACGGTGACGACGGCGGCCGCCCGTTCGATGGTCGCGGGCGCACTGTCGCGTCGTACGACCGGGGATGCCTCGACGGTGAGGTCCCAGCCTGCTGCGCGCAAGGCCTTCTCGACGTCGGCGACGAGCAGGTCGTGATCGACCGCGCCGGCAGCCGTGATCACGAGGTCTTGCGGGCGGTAGTTGAGCCGGTAGTGCTCCAGCACCACGTCGCGTTGCGCCTGACGGATCGTCTCGGGGCTGCCCCCGATGGGACGGCCGAGCGGATGGTCACCGAGCACCGCCTCGAAGAAGCGCTCGTTGGCGACATCACCGGGGTCGTCTTCGGCCATCGAGAGCTCTTCGAGGATCACCCCTCGCTCGTTCTCGAACTCGCCCGGATCGAGCAGTGACGAGGTGAGCATGTCGGCGATCACCTCGACCGCCATCGGCAGATCCCTGTCTTGCACCTTGGCGTAATAGCAGGTGTACTCCTTGGCCGTCATCGCGTTGTGCTCGCCGCCGACCGAGTCGAACGCGATCGCGATGTCGAGCGCGGTGCGCTTCGAGGTGCCCTTGAACAAGAGGTGCTCGAGGAAGTGCGTCGATCCGAAACTCGCCGGGACTGTCGCCACGCCGCCGCGGGCACTACCGGCGGCATCGGCGCCCTCGGCGGTCGCGGGATGCGCGCCCGTCTCGTCGCGCGATCCGACCGCCACCCAGAAGCCGAGGGTCGCGCTCCGGGCGCCGGGCACCTGCTCGCTGAGGATTCGGACGCCGCTCGGGAGAACGGTTCGCCGCACCAGCGCTTCGCCGGACGCGGCGAAAGAAAGGTCGGCCAGGCCAAGGGGGAGGTCGACTGCGCTGTTCATCCCCTCCACCCTACGCCAGAGCCTTTGAAACACCCGTGAACAAATTGAGGACACACAGACTGGTCTGTCTACCTATATACTGATTTTCACGAGGACTTCGGGCGAACCCCAAATGCCCGACCTCCGACCGCAAGACGACGGACCCGACCGTCGGAACAGAACAGTTGAAGGAGATGTGCCGGATGGTCGTTAGTGCCCGGGCGACCATCCGGCCGCCCGCCCCCTCCAAGATCAAAATCCTCGCCACGGCGGATGAGCTCTTCTATCTCGAAGGCATCCACACCGTCGGCGTCGATCGCATCATTGCGGGCGCCCGTGTGACAAAAGCCACCTTCTACAAGCACTACCGCTCGAAGGATCTGCTCATCATCGCGTACGTCGAAGGCCGAGACAAGCAGATCCGTAACTGGTTCGAAGAGCAGGAGAAGACGGCGAGCGACCCTCGCGCCATCGCCCGTGCGCTGGTCGACCAGATCAACACGGAGGCGATCCGCCCCGGGTTCCGGGGCGACCCGTTCATCAACGCCGCCGCCCAGTTCGCCGACGAGAACCACCCTGTTCGCGTCGCCGTCACCGCACACCGCGACTGGTACGCGCACCGCATCGAAGATCTCTTCCGCGAGATCGGTCACCCGCACCCCGGTGACGCGGCCGACGACCTCATCCTCGCCCGCGACGGCGCACTCGCCGGCGGATACGTCGGCGACCCTGTCGCTGCCGGGGCAGCTCTGCACCGCTCGCTGGAGCGCATCCTCGCGGAAGCGTAGCCCCCGCTACCCCGTTCGTGTCGCCGGTGTTTTCAGGCGACACGCCGATGGAACGACCGTCAGGACGGACATTCCGCGGGATGTCAGCCGTCTTTCCGACGCACGCTAGCGCGCGGAGGCGGTGAGTGGGTGGCGAGGATGGGCTACAGGGCGAGGATGGGCTGCGGGTGGGAGCCCGGGGCCGGTCAGTCGGAGACGCGGTCGAGTTCGAGCATCTGGGCTCGGGTGAGACGGATGCCGGCGGCGATCATGAGCGCGTCGACCTGTTCGGGGCGGCTCGCACTCGCCACGGGAGCGACGACATTGCGCTTGGCCAGCAGCCAGGCGATGGCGATGCTCGCCGGCGTCGTCTCGTGTTCGGCGGCGACCCTGTCGAGCGCCGCGAGCACGCGCTGGCCGCGCCGGTTCACGTAGGCGGCGGCACGGATGCTGCGCGCGTCGGCGTTCAGGTCGTCTTTGCTGCGGTACTTGCCGGTGAGGAACCCGTTCGCCAGCGCGTAGTACGGCATGACGGCCAGACCCTGGGCGCTGGCGACGATGCGGAGGGCGCTCTCGAACTCGGTGCGGTGCATCAGGTTGTACTGCGTCTGAACGGCCACGAACTTCGGCAGCCCGCTCGACGAAAGGATGCGCGCCTCGATGAGCCTGTCTGCGCTGAAGTTCGACGCGGCGAGGTAACGCACCTTGCCCGACTCGATCAGCCATTCGACGGTGGCGAGGCTGTCTTCGAGCGGAACGTCGGGGTCGTCGTCGTGGAAGTAGAGCAGGTCGATGTGATCGGTCTGCAACCGCTCGAGCGAAGCTTCGACGGCGCGCACGATGCTCACGGAGCCGAGCCCGGGATTCTCGTGGTGGCGGCCGACCTTGGTGGCGATCACCATGCTGTCGCGGTTGCCGCGCTCGCGCATCCACTGCCCGATGAGCAGCTCGCTGCGGCCGCCGACATAGCTGTCTGCGGTGTCGACGAAGTTGCCGCCGAGGTGCGCGAAATGGTCGAGGATGCGCAACGACGTGTCGCCGTCGGCCGTCCAGCCGAACACGCTGGCGCCGAGCGAGAGCGGGTAGACCGCGAGATCGCTGTCACCGATGCGACGCGGTGCGATGATCGAGAGCGGTCCGGTGCGCTCGAGGCGCGGGTCGAGCTGCGGCAACGCGGCCGTCTCGACGCCGATCGACTCGGTCAGCACCTCTTCGGGCGTGCCCGTCTCGCGAGTGTCGGTGTCGGGGATCGCGGCACTGGCCGCACGCCGCGACGCCGCCTCGCGCAGCCTGAGTGGAAGCAGTTGCGGCATATGCCCCTCCCCCTACTCCCGACTGGCTCGAATCGATTCGAGGGCCCCAGCTCCTCGACGTCTACTTGCAGAGTACGGCATACATCCGACGCCCTTGCGCTGATCCGGGTGAACTGTTCCAGAATGCTTGGTCACAGTTTCATCACGTCTTCAGGAGCCGGTCGGTTCACCCGTGCGACCCGATCGCCGCAGCACCGCCCGGGCGTGCGCGATCACGGGCCCGTCGACCATTCGGCCCTCGTGCCGGAACACTCCCCCGGCCGTCTCCGCGGCGGCGAGCAAGGACTCGGCCCAGGCCACGGCCTGCTCGGAGGGGCGGAACCCCGCCCTGATCGTCTCGACCTGCCCCGGGTGGATGCACGCCGTCGCCGCGAATCCGACGGCGACCGCATCCTCCACCTCGGCGGCGAGTCCGTCGAGGTCGGCGATGTCGAGGTGCACCGTGTCGATCGCGCCGATTCCGGCCGCGCCCGCCGCGAGCAGAACGGCGGAGCGCGCGTGTCGGGCCACATCCCGGTATCGTCCGTCCGCGTGCCGGCTGGACGTGCCGCCGAGCGAGGCCACCAGGTCTTCGGCCCCCCACATGAGCGCGATCACCCCGGGCGCCTCGGCGAGCGCCGGTGCGGCGAGCACACCCGCCGCCGTCTCGCAGAGGGCGATCACCTGCGCGCCGTCGACGCCGTCGAGCCGGCGCAGATCATCGACGCTCTCCGCTTTGGGCAGCATCACGGTGCGGAACGGCGTCGCGGCGAGCGCGGCCAGATCGGCGTCGTGGTCCGGTGTTCCCGCCTGATTGACGCGCACGATCACGCGCTCGGGGTCGAGCGTCTCCGACGCGGCGAGCACGGCCTGGCGTGCGAGCGGTCGGCGGGAGGGTTCGACCGCGTCTTCGAGGTCAATGATCACAGCGTCGGCGCGGTCGAGGGCGGTGCCGAACCGCTCCGGCCTGTCTCCCGGGCAGAAGAGCAGGGCGGGCCCCCACGGGAGGTCGGTCACGAGCGGACCGCCTCGGGATGCGCATCCCGGCACCACACCATGACCTGGCGGGTGGCGGTCGCCACGACCACGCCGTCCTGGTTGCGCCCGGTGTGTTCGAGCGTGATGATCCCCTGGCCCGGGCGCGAGGCGGAGAGCCGCTTGCCCACCACGACGGTCTCCGAGTAGAGGGTGTCGCCGTGGTGCACCGGATGCGGAAAGGCGATGTCGCTGAAGCCGAGGTTCGCGACGATGGTGCCCTGCGTCAGCTGGGCGACGGATGCGCCGACCAGCGTCGACAGTGTGAACATCGAGTTCACCAGCCGCTCGCCGAACGGCTGACGCTCCGACCAGGCGGCGTCGAGGTGCAGCGCCTGCGTGTTCATGGTCAGCGTGGTGAAGAACACGTTGTCGGCCTCCGTCACCGTGCGGCCGGGCCGGTGGAGGTAGCGCGTGTCGGGCTCGAACTCCTCGTAGTAGAGCCCACGCTGCTCGATCTCTTTCACGCCTCTCCCCCTTCGAGGTCGATGGTCAGCGGTGCGCCGGTGGCTGCGATGACCTCGTCGACCGTCACACCCGGAGCGACCTCGCGCAGCACCAGCCTGCCGCCATCCGCGGCGCCGTCGTCGCGCACCACGTCGATGACAGCGAGATCCGTGATGATGCGGTCGACGCATCCGGTGCCGGTCAAGGGCAGCGAGCAGTCGACGACCACCTTGGGGCGCCCGTCGCGGTCGACGTGCTCCATCATGACGATGAGACGTTTGGCGCCGAAGACGAGGTCCATCGCGCCGCCCATCCCCTTGACCATCTTGCCGGGGATCATCCAGTTGGCGAGGTCTCCGCGCTGCGAGACCTCCATCGCGCCGAGTACGGCGACGTCGACGTGCCCGCCGCGCACCATGCCGAACGAGAGGGCAGAATCGAAGAACGCCGCGCCGTCGGTGACGGTCACGGTCTCCTTGCCCGCGTTGATCAGGTCGGGGTCGACCGCGTCGTCCGCCGGGTACGGCCCGACCCCGAGCACGCCGTTCTCGGAGTGCAGCACCACCTCGATGTCGTCGGGGATGTAGTTCGGGATGAGGGTCGGCATCCCGATGCCCAGGTTCACGTACTGCCCGTTGCGCAGCTCACGCGCCACCCTGGCCGCCAGCTCGTTTCGTGTGAGGCTCATCGCTCTCCTCCGTCTTGGGCAGTGGTTGCGCGGGCAGTGGCCGACCGGGCGGTGGCCGCGTCGTCTAGCCGCACCGTTCGCCGCTCGATGCGTTTCTCGGTGTCCGGGGCGAGCACGACCCGCTGCACGAAGATGCCGGGCGTGTGCACCCGGCCGGGGTCCAGCTGACCGGGCTCCACCAGCTCCTCGACCTCGGCGATCGTCACGCGGCCCGCCATGGCCGCCAGCGGGTTGAAGTTCATTGCCGCCGCATGGAACACGAGGTTGCCGTAGCGGTCACCCTGGGCGGCATGGACGAGCGCGAAATCGGGGGTCACGGACCGCTCGAGCACGTAGTCCGCCCCGTCGAACGAGCGGACCTCCTTCGGCTCGCTCGCCACCGCGACAGACCCGTCCGCTCCGTACCGCCTCGGGAGTCCTCCCTCGGCGATCTGGGTGCCGACCCCGGCCGGCGTGTAGAAGGCGGGGATGCCGGCGCCACCCGCCCTCAGTTTCTCGGCGAGGGTTCCCTGCGGCGTGAGTTCCACTTCCAGCTCGCCCGACAGGAACTGCCGCGCGAACTCCTTGTTCTCCCCCACATAGGAGCTGATCATCTTGCGGATGCGTCTGTCGCCGAGCAGGATGCCCAGCCCCCAGTCGTCCACACCGCAGTTGTTGCTGACGATCTCGAGATCGGTGGTGCCCCGCTCGTGCAGGGCCTGGATGAGGGCGCTCGGAATGCCGCACAGCCCGAATCCACCGACGGCGAGCGACGCCCCGTCGGGGATGTCGGCCACGGCCTCTTGTGCGCTCGCGACGACTTTGTCGATCATGCGCTCCCTCTTTCCTCTGTCGTTCCGCCCTCGGTCAGGCCTCGGTCAGGCCTCGAAGCCGAGCGCCCGCGAGATGATCATGAGCTGCACCTCCGAGGTGCCTTCGCCGATCTCCAGGATCTTCGAGTCCCGGTAGTGGCGCGCGACCGGGTTCTCGTTGAGGAATCCGTAGCCGCCGAAGATCTGCGTGGCGTCTCGCGCGTTGTCCATCGCGGCCTCGCTGCCGACGAGCTTCGCGATGGATGCTTCGAGCTTGAACGGCTTGCCCGCCATGAGCTTGAAGCAGGCGTCGTAGTATGCCAGGCGCGCCGTGTGCACGCGGGCCTGCATCCGGGCGATCTTGAAGGCGATGTGCTGGTTGGAGCCGATGGCACGGCCGAACACGGCGCGGCTCTTCGCGTAGCGGATCGCCTCCTCCAAGCATCCCTGCGCCGCACCGGTGCAGAGGGCCGCGAAGGCCACCCGGCCCTCGTCGAGCGTCTGCAGGAAGTTCGCATAGCCACGCCCGCGCTCGCCGAGCAGGTTCGCCTCCGGCACCCGCACGTCGGTGAGGGTGAGCGGATGCGTGTCGGAGGTGTGCCAGCCGACCTTGTCGTACGCCGGCTCGGCCACGAACCCGGGGGTCGGCACCGGCACGAGGATGGCGGAGAGCTCCTTCTTGACGCTGCCGTCGGCGCGGGTCGACTCACCCGTGACCGCCGTGATCGTGACGAGCCTGGTGATCTCGCTCCCAGAGTTCGTGATGAACTGCTTCGTGCCGTTGATGACCCATTCGCCGTCGCGCAGAACGGCCGTGGTCTTGGTGCCGGCGGCATCCGAACCCGCATCCGCCTCGGTGAGACCGAAACCGGCGAGCGCCTTGCCCGCCGTCAGCATCGGCATCCACTCCTGGCGCTGAGCCTCCGTGCCGTTGCGGAAGACGGGCATGATGCCCAGCCCCACGCCGGCTTCCAGGGTCACGCCGATGCTCTGGTCGACACGGCCGAGCTGCTCGACGGCGAGGCACAGCGACAGATAGTCCTTGCCCTGGCCGCCGTACTCGACCGGGAAGGGCAGGCCGAACAGGCCCATCTCCCCCATCTCGGCGATGATCTCGTACGGCAGGCTGCGGCGCGTGTCGTAGTCGTAGGCCGCGGGGGCGACCACGGTGTCGGCGAAGTCGCGCACCTGATCGCGCAAGGCCTTGTGCTCGTCGGTGAGCTCGAACCCCGCGACATCGGCGTTCGCGGTCTCGCTTCGGGTCATCTGCATGGTCATCGTCTGCCTCTCGTCAGGCCACGGTCGATCGTGTCGGCGTGGTTTCGTCGGTCGCCGCTGTTGTGGGCGGCATGGTGGGGTCGGTGGATGCGGTCGCGTCGGAGGCGATAGCTGCCTCGGGCTGCCGAACGGTCGCCACGAGCTGGTCGAGCTTCACGAGGTCGCCGGGAGCCACCTGCAGGTGCACGGTTCCGGCGACCGGGGCGAGCAGACGGTGCTCCATCTTCATCGCCTCGACCGTGAGCACGGTGTCGCCGGCGGCCACGTCGTCGCCGTCCGCGACGGCGATGGCGATGACGGTTCCCGGCATCGGGGAGCGCAGGTCGGGTTCGGCGACTCCCGCGGCTCGCGACAGACCGGCGAGCTCGCGCGCCATTCGCTCCTGTCGGCCGAGGATGCGAAGCTCCCGCGCCGAGCCGCCCTCCGACAGCCAGACGGCCGCGCTGTCGGTGGCCGCGCTGTCGGTGCCGTTGCGGTCGACGGCGAAGAGCAGCGAGCGGGTGACGCCGTCGATGGTGAGGAGAGCGGTCGACGGCTCGCCGGGGGCCATCGGCTCGACGACGACGAGTCCGGCGTCGACGGCAGCGCTCCCGCCCGCTGTCACCCTCGCGCGTCCTGCGGTGAGCGCGGTGCTGTCGCCGCCGACGAGCACCGTGGTGGCGCCGACGTCATAGGCGACGGGGCGACTCGCCCCGAGCCGCCAGCCACTCGGCGAACCCCAGAGCGGTCCGGCCGAGGCCGGGAGCCTGCGGAATCGCTCCGCGTGTGCGATGAGCGCGGCAGCGATGCTGTCCTCGGGCGGCGTCTCCTTCGGCGCGAGGTCGGAGAACCGGCGGTCGATGAGTGTCGTGTCGAGCCGGCCCTGCCGCACATCCTCGTCGGCGAGCAGGTCGCGCAACCAGCCCAGATTCGTGACGGCGCCCAGAATGCCGGTCTCGCCGAGCGCGGCGTCGAGCCGGAGCAGCGCTGTCTCGCGATCTTCGCCCCAGGCGATCACCTTGGCGAGCATCGGGTCGTAGTCGGTGACGATCGCGCCGCCCGCGGCGAGCCCGCTGTCGACGCGCACACCGTCTCCGGCCGGTTCGTGCAGGGCGAGCACCGTGCCGTCCGTCGGCAGGAACCCGCGCTCGGGGTTCTCGGCATAGACTCGCGCCTCGATCGCGTGTCCGGTGAGCCGCACATCCTCTTGCGCGATCGTCAAGGGCTCGCCCGAAGCGACGCGCAGCTGCCACTCGACCAGATCGAGACCGGTGACGGCCTCGGTCACCGGATGCTCGACCTGCAGCCGCGTGTTCATCTCCATGAAGAAGAACTCGCCCGGGGCGGCGTCCGAGATCAGGAACTCGACGGTGCCGACGCCGACGTAGTCGACGCTGCGCGCGACGGCACAGGCTGCGCGGCCGATCCGGTCGCGCGTCTCGGCATCGAGCAGCGGCGACGGAGCCTCCTCGATGACCTTCTGGTGGCGGCGCTGGAGGGAGCACTCGCGTTCGCCGAGATGGATGACAGCGCCGTGGCGGTCGGCGAGCACCTGCACTTCGATGTGCCGGGGGCTGTCGACGAGCCGCTCCAGAAACAGGGTGTCGTCGCCGAAGGCGGCGGCGGCGACCCGCCGGGCGGTCGACAGCGCGTCGGGGAGGTCGGCGCGGTCGCGCACGGACTGCATCCCCTTGCCGCCGCCGCCCGCGGAAGGCTTGACGAGCACGGGGAAGCCGATCTGGTCGGCTGCTGAGACGAGCTGTTCGTCGGAGAGGCCCGGCTCGGCGATGCCGGGGATGGTGGGCACGCCGTGGGCCTCGACCTCGCGCTTGGCCGCGATCTTGTCGCCCATCACCTCCAGGGCGCGCACGTCGGGGCCGATGAAGACGATGCCGGCGGCAGCGCACTCGGCCGCGAACTCCGCGTTCTCCGAAAGGAAGCCGTAGCCGGGATGCACGGCCTGCGCACCCGACGCACGCGCCGCCGCGAGGATGGCGCCGCCGTCGAGGTAGCTCTGGCGTGCCGCTGCGGGGCCGATGCGCAGCGCGACATCGGCCAGGGCGACGTGGGGCGCGTGCCGGTCGGCGTCGCTGTAGACGGCGACCGAACGGATGCCGAGCTTTCGCAGCGTACGGATCACGCGGCACGCGATCTCCCCGCGGTTGGCGACGAGAACGGTATGGAACGGTGCGGACACGGCGATCACATCCTGAACAGCCCGAAGGCCGTCTCGGGGAGGGGCGTGCGCGAGCACACGTCGAGGGCGAGCCCGAGCACCGTGCGGGTGTCGGCCGGATCGATGACGCCGTCGTCCCAGAGCCGCGCCGTGGAGTAGTACGGGCTCCCCTGACGGTCGTACTGCTCGGCGATCGGGGCCTTGAACGCGGCCTCGTCTTCAGCCGACCACTCCTCGCCGCGGCCCTCCAGTTGTTCGCGCTTCACGGTGGCGAGCACGGATGACGCCTGCGGGCCGCCCATCACCGAGATGCGCGCGGCCGGCCACATCCAGAGGAAGCGCGGCGAATACGCGCGACCGCACATCGAGTAGTTGCCGGCGCCGAAGGAGCCGCCGATCACGACCGTGAGCTTCGGCACACGCGCCGTGGCGACGGCGGTCACCATCTTCGCGCCGTTCTTGGCGATGCCGCCGGACTCGTAGTCGCGGCCGACCATGAAACCGGAGATGTTCTGCAAGAACAGCAGCGGGATGCCGCGCTGATCGCACAGCTCGATGAAGTGCGCGCCCTTGAGCGCCGACTCGCTGAAGAGCACCCCGTTGTTGGCCACGATGCCGACGGGGTGCCCGTGGAGGTGCGCGAAGCCGGTGACGAGCGTCGTGCCGTACTCGGGCTTGAACTCGTGGAACTCGCTGCCGTCCACGAGCCGGGCGATGACCTCCCGCACGTCGTAAGGCGCCTGCACGTCGGTCGGCACGACCCCGTAGAGCCCGGACGGGTCGACGTCGGGCTCGACCGTCTCCCGCACATCCCACGCCGGCGCCGCCGGAGTAGGGAGCGTCGAAACGATGTCGCGCACGATCTGCAGCGCGTGACGGTCGTTCTCGGCGAGATGGTCGACGACACCGGAGGTGCGCGCGTGCAGGTCGCCGCCACCGAGCTCCTCGGCCGTCACCACCTCCCCGATCGCCGCCTTCACGAGGGGTGGGCCCCCGAGGAAGATCGTGCCCTGGCCCCGCACGATGACGGTCTCGTCGCTCATCGCAGGCACGTAGGCGCCGCCCGCCGTGCAGGAGCCCAGAACCGCCGCGATCTGAGGAACCTTCGCCGCCGAGAGCCGCGCCTGGTTGTAGAAGATGCGGCCGAAGTGGTCGCGATCGGGAAAGACCTCGTCTTGCATCGGCAGGAAGGCGCCGCCCGAGTCGACCAGATACACGCAGGGAAGCTTGTTCTCGAGCGCGATCTCCTGCGCCCGCAGATGCTTCTTCACCGTCATCGGGTAATAGGTGCCGCCCTTGACCGTCGCATCGTTCGAGATCACCAGCACGTGCCGGCCGTGCACCAGACCGATGCCGGCGATGACGCCGGCCGCGGGCGACTCGTCGTCGTACATCCCCGTCGCCGCGAGCGGAGCGATCTCGAGAAACGGGCTTCCTTCGTCGAGGAGAACGTCGATCCTTTCGCGCGGCAGGAGCTTGCCGCGAGCGACGTGCCGCTCACGCGAGCGCTCCGGACCACCGGCCGCCGCGACCGCGAGCCGGTCGCGCAGGTCGTCCACCAGGGCGCGCTGGTCAGCGGCGTTCTGCTCGAACCTCGGGTCCGCCGCGCTCGTGGCGCTGGTCAGAGTTGGCATCGCTCGTCTCCATCGACAGTCAGTTAGTGATTGCTAACTCATTTTTAGGTTAGTGTTCATTAACCCGAATGTCCAGCACCTGGAGCGGATCATGACCGACATCGTCGCCGAAGACGCCGCGGCTGCCGCAGCACGGCCGACGCAGCGGAGTCAGGCCAAGGCCGACCGCCGCGCCGCCCTGCTGAGGGCAGCGGCGACGCTCTTCGCCGAACGCGGATTCAACGGCGTCTCCATCGAAGACCTCGGCGCGGCAGCGGGGGTGAGCGGACCGGCGGTCTACCGCCACTTCCCCAGCAAACAGGCGGTGCTCGCGGCTCTGCTCGTCGGAGTCAGCCGGCACCTGCTCGACGGTGGCACCGAGGTGGCCGCCGCCGCGACCGACTCCTCGACCGCGCTCCGTGTGCTGATCGCCTTCCACGTCGACTTCGCCCTCACCGAGCCCGACACGATCCGGGCGCAGGACAGGGACCTCGACGCGCTCACTCCGGAGGAACGCCGCGAGGTGCGACGACTGCAGCGTCGGTACATCGACCTCTGGATCCGGGTGCTCGGCACCCTGCATCCCTCACTCACCTCCGTCGAACAGCGCATGCGCGTGCAGGCGACCTTCGGACTGATCAACTCGACCCCGCATACGGCCCGCGTCGGGGGCGCCAGCGTCGACGCCGCCGCGGTGCGTCCTGTGCTCGAACGGATGGCCTGGGCAGGAATCAACGCGCACTGAGCGCCGCCCCTCCGTACACGCAGCCTCCCAGCGCCACCCGTCCGCGTCAACCGGATGCGTTACAGTCTCAACACAGCGCAGCACAGCGACCCGGCACCGAACGAAGGAGTGGCGTGGGGGACGACTCGCCCCGCCTCAGGCGGCACCATCGGATACTGAGAGCCGTCGGGGTCGTGGTGGGCATTCTGCTCGTGCTCGTGGTCATCGCGGGCGGCGTCGGCGTCTGGACGGTCGCCCGATCGTTCCCGCAGACGTCGGGCACCATCGACATCGCGGGCCTCGACGCACCGGTCACCGTCGTGCGCGACGACGCCGGCATCCCTCAGATCGACGCATCGACGGCCGACGACCTGTTCCGCGCGCAGGGCTTCGTGCACGCGCAGGACAGGTTCTGGGAGATGGACTTCCGCCGGCACGTGACCTCGGGCCGACTCGCCGAGATGTTCGGCCAGTCGCAGGTGCCGACCGACACGTTCATCCGCACGCTCGGCTGGCGAACGGTCGCCGAACAGGAGGTGAAGGCGCTCGACAAGACGTCGCTGCGGTACTACCAGGACTACGCCGACGGTGTGAACGCCTACCTCGACACGCACAAAGGCTCCGAGATCTCGCTCGAGTATGCCGTTCTGGGCTTCCAGAACCCCGGATACTCCCCCGAGCCGTGGACCCCGGCCGACTCCGTCGCCTGGCTGAAGGCCATGGCGTGGGATCTGCGCTCCAACCTCGAAGACGAGATCGACCGGGCGCTGCTGTCGACGAAGCTCACGCCCGCGCAGATCGCGGAACTGCATCCGGCCTACCCGTACGGCGAGCACCCGACGATCACCGACGCGGGCGGAGGAGATCCGGCGGCGACGACCGCCGACATTCCCGCCTCGGCCGGTGCCGACGACTCGGCCGCGGCAGGCTCGGCATCCGGAGACACCGCTTCGCCCGCCACACCGCCCGAGTACGCCACCGCCCTCACCTCGCTCGCGTCGTCGCTCGACGCGTTGCCGACACTCCTCGGCCCGGCGGGGAACGACATCGGGTCGAACTCGTGGGTCGTGTCGGGCGCGCTGACCGCGAGCGGGAAACCCCTTCTCGCCAACGATCCGCACCTCGGTTCGGTCATGCCGTCGGTCTGGTATCAGGTCGGGCTGCACTGCACGAAGGTCACCGCCGACTGCCCGTTCGACGTGTCGGGCTTCAGCTTCTCCGGGCTTCCGGGCGTGGTCATCGGGCACAACGACCGCATCGCCTGGGGCTTCACCAACCTGGGCCCGGATGTCGCCGACCTCTACGAGGAGAAGGTCACCGGCGACACCTACGAATACGACGGCAAGCAGGTTCCGCTCGTCATCCGCAAGGAGACCATCAAGGTCGCCGGCGGCAAGAGCGTGCACCTGACGGTGAGGTCGACACGGCACGGCCCGCTCATCACCGACATCAGCGACGGCTTCGCGACGATCGCGAAAGACCAGGCGGGCAAGCTGGGCGTTCCCGCCGAGAAGTACCAGCTGTCGCTGCAGTGGACCGCCCTCACCCCGGGGCCGACGGCCGGCGCGATCTTCGCCTTCGACACCGCGCAGAACTGGGACCAGTTCCGCGCCGCCGCGAAGAACTTCCAGGTGCCGTCGCAGAACCTCGTCTACGCCGATGTCGACGGCAACATCGGCTACCAAGCTCCCGGAGCCGTTCCGGTGCGGGCCGCCGGAGACGGCACGATGCCCGTTCCCGGCTGGACGAGCCAATACGGCTGGACGGGCTACGTTCCGTTCGACGCGATGCCGACGGCGTACAACCCGCCGAGCGGCTACATCGTCACGGCGAACAACGCGGCGGTCGGGCCCGAGTTCCCGACGCTCATCACCGCCGACTGGGAGTACGGATACCGCGCCAACCAGATCGACCTGCGACTGACGAAGGCGATCGCCTCCGGCCACAAGTTCACCGCAGCCGACTTCTCGGCCATCCAATCGGACAAGTACGACGCCAACGCCGCCGCCCTCGCTCCCATCGTCGCCGCGCTCGGCGCAGCACAGGAGCCCGGTTCGAGCGCGCACCGGGCGGCGCAGCTGCTCGACGGGTGGAACTACCACGACGACCCGGACAGCGCGGCCGCCGCGTACTTCAACATCTTCTGGCGCAACCTGCTCGCCGACGCCTTCGCCCGCAAGCTGCCTGCGTCCGCTCCCCCGACCGGTGGGGACAGGTGGTTCCGCGTGGTCGGCCTCCTCGCGCAGCAGCCGGACTCCGCCTGGTGGACCGACAAGAAGCTCGACGTCGCCGGGCGCGATGCGATGTTCCTGCGAGCAGCCGACGACGCCTGGGCCGAGGCGACCAAACTCATGGGCGGCGATCCGTCGCGGTGGCGCTGGGACAGCATCCACACGATCACGCTGACGAACGCGAGCTTCGGCACGTCGGGCATCGACCCGATCGAGGCGCTCTTCAACCGGGGACCGTACCCGGTGGGAGGCGGGTCGAGCGTCGTCGACGCCGTGGGCTGGGACGCCTCCGTCGGCTACCAGGTCGACTGGGTTCCCTCGATGCGCCAGGTGATCGACCTGAGCGAGTGGAACGCGAGCACCTGGGTCAATCTGACCGGGGCATCCGGCCACGCCTTCAGCCCGCACTACGACGACCAGACCCCGCTTTGGCAGAAGAACAAGACCCGCGCGTGGCCGTTTACCCCTCAGGCCGTCACGGCAGCCGCAGACCAGACCCTGACTCTGCGGGCGACCGGCTGACGGCGCCCTCCCCGGAACGCCGAGGTCAGCGGGCGCCCGGCCAGTGACGCTCGTCGCTGCCGATGTAGAGCTGCTGGGGGCGGCCGATCTTGGTGGCCGCGTCTGTGTTCATCTCGCGCCAGTGGGCTATCCAGCCCGGAAGCCGGCCGATCGCGAAGAGCACGGTGAACATGCGCGTCGGGAAGCCCATCGCCTTGTAGATGACCCCCGTGTAGAAGTCGACGTTCGGGTACAGCTTGCGGTCGATGAAGTACTGGTCGGCGAGCGCGACCTCTTCGAGCTCTTTCGCGATGTCGAGCAGCGGGTCGTGAACGCCGAGCGCGGCGAGCACTTCGTCAGCCGACTGCTTGACGAGGCGGGCCCTCGGATCGAAGTTCTTGTAGACGCGGTGCCCGAAGCCCATCAGCTTCACGCCCTCTTCTTTGTTCTTCACGCGCTCGACGAACTTCTGCACGCTCTCGCCCGAATCCCGGATGCCCGCGAGCATGTCGAGCACGGCCTCGTTGGCGCCGCCGTGCAGCGGGCCGTACAGCGCGTTGATGCCGGCCGACACAGAAGCGAAGAGGTTGGCCTGCGTCGAGCCGACGAGGCGAACCGTCGACGTCGACGCGTTCTGCTCGTGGTCCTCGTGCAGCATGAGGAGCCGCTCCAGCGCCTTGGAGAGCACGGGGTTCACCTCGTAGGGCTCCGCCATGGTGCCGAAGTTGAGCCGCAGGAAGTTGTCGACGAAGCTGAGCGAGTTGTCGGGGTACAGGAACGCCTGCCCGATGCTCTTCTTGTGCGCGTAGGCCGCGATGACCGGCAGCTTCGCCAGGAGGCGGATCGTGGAGAGCTCGACCTGCTCGGGATCGTGAACGCTGAGCGAGTCCTGGTAGAAGGTCGACAGGGCGGAGACGGCGCTCGACAGCACCGACATGGGGTGCGCGTCGTGCGGCAGCGCACCGAAGAAGCGCTTGAGGTCTTCGTGCAGCAGCGTGTGACGACGGATGCGCTCATCGAACTCGGCGAGCTCGCTCGGCGTCGGCAGCTCGCCGTAGATCAGCAGCCAGGCCGTCTCGAGAAAAGAGGAGTTCTCGGCGACCTGCTCGATCGGGTACCCGCGGTACCGCAGGATGCCGGCGTCCCCGTCGATGTAGGTGATCGCCGACCGCGTGGCCGCCGTGTTCACGAACCCGTAGTCGAGACTGGTGAGACCGGTCTGCTTGGTCAGCGTCGAGAGGTCGATGCTCGAGGCGCCGGAGACGCTCGGCAGAATCGGGAACTCGGCCGTGCCGCCGGGAAAGCTCAGCGTCGCCTTCGGCGAATCGCCCTGCGCCTGCTCGGGCTGCGGCGTCGTCGCCTGCCCGCTCTCGGCCTGTGCCGTCTCGGTCAGTGCATTCTCGGTGCCGAGTCCGCTCACAACGCCTCCTGGGTCAGTGGGTTCATCACGCGCGCTGATCGTGGCAGCGCTGCAAAAATGTCGTGCGGATACAGCCTAACGAACGCGTCGGACAACTGTCGCATCGTGCAAACAGCCGACGAACTGGTTAGAGGGTGTCTCCAAGCGAGCGCAAACGGGCAGCCGCCGCATCGATCCGCTCGTCCGTCGCCGTGAGCGACAGGCGCACATGCTGCGGGTAGGCGTCGCCGTAGAAGACGCCCGGCCCGGCCAGGATGCCGAGGTCGGCGAGCCGCCCGATGCTCTCCCAGGCGTCGCGGCCTTCCGTCGCCCAGAGGTAGAGACCGGCCTCGCTGTCGTCGACCCGGAACCCCGCGCTCTGCAGGGCGGGGAGCAGCGTCGCGCGGCGTGCGCGGTACAGCTCTCGCTGCGCATCCACGTGTGCGTCGTCGCCCAGCGCGACCACCATCGCCGCCTGCAGGGGCGCGGGAACCATAAGCCCCGCGTGCTTGCGCACCGTGGTGAGACGGCCGACGACGGTGCGGCACCCCGCGATGAACGCTGCGCGGTAACCGGCGAGATTGGACTGCTTGCTCAACGAATAGACCGCGATGACGTTGTGGCGGTTCTCGCCGATCACGCGCGGGTCGAGAACGCTCGGGATGGGCTCCGCATCCCACGGGGCATCCCAGCCCAGCTCGGCGTAGCACTCGTCGCTGGCCACCACGGCGCCCAGTTCGCGGGCACGCTCGACCGCCGCGCGAAGCTCGGGGACGCCCAGAACGTGGCCGTTCGGGTTGCCCGGGCTGTTCAGCCAGACGAGTTTCGTGTTCTCCGGCCACTCGGCCGGGTCGTCACTCGCCACGGCCTGCGCCCCGGCGAGCGCGGCTCCGATCGCGTACGTGGGGTATGCGGCTCGCGGGTGCACCACCGCATCCCCTTCACCGAGCCCCAGCATGAACGGCAGGAAGGCGACGAGCTCTTTCGACCCGATCGTCGGGAGGACGTTGTCGACGGTGAGCCCCGACACACCACGGCGCCGGGCGAACCAGTCGACGATCGCCTCACGCAGCGCGGGGGTTCCGATCGTCGCCGGATACGCGTGCGCGTCGGTGGCGGCGGCGAGGGCGTCGCGCACGATCGTCGGCGTCGGGTCGACCGGCGAGCCGATCGAGAGGTCGACGATCCCGTCGTGGTGCTCATGTGCCCGCGCCGCGTACGGCGCCATCAGATCCCAGGGGTAGTCCGGGAGTGCTCCGAGGGCCACGCTCAGTGTGCCTGAGGAGGAAGCGCCGCGATCAGCGGGTGGTCCTTCGCGATCACGCCGACCTTGGCCGCGCCACCGGGAGAACCGACGTCGTCGAAGAACTCGACGTTCGCCTTGTAGTAGTCGGCCCACTGCTCGGGCAGGTCGTCTTCGTAGTAGATCGCCTCGACCGGGCACACCGGCTCACAGGCGCCGCAGTCCACGCACTCGTCGGGGTGGATGTAGAGCGAACGTTCGCCCTCATAGATGCAGTCGACCGGACACTCGTCGATACAGGCCCGGTCTTTCACATCGACGCACGGGAGGGCGATGACGTAGGTCACAGTGCAGGTTTTCCCTTCGCGAGAGGTACCTCTCTAGCTTATGCCGTTTCGCGGGGACCGACCTCGCCCTGCGCCACCCTGCGGTGGTTGCTCAGGTCGGGCCAGGCCATGACGACGGCCGCGATGACGATCGGCCCCGCGAGCCAGAGCTGGCCGAGCAGGTCGTTCAGGATGAACACCGATCCCCCGGCGCTCTTCTGCGCGAACAAGAGGGTGACGGCGATGGTGCCGAGGGCCGCCATGAGGGCGGGGAGGCGCCCGCTGCCGAGCAGCCGGAGGCCGACCAGGAGCGCCGTGTAGCCCAGGAGGGCGAGAACCAGACCCCACGGCAGGCTCGCGTCACCGATCTTCCAGACGGACTGGTGGGCGATCGTGCCGACGGCGCCGACGACCACTCCCACGATGAAGAGCAGCACGTAGTTGAGGATCCGGCTGAGCATCCTCGCATCTTATCTGGACAGTTCGGCGTTCCCCGGTTAGAGTCGTCGAGGTAAGGTAAGCCTTACCAATCTCCCACCGCTCCACCACGAAAGACGCCTGTGCTCGCCAACTACCTGATCGGCCTTCGCGAAGGCATCGAAGCGTCGCTCATCGTCGGCATCCTCGTGGCCTACGTCATGAAGATCGGCCGCAAAGACGTTCTCCCCAGGCTCTGGTTCGGTGTCGGTATCGCGGTCATCGTCCCGCTCGGCGTCGGCGCGCTTCTGACCTGGGGGCCGTACGGGATGAGCTTCCAGGCGCAGGAGATCCTCGGTGGCGGTCTGTCGCTCGTGGCCGTCGGGTTCGTGACCTGGATGATCTTCTGGATGGGCAAGACGGCCCACTCCCTCAAGAGCACCCTGCACAATCGCCTCGATGCGGCCCTGCTCGGCGCCGGGTGGGGTGTCGTCGTGCTCGCCACGCTCAGCGTGGGCCGTGAGGGGCTCGAGACCGCGCTCTTCGTCTGGGCCACCGTGGCGTCGGTGGGCGGTAGCTGGGAACCGGCGGTCGGCGCGGTGCTCGGCATCATCACCGCCGCCGTGCTCGGCTACCTGCTCTACCGAGGATTCGTGAAGATCGACCTCGGCAGGTTCTTCACCTGGACGGGCGCTTTCCTCATCCTCGTGGCTGGCGGCGTCTTCGCCTACGGAATCGGCGACCTTCAGGAGGCCGGCGTGCTGCCGGGATCGGGGCTGCACGCCTACGACATCAGCCCGCTCATCCCCGCCTCCAGCTGGTACGGCACCGTGCTGCAGGGCATCGTCAACTTCAACCCGTCGCCGACCTGGCTCCAGATGATCGGCTGGGTGGCCTACATCGGCGTGGTCACCGTCTTCTACGTGCTCCAGCACCGCAAGGCGACGCGCTCCCGCGCCGCCGCGCATCCCACGCCCATCGCATCCGCACAGCAACCCGTCGCGCACTGAGCGCACCACTCGTCGCACCGAATCCCACGACAGAAAGCATAGCCATGCCTCGAACCCGCACCCTCGGCTCCCTCCTCGGAGTCCTCGCCGGCGCCGCGACGGTCACCATCGCCCTCAGCGGATGCGTGCCCAACCAGGCCTCCGCCGACGCGGAGGCCCTCAGCGTCACGCTCACCGACGACAAGTGCACGGTGTCGACGGATACGGCCCCCAGCGGCGCCATCACGTTCCAGGTGACGAACAAGGGCTCCGACGTGAACGAGTTCGAGATCCTCGCCGACGACAAGCTGCGCATCGCGGGCGAGAAGGAGAACATCGGGCCGGGCACGACGGTCAACTACGTCGTGCAGCTGTCGGAGGGCTCCTACTTCACCGCCTGCCGCAAGGGCATGGTCGGCTCCCCCGCCCACCTCGCCGCGTTCACCGTGTCGAAGGGCAAGAGCGTCTCCGCCGGCGGCAGCGAGACCAAGCAGGTCGCGCAGGCCGTCACGAACTACATCTCCTACGTCAAGGAGCAGACAAGCCAGTTGCTGACCGCGACCAAGACCTTCGCCGCAGCCTACGAGGCCGGCGACGACGCGACGGCCCGTGCCCAGTACGCACCGGCACGCGCGTACTACGAGCGCATCGAGCCCACTGCTGAGCAGTTCGGCGACATCGATCCGGCGATCGACCTCCGCGAGGCGGACCTCGAAGCGGGAGCGGCCTGGACGGGCTGGCACCGCATCGAGAAGGACCTCTGGCCGCCGGCCGGGTTCACGCCGTCTGACACCGCCGAGCGCAAGGTGCTGGGCGACCAGCTCGTCGCGGACACGCAGAGACTCTCCGATCTCGTCAACGCGAAAGACTTCACGCTGACCATCGACCAGATCTCGAACGGCGCCATCGGCCTGATGGAGGAGGTCTCCAGCAGCAAGATCACCGGCGAAGAGGAGACGTTCTCGCACACCGACCTCTCCGACTTCCAGGCGAACGTCGAGGGCGCGAAGGTGGCGTACGGCATCGTGCGCGACATCGCCGCCGCCAAGGGCACCAACGGCAAGCAGATCGTCGCGAAGCTCGACACGGAGTTCGCCGCCATCCAGAAGCTGCTCGACAAGTACCGGTCAGGCGACGGGTTCGTCGGCTACACCGAGCTCTCCACCGCCCAGGTGAAAGAGTTGTCCGACGAGGTCAACGCGCTCAGCGAGCCGCTCAGCCAGCTCACGTCCACCATCGTCAAATAGGGTCGCGGGGTGACCACGGAAACACCGCAGAGCCCGCCCTCGAACGAGTCGGGGGCAGCACCGGCGCCCGGGCTGTCCCGTCGCGGACTCCTCGGGCTCGCCGGAGCGATCGGCGGCGCGGGAATCGTCGGCCTGGGCGCCGGAATCGCTGTGGACCGCACGCTGCTCGGCGCCTCCACGGAGTCGACCGGCACGTACCCCTTCTACGGCGACCACCAGTCGGGCATCACGACGGCCGCGCAAGACAGACTGCATTTCGCGGCTTTCGACGTGGCGAGCGACCTCGACCGGGGCGGCCTGATCGAGCTGCTCCGTGACTGGACGGTCGCCGCCGCGCGTATGACCCAGGGCAAGCCGGCCGGAAAGTACGGCCCGGCCAGCGGCCCGTCGGACGCTCCCCCGGACGACACGGGCGAGGCGCTCGACCTGCCTCCCGGTGGCCTGACGCTCACGTTCGGGTTCGGGCCCACGCTGTTCGAGGCGACGGATGGGCGCGACCGCTTCGGTCTCGCCGCGCGCCGCCCCGAGGCGCTCGTCGACCTCCCGCACTTTCCGGGAGACGCGCTGCTCGACGCGTACGTCGGCGGCGATCTGTGCGTTCAGGCGTGCAGCGACGACCCGCAGGTGGCCGTGCACGCCATCCGCAACCTCTCCCGGATCGCCTTCGGGCGCGCCTCCATCCGCTGGTCGCAGCTCGGGTTCGGCCGCACCTCCTCCACGACCCGAGGCCAGACGACGCCACGCAATCTGTTCGGCTTCAAAGACGGCACGGCGAACATCAAGGCCGAAGACTCCGCGCTCGTCGACGAGCAGGTCTGGGCGCGCGGCTCGGGCGACGCATCCTGGATGGCCGGGGGCTCGTACCTCGTCGCCCGCAAGATCCGCATGGTGATCGAGACCTGGGACCGCCAGCAGCTCGGTGAGCAGGAACGCATCATCGGCCGGGACAAGGGCGAGGGGGCCCCGCTCTCCGGCGGCACCGAGTTCACCGAGTTCACCGAGCCGAACTTTCTCGCGTTGGCCCCGAGCGGCGGCACGAAGATCGACACCGACTCGCATGTGCGCCTGGCGCATCCCACGGTCAATGGCGGTGCTCGGCTGCTGCGCCGTGGCTACAACTTCGTCGACGGCAACGACGAGCTCGGACGCTTGAACGCCGGGCTGTTCTTCATCGCGTTCCAGAGCGATCCTCGCGAGCAGTTCATCCCCATCCAGCAGCAGCTCGCCCGCAATGACGCCATGAACGAGTACGTGAAGCACGTCGGCTCGGCCATCTTCGCCGTGCCCCCGGGAGCGCGCGAGGGCTCGTTCGTCGGGTCCGGTCTCTTCGCCTGACGCCGGGGGCCGGCGATCGGCGGCCGCCACAACGAAAAAGGGCACCCTCTCGGCGAGGGTGCCCTGTCACGATGCGGATGCGTTACGCGTTCTGGTCCTGCTTCTTCAGACGCGAGGTGGCGCGGGCGCGGGCGTTCGAGTCGAGCTCGACCTTGCGGATGCGGACGACCTCGGGGGTGACCTCGACGCACTCGTCTTCGCGGGCGAACTCGAGGCTCTCCTCCAGGGTCAGCTGACGCGACGGAGTCATCGACTCGAAGTTGTCGGCCGTCGACTGACGCATGTTGGTCAGCTTCTTCTCCTTGGTGATGTTCACGTCCATGTCGTCGGCGCGCGAGTTCTCGCCGATGACCATGCCCTCGTAGACCTCTTCGGTCGGGTTCACGAAGAACGTCATGCGCTCCTGCAGGGCGATGATCGCGAACGGCGTCACCACGCCGGAGCGGTCGGCCACGATGGAGCCGTTGCTGCGGGTGATGATCTGGCCGGCCCAGTCGTCGTAGCCGTGCGAGATGGCGTTCGCGATTCCCGTGCCACGCGTGGTGGTGAGGAACTCGGTGCGGAAGCCGATCAGGCCACGCGACGGAACGATGAACTCCATGCGCACCCAGCCGGTGCCGTGGTTCGACATGTTCTCCATGCGGCCCTTGCGGGCTGCCAGCAGCTGGGTGATGGCGCCGAGGTACTCTTCCGGCGCGTCGATGGTGAGGTGCTCCATCGGCTCCTGCAGCTTGCCGTCGACACGCTTGGTGACGACCTGCGGCTTGCCGACGGTCAGCTCGTAGCCTTCGCGGCGCATCTGCTCGACGAGGATGGCCAGCGCCAGCTCACCGCGGCCCTGCACCTCCCACGCGTCGGGGCGGCCGATGTCGAGCACGCGCAGCGAGACGTTGCCGACCAGTTCGCGGTCGAGGCGGTCCTTGACCATGCGCGCGGTCAGCTTGTGACCCTTCACCTTGCCGACGAGCGGCGACGTGTTGGTGCCGATGGTCATCGAGATGGCGGGCTCGTCGACGTGGATCGCCGGCAGGGCGCGCACATCGTCGGGGTCGGCCAGGGTGTCGCCGATCATGATGTCGGCGAAACCGGCGACGGCGACGATGTCGCCGGGGCCGGCGCTCTCGGCCGGGTAGCGGTCGAGGGCCTTGGTGATCATGAGCTCGGTCACGCGCACGTTGTGCACGTCGCCGTCGTGGCGCACCCAGGCGACGGTCTGCCCCTTCTTGAGCGTGCCGTTGAAGATGCGCAGCAGCGCGAGACGGCCGAGGAACGGCGACGCGTCGAGGTTGGTGACGTGCGCCTGCAGCGGAGCCTCGGGGTCGTACGACGGCGCGGGGATGTGCTCGAGGATGGCCTCGAACAGCGGCTCGAGGTCGTCGTTGTCGGGCAGCGCGCCGTTGTCGGGCCGGTTGTGGCTCGCGGCACCGTTGCGGCCGGAGGCGTAGACGACGGGAACGTCGAGGATCTTGTCGAGGTCGAGGTCGGGAACGTCGTCGGCCATGTCGCTCGCGAGACCGAGCAGCAGGTCCTGGCTCTCGCTCACGACCTCCTCGATGCGGGCGTCGGGGCGGTCGGTCTTGTTGACCGCGAGGATGACGGGCAGGTTCGCCTCGAGTGCCTTGCGCAGCACGAAACGGGTCTGCGGCAGCGGGCCTTCGCTCGCGTCGACCAGCAGAACGACGCCGTCGACCATGGACAGGCCGCGCTCGACTTCGCCACCGAAGTCGGCGTGGCCCGGGGTGTCGATCACGTTGATGGTGATGGGGCCCTTGTCGGCGTGCTTGCCGTTGTACGAGATCGCCGTGTTCTTGGCGAGGATCGTGATGCCCTTCTCGCGCTCGAGCTCGTTCGAGTCCATCGCGCGCTCTTCGACGTGTTCGTGCGCCGTGAAGGAGTTTGTCTGCCGGAGCATGGCGTCGACCAGCGTGGTCTTGCCGTGGTCGACGTGGGCGACGATCGCGACGTTTCGCAGATCGTCGCGGTGGGCGACGGCGTTCTCGGACATGCTTGAAGACTCGACTCTCGTCAGAAGATGGGGTGGGAAACAGTCCATTCTATCAAGGATTCGCCGCTACCCCAGACGGTGCTCCCCACTCTCCACGCACGATCCCCGCGAGAGATGCGAAATGTCGCCCATTCACGGTGAATGGGCGACATGTGCGCACTCTCGCGGCGGAGGCGCCGGTCAGATGCCTTGGGCGACGGGCGGCTCGGGGTCGTGCGGCAACTCGACGGGCGGCGCGACCGCGTCGTCGGAACCGGCGGCGAGCAGTTCGAGGCGCATCGCGCGGCGGGCGCGCTGCGCATCCGGGTCGGGCAGCGGAACGGCGGCCAGGAGGCGCTGCGTGTACGCCTCCTTCGGGTAGCGGAGGATTTCGTTGCGCGTGCCGACCTCGACCAGGTTGCCGTGGTGCATCACGGCGATGCGGTCGGCGAGCACGTCGATGACCGCGAGGTCGTGGGTGATGAACAGGCAGGCGAAGTTCATCTCCTTCTGGAGACCCTGCATCAGTTCGAGCACGCGGGCCTGAACGGAGACGTCCAGCGCGCTGGTGGGCTCGTCCGCGATGAGCACCTGGGGCTTCAGCGACAGTGCGCGGGCGATGCCGACGCGCTGCTTCTGTCCGCCCGAGAGCTCGTGCGGGAAACGGCTGCGGTACGCCCGAGGCAGCTCGACCGAGTCGAGGAGACGGTCGACCTCCTTGGCGAGAGCGGCGCCCTTGATGCCCTTCGCGAGAAGCAGGGGCTCGCCGATGCTGTCCGAGATCTGCAGGCGCGGGTTCAGCGACGACGACGGGTCCTGGAAGACGATGCCGACGTTGCGGTGCAGCTTGCGGATCTCATCCCGGCTCGCGTGAGTGATGTCCTGGCCGGCGACGACGAGCTTGCCCGAGTGGATGGGCAGGAGTCCGATCGCGGCGCGGCCGAGCGTGGTCTTGCCCGAACCCGACTCGCCGACGAGTCCGACGACCTCGCCCTCGTGGATCTGCAGGTCGATGTTGCTCGCCGCGCGGAACGCGGGGACGCGACCATGCTTCGGGTACTCGATCGCCACATCCTGGAAATCGACGACCACGGTGCGCGGGTCGGCGATGGCCGCCTCGTGCTCGGCCTTCGCGATGCGCTCGTTCACCGCGATGCGCTCGGCGAACTCGGGGTCCGTGTTCTCGGCGCCGAACGCGAGGGCCGCGGTGGTGTCGATCTCCTCGTCGCCCCGCTGTCCGAGGTGGGGAACCGCATCCAGCAGCGCGATCGTGTAAGGGTGCTGCGGGTTGGCGAACACCTCTTTGACCGTGCCGCCTTCGACGATGTCGCCCTTGCGCATCACGACGATGTTGTCGGCGAGGTCGGCGACCACACCCATGTCGTGGGTGATGAGCAGGATGGCGCTGTCGAGCCGGTCGCGCAGGCTGCGGAGCAGTTCGAGGATCTCGGCCTGAACGGTCACGTCGAGGGCCGTGGTCGGCTCATCGGCGATGAGCAGCTTCGGGTCGCACGAGATCGACTGCGCGATCATGGCGCGCTGCCGCTGACCACCGGAGAGCTGGTGCGGGTAGGAGTTGTACGCCTTGACCGGGTCGGGAAGCTCGACCATGCCGAGCAGTTCGAGCGCGCGCTCCTTGGCCTCGTGCGGCGACATGCCGTAGTGCACGCGCAGCGTCTCGACGATCTGGAAGCCGACCGTGTAGACCGGGTTCAGCGCCGTCATCGGCTCCTGGAAGATCACTGCGACCTGGGCGCCGCGCACCCGCCGCATCTGCGGCTGCGTGAGGCCGGTGAGCTCGCGCCCCTCCAGCTTGATGGAACCGCGCACGCGGGAGTTCCTGGGCAGGAGGTCGAGGATCGCCATCGAGCTCGCGCTCTTGCCCGAACCGGACTCGCCGACGATCGCCAGCACCTCGCCGGCCTTGATCGAATAGTTGAGCTTCTTGGCCGCGGGGACCCAGACGCCGTCAACGCCGAAATCGACGGACAGGTCGGAGACCTGGAGCACGGGGGCGTCGGTGATGACGTCCGCCTGACCGGTGGTGGTGTCGGTCATGAGTTGGAGTTCCTTTCGCGAGCGCCGGGGATCGCCCAGCGGCCTCGGTCGCGTTGGCGTGCCGGCTGAAGTGCTGTCAGCATGGACCCATGCCATACACCTCCGCCGACGAACGCGAGGTGTTCGTCTCCCGGTTCAACCGGGTCGTTGCCGTTCTGATCTGGCTGGCTGCTGCCGCCATCGCGGTGAGCCTCGTGGTGAGCGTCCGCGATTCGCGACTGCTCTACCTGGTGCCGTGCGCCTTCTTCGCGCTCGTCGCCTGGAACGCGCTGTGGCAGCCGCTCCTGATCGTCGAGCCGCAGGGCGTGACGGTTCGCAACGTGCTGCGCACGGTGCGCGTCCCATGGGCCGCGCTCATCCACGTCGACACCAAGTACGCCCTGACGCTCTACACGCCCGGTCACAAGTACGCGGTGTGGTCCGCGCCCGCTCCGGGAACCGCGCGAACCCTTCGCGCCACCCGCACCGAGACCAAAGGTCGCGTCGGCAAGCCGAGCGTGGCCGACAGCGTGCGCCGGCCGGGCGACCTGCTGTCCACCGAATCCGGCCAGGCTGCCGAAGTGGTGCGGCGCCGCTGGAGCGACCTGCGCGACAGCGGGCAGCTGGATGCGGGCATCGCCGACCAGACGCCTGTCACGGTTCACTGGCACTGGGCATCCGCAGCCGGCATGCTTCTGCTGGCCGCGGGAACCGTCGCGGGTCTGCTGCTCGCCTGAGGCGACCAGCGAACCGTTCGCGGTGAAGGTCACAGCACGTCCTCCGCGGTGGCCACGCCGGTCTTCGTCGAGCCCGCGTCGCCCTCTCCGGGCTCCGGCTCCTCCTCGCGCATCTTGCGCAGGTTGAACCTGCGGTGGCGCGGGTCGAAGGCGTCGCGCAGACCGTCACCGACGAAGTTGACGAGCAGTGCCAGGGCGACGATGAACGCACCGGGCCACCAGAACAGCCACGGCCGGGTCTGGAAGGCCGACTGGTTCGAGCTGATCAGCAGACCGAGCGACACGTCCGGCGGCCGGATGCCGTAGCCGAGGAACGACAGCGCCGTCTCGAGCAGGATGGCCGAGGCCATGATCAGCGTCGAGGCCACGATGACGACGCCGATGGCGTTCGGCAGGATGTGCTTGAAGATGATGCGCGAATCGGACGCGCCGGCCACACGCGCGGCCTCGACGAACTCCCGTTCGCGCAGCGAAAGGAACTCGCCGCGCACCAGACGGGCGATGCCCATCCAGGAGAAGAGCCCGAGCATGACCGCAAGCACCGGGGCACCGAGCCCGCCGGCGAAGTGACCGACGACCGAGCCGATGACGAGCGCTGGGATCACGATGAACACGTCGGTGACGCGCATGAGGATCGCGTCGACGATACCGCGGAAGTAGCCTGCGACGGCTCCGACCACGACACCGAGCACACTCGCGATCACACCGATGACGATCATCACGAGCACCGAGTTCTGGATGCCGCGCATCGTCAGGGCGAAGTAGTCCTTGCCGATGCGGTCCTGGCCGAACGGGTGCTCCCAGGAGGGGGCGCCGCGGGCGACCTGGTCGTTCAGCTCCTTGAAGTCGTACTTCCACCAGCCGGGGATCGGGCCGAGGCCGATCGCGGAGATCGAGAAGGCGACGATCAGGATGAAGACGATGGCGCTGATGACGGCGAGCTTGTTCGACAGGAACCGTCGCCAGATGAGCTTCCCCTGGCTGACCGGCGGAGCCGTCGGGGCCTGGAGTTCGTCGGGGATCATTTCAGAGGTCGACATCAGCGGACCCTCACTCTCGGGTCGAGCGCGGCGTACGCGAGGTCGGCGAGGAAGTTGAACAGGATCGCCATGGCCGCGATGATCACGAAGTACGCCATGACCGGGTTGAGGTCACCTCGCGAGAGGCCCGCGTTGAACAGCGAACCCATCCCCGGGATGGCGAAGACCTTCTCGGTGATGATCGCACCACCGAGCAGGGCGCCGACGTCGAAGGCGACGAGCGTCGTGATCGGGATGAGCATGTTGCGGAAGGCGTGACGCACGATGACCGTGCGCTCCGGGAGCCCCTTGGCGCGGGCGGTGCGGATGAAGTCCTGGTTGAGGACCTCCAGCATCCCGGCCCGCGAGTAGCGCGTGTACGACGCGAACGAGATGAGCAGCAGGGCGATGGTCGGCAGCGCCAGGTGGGTGAAGGTGTCGAGGCCCGTGACCCAGATGTCGCCTTCCAGGCCAGGGGTCGAGGAGCCGACGGTCGCGATGGGGCGGCCGTTCGTGTCATCGAAGTACTGGGGCCAGGCCTGCATGAAGCGGTCGAGCAGCAGGAACGCTCCCGACACGATCGTGACGATGACGCCCACCCGCATGTTCTGACCGCGGTCGTATCCCCCCACGAAGTAGCCGATCGCCAGGCTCACGATGATGGCGACGACAGCGAGGATGATGACCGTCGCGACCGACGAGATGTCGAGCAGCGGCTGCAGGGCGAAGTAGGCGACGATCACGATCGCGCCGTTGATCGAGGCCGTGATGAGGGCCTTGCGGTTCTGCAGGCCCGAGATCAGTGCCGTCGCGCCGATGACGACCGCCGCGGTGAGCAGGATCATCACCACCGGGCCGAGACCCGGGTTCAAGAACCAGTCGGTGGCCGACATGAGCATCAGCACCAGAGCTGTGGCGACGCCGGAGATCACGAACGTGGTGAGGCGCCGCCTCATGTTGCCGCCGATCAGCGACTGCCAGATCAGGCCTGCGACGACCCCGATCACGACGGCGACCCACCATTGGATCACCGGATGCGCGAGGAAGTTGTTGAAGCCGATCGCGACGAACTCCTTGAGGAGCACGGCGACGAGGAACGCGGGAAGCGAGTACAGGAAGAAGCTGAGGAAGGTGACGACGTTGTCGAGTCCGCTGTACTGGCGGAGCGCGGTGACGATACCGATCGTGACACCGAGCAGAACCGCGAGGATGAGTGCCAGGGTGACGAGCTGCACGGTCGAGGCGAGCGCCTGCGGCAGGATGTCGACGACCTGTGCGTTCGAGATCGTGGAACCGAGGTCACACGCGTTGGCGAACGGGATGAGGCACTTGGCGGCACCGCCCAGCCAGAACAGCCAACGGAGCGGCGGCGGCACATCCAGTTGCAGCAGGTCGATGCGTGCCGCGATCAACTGGGCTTTGTTCGGGGAGTTGCTGCTGCGCAGATCTGCAAGCGGGTCGACGCTGTACGCGACCAGCATGTACATCAGGAACGACGCGGCGATGATGATGAGCACTGAGACCAGAAGACGTCTCAGGATGAAACTCGCCATAGGTGGGGAACCTCACTGATTCAACGCGCCCGTACAGGGAGACGGCCTGGCGTGATCCACCGTTGGCGCGTTTCGGGATGGGTGAACGGGTCTCGTTCACCGTTACATGATACGGGGCGCCGGCCTGGCCGGCGCCCCGCCGCAGAATGGGTGCCCGGGGTTCGCCCGGGCACCCATCACTGTGGTTGACCTACTTCTTGCTGGACTTGACCGACCACTCCCAGAAGTTCCAGAAGGGTCCGTTCTGGTTGCCCATGTACTTCACACCGTCGACGCGAGCGTTGACGCCGAAGACACCGGGCAGCTGGAACAGCGGCAGACCGTAACCGTCGGTGAAGGTCTGCTTGTCGATCTGCTGCTCCAGCTTGACGAGCTCATCCTTGTCGAGGGTGGTCTGCGTCTTGATGGCGATGTCGTTCGTCGCGGTGTAGCGGTTGTAGTTACCGCCACCGGCCGACGAGAACAGCTGCGGGATCTGCGTGGTGCCTGCACCCGGGCTGATCCAGCCGAACAGCGAGGCGTCGTAGTTGCCACCGGGGAGCAGCGTGCTCCAGTCGGGCGAACCGGAGTCCTCGACCTTGATGCCGGCCTTGGCGGCCGAGGCCTGGATGGCCTGGAACTCGTCGACGCGGTTCGGGTTGTTCGTGTTGTAGAGGATCCGCACGGTCGGGGTCGCTCCACCCAGGAGCGCCTTGGCGCCCTCGATGTCGACCTTGTCGTACTTCTCGGAGCCGTTCTGCTTGACCGAAGCCGCGTAGTCGTCCTGGCTGGGGAGCCAGATCTGCGAGTTCAGGACCTTGGCCTTCGGGTTCACCGGGGTCACGATCGAGTCGAGGATCTGCTGACGCGGGATCGTCTTCAGGAACGCCTCACGGACCTTCGCGTCCTGGAACACGGTCGAGCCGAAGTTCAGGTCGAGGTGGTCGTACGAGACCTGGTCGCCGGCGAGGACCTTCGCGCTGGTCGCCTTGAGGGCGGTCAGCGTGTCGGCGGACGCCTGCGGGTTGATGATGTCGACCTCACCGTTCTGAAGAGCGGTGACCTGAGCGTTCGCGTCCGGGATGATGCGGAAGACGATCTTGTCCACGTTCGGCTTGAGTCCACCGGCGTAGTACTTGTTCTTCGTCATCGTCACCGACTGACCGGGGGTCCACGCCGAGACGACGAACGGACCGGACGAGACCAGGAGGTCCTTGTCGGTCGGGAACGCCGTGATGTCGTAGCCGGTGTTCACGAAGTCGGCGGCCTTCTTGAGGGTCGCATCCGGAGCAACGGGGTTGTCCTTGTCACCCTTGGGCAGGCCCTTGAGCAGCTTGGTCAGGTCGGCGGCCGAGGAGAGGCCCGCCTTCTTGGCCACGATGTGCGCGGGCTGCGCGATCGGGTTGACGAGCTCCCAGTCCACGTAAGGCGTGGAGTACTTGAGAGTGATGGAGGTGTTGTCGTCACCGACGGTCGGGAACGCGGTCGCGTCGACACCGGCGGTCGAGCCGGCGATCGTGAAGTACTGGGTACCCTTCGTCACCTTGCCTTCGTCGTCGAGGGTGGCGGAGTCGTAGTATCCCGAGTTCATCGCCCAGGCGAGGATCATGTCATCAGCCGTGATGGGCTCGCCGTCGGACCACTTGTCGTCCTTGTTCAGCGTGTACTTGACCGTCAGCGGGTCGTCCGACGTCTTCTCGAACTTGCCGAACTTGTCGTCGTGGACGATCTTGAAGTTGTTGTCGATGTACTGGAAACCAGTGCCATACGAACCGTTCAGGTAGCCGACCTGGCCGTTGGTGTCCAGGTTGCCCTGCGGGGTCTGCGAGTTCAGCGACGTCAGGTCGTTGACGACGGCGACGGTCACCGTTCCACCCTTGGCCGCCGACGACGTCGACGAGCTCCCGGATGTGGTGCAGGCCGACAGTGCCAGTGCAGTGACGCCCGCGAGAGCGATGGCGCTGACTGCGTACCTGGCCTTTCTTCCCTTGATGTGCAATGTTCCTCCTGTGCGAAGTGTGCGAGGGCGCAGGCGTGCGAGCGTGCCTGGACCGCGCGGGATAAGAATGACTGTAAGTAGCGCACAGGGCGAATGCAAAACCGGGCTCGAAAACGTTACACAGTGGTAACTCAGTTGACGGAAACTTGCACCATCGCCAGAAAAGCGGCGCATTTTCACCGCTCCGCGCAAAAAAACGAGCACTTCGACAGGGATCGCGGTGCCTCTGAGGCGGATTCCGCCGCGAGAACCGTACTGGCAGGATGCACGTATGAGCAGTGAAACCCCCTGGTCCGCCGAGGTTCCCGTCGACCACTCGTCCCGCGCCCGCCTGTGGTGGGAGATCGCGATCGTGCTCGGGCTGTCGCTCGGCGCATCCGCCATCTACTCGATCGTCTCGATCATCTCGCGGGTGACGGACACGACACCGCTGGCCGATCAGTCGACCCAGGTGAACCCGTCTCAGAGCCCGCGGGAGTGGCTCGACTTCACCTATCAGTTCCTCGGCAACCTGTTCCCGCTCTTCGCGGTGGCCCTGGTGGTGTTCCTGCTCTGGCAGCGCGGGCGCACCGGGTTCCGCCGCATCGGCTTCGACCTGTCCCAGCCGGGCCGCGACCTGGCGGGCGGCCTCGTGCTGTTCCTGGTGATCGGCGTGCCGGGCATCCTGCTCTACGTGCTCGGCCGGATGGCCGGCGTCACGGTGCAGGTGCAGGCCTCACCGCTCGACACCCACTGGTGGACGATCCCCATCCTCATCTTCGCCGCACTGCGCGCCGGCCTGCAGGAAGAGGTGATCATCGTCGGGTACCTGTTCACCCGGCTGCGCCAGCTCGGCTGGAACAAGTGGACGATCATCGTCTCGGCGGCGCTGCTCCGCGGCAGCTACCACCTCTACCAGGGCTACGGGCCGTTCGTGGGCAACGCCATCATGGGCGTGGTGTTCGGCTGGTGCTACACGCGCTGGGGGCGCGTGATGCCCCTGGTCGTCGCGCATGTCGTCATCGACATCGTTTCGTTCGTCGGCTACCCGCTGGCCGTAGCGTGGTGGCCGGGCGTCTTCGGCTGAGAACGCCCGGCCCCCTCCGAGTCTGATCGGCAGATCAGGCGAACGCCTCCGGAGGCGGGCACGCGCAGAACAGGTTGCGGTCGCCCCAGGCCTGGTCGATGCGCCGAACGGGTGGCCAGTACTTGTTGCGTACGAGGCTCGGCACCGGATAGACCGCCTGCTCGCGACTGTAGGGATGTGCCCACTCCCCCACGATCACCGTCTCGGCCGTGTGCGGCGCGTTGCGGAGCGGGTTGTCGTCACCCGGCCAGTCGCCGGCCGCGACCGCGTCGGCCTCGGCTTTGATCGAGACCATCGCCGTGACGAACCGGTCGAGCTCGCCGAGGTCTTCGCTCTCGGTCGGCTCCACCATCAGGGTGCCTGCCACCGGGAAGCTCATCGTCGGGGCGTGGAATCCGTAGTCGATGAGGCGCTTGGCCACGTCGTCGACGGTCACGCCGGTCTGCTCGGTGAGCGGACGGACGTCGAGGATGCACTCGTGCGCCACGAGTCCGTTGTCGCCCGCGTAGAGCACCGGGAAGTGGTCTCGCAATTTGACGGCGACGTAGTTCGCGGCGAGCACGGCCGCACCCGTGGCATCCGTCAGACCCTGCGCGCCCATCATGCGCACGTAGGCCCAGCTGATCGGGAGGATGCTGGGGCTGCCGTAGGCGGCGGCCGAGACCGGTCCGCCGGCGTGGTCGACGCGCCCGGCGGCGGCCGACCCGGCTGCGCCCCCGCCCGCGAGGTAGTGGTCCGCGCGCTGTGCGAGCGGGTGCCCGGGAAGGAACGGCGCGAGGTGCGCCTTGGCCGCGACCGGCCCGACGCCCGGGCCGCCGCCGCCGTGCGGGATGCAGAAGGTCTTGTGCAGGTTCAGGTGGCTCACGTCGCCGCCGAAGTCGCCGAACCGCGCGTAGCCGAGCAGCGCGTTGAGGTTGGCGCCGTCGACGTAGACCTGGCCGCCGGCGTCGTGGACGGCCTGCGTGATCGCCACGACCTCGTGCTCGTAGACGCCGTGCGTCGAGGGGTAGGTGATCATGAGGGCGGCGAGCGTGTCGGCGTGCTCGGCGATCTTCGCGCGCAGGTCGTCGAGGTCGACGTTGCCCAGTTCGTCGCAGGCAACGACGACGACGGACATGCCGGCGAGCACGGCCGAGGCCGCGTTGGTGCCGTGCGCGCTCTGCGGGATCAGGCAGACGGTGCGTGCGAGGTCCCCGCGCGAGCGGTGGTAGCCGCGGATGGCGAGGAGTCCTGCCAACTCGCCCTGACTGCCGGCGTTCGGCTGCAACGACACGGAGTCGTACCCGGTGACATCGGCGAGCCAGGTCTCGAGCTGGTCGATGAGCTCGAGCGAGCCGCGGACGTCGTCGATCGGGGCGAACGGATGCAGGCCGGCGAACTCGGGCCAGGTCACCGCCTCCATCTCGCTGGCGGCGTTGAGCTTCATCGTGCACGAGCCGAGCGGGATCATGCCGCGGTCGAGCGCATAGTCCTTGTCGGCGAGGTACTTGAGGTAGCGCATCATGGCGGTCTCGGAATGATGCGTGTTGAACACGGGATGCGTGAGGTACGCGCTCTCGCGGGCGAGCGTCGCGTCGAACGAGCGCAGTCCGCCCACGAAGGCGAAGTCCGTCGACGACTCGGCCGCGCCGAACACGGCGAGGAGATCGGCGAAGAGGGAGGAACCGCCGGCGAGGTCTGCCGCCGTCTCCTCGTCGAAGCTCAGCGAGACCGTCGTGTCGTCGGCGGCGTGCAGGAGGATCCCGCGGTCGTGAGCGTCGGCCACCACGCCGGCGGCATCGTCGACGCGCACCTGGATGGTGTCGAAGAACGAGTCGGAGACGACGTCGATGCCGTGCTCCCGCAGAACGCGCGCGGCGAGCGCAGCAGAGGAGTGGACGGTCTGACCGATCGTCTTCAGACCGTGCGGGCCGTGGTAGACCGCGTACATGCCGGCCATCACGGCGAGCAGCACCTGCGCGGTGCAGATGTTCGAGGTCGCCTTCTCTCGGCGGATGTGCTGCTCGCGCGTCTGCAGCGTGAGACGGTAGGCGGGCTTGCCGATGGCATCCTGCGACACACCGACGAGGCGACCGGGGAGCTGCCGCTCGAGGCCCTTGCGCACCGCCATGTAGCCCGCGTGCGGGCCGCCGAAGCCCATCGGGACGCCGAACCGCTGGGTCGTGCCGACGGCGACGTCGGCACCGAGCTCGCCGGGCGAGGTGATGAGGGTGAGCGCCAGCAGGTCGGCGGCGGCAACGACCACCGCACCCCGCTCTTTGACGGATGCGATGAGCGCACCCGGGTTCCAGACCCGGCCCGAGGCGCCCGGATACTGCACGAACAGCCCGAACGCGTCCGCGAGCTCCGGGGCATCGGGGGCGGTCGTGGCGAGGCCGAGCTCGACGATCTCGATGCCGACCGCGTCTGCCCGGTTGCGCAGCAGACCGAGGGTCTGCGGGAAAGCGTCGCTGTCGACGATGAACTTCGGCGTCTTGACCTTGGACGCGCGACGCGCGAGCAGCATCCCCTCGACGACGGCCGTGCCCTCATCGAGCATCGAGGCGTTGGCCGTGTCGAGCCCGGTGAGCTCGGCGACCATCGTCTGGAAGTTGATGAGTGCTTCCAGCCGGCCCTGCGAGATCTCCGGCTGGTACGGGGTGTACGCCGTGTACCAGCTCGGGTTCTCGAGCACGTTGCGCTTGATCACCGACGGGGTGATCGTGCCGTAGTAGCCGAGACCGATCATCGACCGGTTCACGGTGTTGCGCGCCGCGAGGCCGCGAAGCTCGCGGAGCGCCTCGCGCTCGCTGGCCGGAGCGGGCAGCGCGGATTCGCTCGGCTCGGCGAACGCGCCGATGCGGATCGAGTCGGGAACGGCCGCCGTCACGAGGTCGTCGACGCTGTCATAGCCGATGGCGGCCAGCATGGTGCGCTGCGCGTCGCCGTCGGTGCCGATGTGACGCGTCTGGAAGAGTTCAGTCATCAGAGAAGAAAGGGCCTCACTCGCCGGTCAGGGCGGAGTATTCGTCGTAGCTGAGCAGGGTGGGGAGCTGGGTGAAGGAGACCTTGAGCAGCCAGCCTTCGCCGAACGGGTCACTGTTGACGAGCTCAGGCGAGTCGACGACCGCCGAATTGATCTCGGCGACGGTGCCGTCGATGGGGGCGAACAGCTCGCCGACCGACTTCGTCGATTCGATCTCGCCGACGACCTTGCCCTCGGCGAGCGCACTGCCCTCGGCCGGCAGCTCGACGAACACGACGTCGCCGAGCTTCTCGGCCGCGTAAGCGGTGATGCCGACGGTGGCGACGTCACCCTCGACGAGAACCCACTCGTGCTCGGCGGTGTACTGGAGGTCTTGGGGTGCGGCCATGTCAGTGCTTCTTTCTGCTGTAGAAGGGAAGGGCGGTGACAGTGAACCCGAGGCGGTTGCCGCGGATGTCGACGTGCAATTCGGTTCCGGTGCGGGCGAAGCGCGGCGAGACATACGCCATCGCGATCGGCACGCCGACCGTCGGCGACAGCGCGCCCGAGGTGACGACACCGACGGCCTCGTCGGCGCCCGTCACCCCGTCGGAGGCGTACACGGGGTAGCCTGCGCGCGCCGCCCGCTTGCCGTGACCCATCAAACCGACGAGCACGGGGGCGGAGGCGTCCGGTCCGAGCTCGCTGGCGTTGCGGCCGACGAAATCGGTGTCTTTGCCGAGGTTGACCACACGGCCGAGGCCCGCCTGGGCGGGGTACGTCTCGGTGGTGAGCTCGTGTCCGTAAAGCGGCATCCCCGCCTCGAGCCGCAGCGTGTCGCGACTGGCGAGGCCGGCCGGCACGAGGCCTTGCTCCGCGCCCGCCTCGAGCAGGGCATCCCACAGCTGCTTCGCGTTGTCGGGCGCGGTGTACAGCTCGAAGCCGTCTTCGCCGGTGTACCCGGTGCGAGCGATCAGCACCGGATGCGTCTCGAAGAGCGCGGGAAGCGACCAGTAGTACTTGAGCGCGCCCACGCGGTCGCCGAAATCGTCGCCGTCGTTGTGGCCGCCCTCGACGGCGAACCCGGCGGTGGCGATCAGGATGGAGAGGCTGGCCGGCCCCTGCACCGCGATGAGCGCGATGTCGTCGCTCTCGTCGAACACCTCGGTGTCGAACGGGGCGGTGCGGTCGCGCAGTTCCTCGACGACCTGGTCGCGGTTGGCCGCGTTGGCGACCACCATGTAGCGGTCGTCGCCCGTGCGGTAGACCACGAGGTCGTCGATGATGCCGCCGGAGCGGGACAGCAGCAGGCTGTACTTGGCCTGGTCGTTCGCGATCGCCGAGAGCTTGCCCGCGAGCGCGTAGTCGAGGGCCTGGCCGGCCTCGGGGCCGATCACCAGGATCTCCGCCATGTGCGAGAGGTCGAACAGGCCGGCGGCCGTGCGAACGGCGTGGTGCTCCGCGAGGTCGCTGGAGTAGCGCACGGGCATCTGCCAGCCGGCGAAGTCGGTGAAGGATGCGCCGGCAGCCTGGTGGGCGTCGTGCAGCGGCGACAGGCGTTCCGAGTCGTTCGAGGTCATGAGTTCTCCGTTTTCGCCGGCCGTCGCCGGGAGTTGGGCGCGGCCTCGCGGCTGCGTGAGAACTCCCCCTCTGTCATCCGGCCTGAGAGTTTCACCGCGCTGACGCGGCTTTCACCTTGGGCGAGAGGACGATGGAGTCGTCTCTCTACTTTTCAGAGTGGCCAGTTCGATGCGGTACGCGTACCTGAGAGATTGTCGGGGAGGATTGCTCCTTCGGTGCCGGTGGTGCGCATTCGCGCAGTCCGGCTCTCCCGCATCGACTTCGGTGGCCCGATATTCAGTTGCACTCGCTTGTCGTCCGCGCGTGTGCGCGAACGCTCATCAGCATATCGGACGCGGCCGCCGGTTCCGCTTCCGTTCTGTCTGACGCATCTCTCTGACGCATCGAGGGGTCCCAACACGCCGTCTGGTGTAGGCACGAGACGGCGTGTTGGGAC
>NZ_JBHVYL010000018.1:0-75928 GCF_042880955.1 Leifsonia sp. NPDC058292
GGAACGGCCACATTGGGCGCGGAGGGCGACGTTCGCGGGCGGGATGCGTACCTCTGTGAGGAGGAGCGGGGCGGGTTCGCCGAGCCCGTCCGTTTCGAGCCCGTCCGTTTCGAGCCCGTCCGTTTCCGGCGAGTGTGGCCGTTCCGGTCGAGTGTGGCTGGCATACCGGCCACGCTCGACCGCAACGGCCACATTGGGCGCGAAGGGTCACGTTCGCGGGCGGGATGCGTACCTCTGTGGGGGGAGCGGGGTGGGCTCGCGAGCCCGTCCGTTTCCGGCGGGTGTGGCCGTTCCGGTCGAGTGTGGCTGGCATACCGGCCACACTCGACCGCACCGGCCACGTTCGGCCCGAAGAGTGACACGCAAGAGCCACCTCTTGCCCCAGCGTCTCGAGTAACTTAAGCTGCTGAAGATATGGAATCGACGACCGCTCCCATCCGTCCCCGCCCGCAGTGGCCCACCGACGCCCTCTCGTTCGGCGGCGACTACAGCCCCGAGCAGTGGCCGCGCGAGACCGTGCTCGAAGACATGGCGCTCATGCGCGAGGCGGGCGTCAACCTCGTCACATTGGGCGTGTTCTCGTGGGTCGTGCATGAGCCGCGCGACGGGCAGTTCGACTTCACTTGGATCGACGGGATGCTCGACCTCCTGCACGAGAACGGCATCCGCGTCGACCTGGCCACCCCCACTGCCGCGGTTCCGATGTGGCTGCACCGCCTGCATCCCGAGATCCTGCCGCAGGACGAGACCGGTGTGCCGCTGGCTCCGGGCGGGCGTCTGGGTTGGTGCCCGTCGTCGCCGGTGTTCCGCGAATTCGCCGTGCGCATCGTGGATGAGCTCGCCGCGCACGTCGCTTGCCATCCGGCGATCGCGATGTGGCATGTGAGCAACGAGCTCGGCGGCGGAAACGGTCGCTGCCACTGCCCCGTCTCGCAAGAGCATTTCCGCCGCTGGGTGCAAGCGAAGTACGGCACGGTCGCGGCAGTCAACGAAGCCTGGGGGATGGCCTTCTGGGGCAACTCGTTTTCGTCGTTCGAGGAGATCACGACCCCGCACGGCAAGACCGCGCACAACCCTGGGCAGCTGCTCGACTACGAGCGGTTCTCGTCCGACGCGCTGCTCGAGCACTACCGCGCCGAGCGCGAGGTGCTCAAGCGGCACACGCCCGACATCCCGGTGACCACCAACTTCATGGTCGGCCTCGGCCCCGACGTCGTCGACTACACGCGCTGGGCTGCGGAGATGGACATCGCCGCGAACGACCACTACACGTACGGTCCCGATCCGCTGCGGCACCAAGAGCTGGCGTTCAGTGGCGACCGGATGCGCGGCCTCTCGAACGGCGGACCGTGGATGCTGATGGAGCACGCCGCCGGCGCCGCGAGCTGGCATCCGATCAACCAGCCGAAGAAGCCGGGCGAGCTCGCGCGGCATGCCTTCAGCCATCTCGCGCGCGGATCGAACAGCGTCATGTATTTCCAGTGGAGGGCCTCGAAGTCAGGGACCGAACAGTTCCACTCGGCGATGCTGCCGCACGCCGGGCGCGATTCCCGCATCTTCACCGACATCGTGCGTCTCGGTGGCCAGGTCTCCCGGCTCACCGAACTCATGGACACCACCGTCGCCGACGTGCAGGTCGCCTTCCTGCACGACAACGAGGCCGGCTGGGCGCTGAAGAGCGGACTCAAACCGATCAACCGGCCGCAGTACGCCGACACGGCGCGCGCTCTCCACAACGCGCTGTTCGACCGTGCGGTCACGGTGGATGTGGTGCCGCCCTGGGCGCCCATCGACGGCTACCGGCTCGTGGTCGTGCCTGGACTCTTCCTTGCCTCCCCCGAGACGGCGCGACGGGTCGCCGCGTTCGCCGCCGGCGGCGGGACGGTGCTCGTCACCTGGTTCTCGGGAATCGTCGACGAGCACAACACGGTTCTCACCGGCGGCTACCCCGGCGCCTTCCGCGAGCTGCTCGGCGCGCACAGCGAGGAGTTCTTCCCCCTCACCACGGAGGAGTCGGTGCAGCTCGACAACGGGTGGCGCGGCGTGCGGTGGAGCGAACTGATGCGCACCGACGGCGCTGAGGTCGTCGCGTCGCACGATGGCGGAGACCTCGCCGGGCATCCGGCGATCACCCGGCGGAGCGTCGGCGACGGCGAGGGTGAAGGCGCTGCCTGGTACCTCTCCGTCGACCTCGACCGGCCGAGCCTCGACGAGTTCGTGCATGGCCTCCTCGCGGAGGCGGGGGTGAAGCCGGTCGCGGAGGTGTCGCCCGGCGTCGAGGCGGTGCGGCGCGCATCCGGAGACCGCTCCTATCTCTTCTTGATCAATCATCGGACGGAGGAGGCGCGTGCCCAGGCGTCAGGAGAAGACCTGCTGACCGGAACGGTGCATCACGGCTCGGTGAGCATCGCCCCCGGTGGGGTCGCGGTCATCCGCGAGGCGTGAGGTGCGGGCCGGGGCGCCGCTTCGGTATGACGAGCGGAGTTCCGGTCACCGGGTCGTCGATCACGACGCAGGCCAGGCCGAAGACCTCTTCGACCAGGTCGGCGGTCACGATCCGCCGCGGTTCTCCTTGGGCGACGATGCGTCCCTCTTTCATGGCCACCAGGTGGCTGGCGTAGCGGGCCGCGTGGTTCAGGTCGTGCAGCACCGCGACGATGGTGTTGCCGGCGGCGTTCAGCTCGGCGAAGAGGTCGAGCAGATCGACCTGGTGGGCGATGTCGAGAAAGGTCGTCGGCTCGTCGAGCAGCAGGATGGGCGTCTGCTGCGCGAGCGCCATCGCCGCCCACACGCGCTGCCGCTGCCCGCCCGAGAGCTCGGACATCTGGCGCGCGCGGAGGTCGGCCGTTCCGGTCTCCACCATCGCGGCTTCGACCGCGGCCGCGTCGTCCGAGCTCCACTGGCGGATGAGGCCCTGGTGCGGGTACCGGCCGCGCGCCACAAGATCGGCCACCGTGATCCCCTCGGGCGCGATCGAGCTCTGCGGCAGCAGCCCGATCACGCGCGCCGCCTCCTTCGGGCGATAGTCCGCGATGTCGCGGCCGTCGAGAACGATCCTGCCGTCGGTCGGCGCGAGCAGCCGGGAGAGGGCGCGCAGCAGAGTGGATTTGCCGCACGCGTTGGGTCCGACGATCACGGTGAACGATCCGTCGGGGATGTCGAGGGAGAGCCGTTCGGAGATGACGCGTTTGTCGTAGGCGAGCGTCGCCCTGTCGGCGCGCAGCCGGTGCACGGTGTCGGTCACAGTCGTCGGGCCTCCCGGATGAGCAGGGCGATCAGGTACACCCCGCCGACGACCACGGTCACGATGCCCACCGGCACGGAGCCGGGGATGACGTGCTGGGCGACCAGGTCGGAGGCGAGGAGCAGGAGCGAGCCGGTGGCGGCGGAGGCGCCCACGGGGATGCCGGCACCACGACTGAGGCGCGCGGCGATCTGCGGAGCGGACAGGGCGATGAACGCGATCGGCCCGCAGACCGCCGTCACCACCGCGATCAGAGCGACCCCGACGACCACGACGACGAGCCGGGTGCGCTCCACGGCCACTCCGTGGGCGGTCGCCGAGTCGTCGCCGAGCTCGAGCTGGCGCAGGGGCCGGACCACGAGCACCGTCGCGACACCGAGCACGGCGAGGGGGATGAGCGCGGAGAGCACCTGCTGCCAGTCGACGAGGGCGAGCGATCCGGCACCCCACAGATAGGCGGCCATCGCCACCTCGGTCTTGGCTTTCACGAGCAGGTAGCTGTTGACGCCCGTGAGCATCGCTGTCACCGCGATGCCGACGATGACGAGCCGGAACCCCTGGATGCCGTCGCGCCAGGCCAGCAAGTACACGATGAACGCCGTGATCAGGCCGCCGGCGATCGCCCCGATGCTCTCAGAGACGAACCCGCCGCCCAGCACCGTGAGCGAGACGATCGCACCGGTGTAGGCGCCGGTCGAGAATCCGATGATGTCAGGGGAGCCGAGCGGATTGCGCGTAAGGGTCTGGAAGAGGGCTCCGGATGCGCCGAGCGCGGCCCCGAAGACGATCGCCCCGACCACGCGGGGAGCGCGCCACTCGACGACGACCGTCGTCGCGAAGCCCTGGTCGCCGAACAGGCTGCTGATCACCTCGGGGATGCTGAGCGGGTAGTCGCCGAGGCCGAGCGCCACGAGGCCGAGCACCAGGATGGCCAGCAGCAGCACCGACACGACGATGACGCCGCGCCGCGGAAGGAGCATCCCGCCGCCCGGCCAGCGCACCCGCACCATGGAGCGGCCGGTGCCGAGGCTCACAGCCCGCTCACCCTCTGGCGCCGCACGAGCACGATCAGCACGGGCGCGCCGAGGAAGGCCGTGACGATGCCGACCTGGAGCTCGCCCGGCCAGAGGATCACGCGGCCCACGATGTCCGCGACGAGCAGGAGGATGGGCGCGAGCAGCAGCGAGTATCCGATGATCCAGCGCTGGTCGGGGCCGACGATCCACCGCGCCAGGTGCGGGATCATCAGCCCGACGAACGCGATCGGGCCGGCGACGGCGGTGGCCGCGCCTGCCAGCAGCGTGATGGCGAGGAGAGACAGGGCGCGCGTCGCCGTGACGTTCGCGCCGAGCGATCCCGCCAGGTCGTCACCCAGCGCCACCGCGTTGAGCGCGCGGCCGAGGGCCACCGCCAGCACCACGCCGAGGAGCACGAAGGGCGCGGCGACAGCGATCGCATCCCAGCTGCGGTCCTGCAGTGAGCCCGCACGCCAGGCGATCATGGCGTTGAAGCCTTGAGGATTCGCGAGCAGCATCGCCGAGATGATGCCGCTCAGCACGGCGCCGAGTGCGACACCGGCCAGCGTGATCTGCAGCGGGTTCACCGACCCGCGCCCGGCCGAGCCGATCAGGTACACGGCGACCGTCGTCACCAGCGCGCCGCCCAGGCCGAACCAGACGTACCCGAGCGGGGCCGTGATCCCGAACACCCCGACCGCGATCGCGATGGCGAACGCGGCGCCGAAGTTCACGCCCAGGATGCCGGGATCAGCCAGCGGGTTGCGGGTGACCGCCTGAATGAGCGCCCCTGCGACGCCGATGCCCGCGCCGACCAGCAAACCGGCGATGGTGCGCGGCACGCGGCCCTGCAGCACGACCGTGACATCGGCCGGCGTGCCGCGGCCGAAGAGCGCCTCCCATACGGTGGCCGGTGGGATGCCGCGGGAGCCGACGCTGAGGCTCAGCACCACCACGACGAGAAGCACCGCCACGGTCGCCAGCACCCACACCAGCCGTGTCGGCAGGCGGTGTGCGAGGCCGGCGCTGGGCCGTACGGCGGGGGCGGGAGGGGCAATCACAGCAAGGTTAGCTTAGGCTACCCTTCGTAGTGCTGCCACCTCGCGGCCACTCCCTGCACGTGCAATCGGCGCGCTCCTGCGCCGCGCAAGAAAGGCCAGATCTCCATGAAGCTCTTCCGAACCGCCCTCGTCGCCGCCGCCGTCGCGGTGCTGGCGCTCACGGGTTGCTCCGCCTCCGGCGCGGGCGACACGGGGAGCGGAAGCTCGTCGGCCTCGTCGGCGGGAACGTTCCCGCAGACGGTGAAAACCGCGTTCGGCGATGTGACGGTGAAGTCGGAGCCGAAGCGGATCGTCGCGCTCGGCTGGGGCGACGCGGAGACGGTGCTGGCGCTCGGTGGTCAGCCGGTCGGCGCCTCCGACTGGCTCGCTTTCGGTGGCGACGGCGTCGGCCCCTGGGCCAAGGGTCTGTACAAGAAGTCCCCGAAGATCATCGGCACGCTTGAGCCCTCCTACGAGGCGATCGCGGCGCTCAAGCCCGACCTGATCCTCGACGTGAAAGGCAGTGGCGACAAAGGCCGCCACGATCGTCTGGCCTCGATCGCGACGACCGTGAGCATCCCGAAGGGCGGCGAGAGCTACCTGACCACGATGGAGCAGCAGGTGCACATGATCTCGACCGCGCTCGGTGTTCCCGCCAAGGGGGACAAGCTGCTCGACGACGTCGACGCGCAGTACGCCGCCGTCGAGAAGGCCCACCCCGAGTGGAAGGGGCTCACCGCGACAGCAGCCACCAAGACGAGCGAAGGCTGGGGTGCGTACGCAGAGGGCGGCGGACGCGTCGAGACCCTCGAGCACTTCGGTTTCACGCAGAGCCCGACGATCGCCGCCCTCCCCGTGAGCAGCAACGGTTTCTCCGTCGACATCTCCAGCGAGCAGCTCGACCTGCTGAACGCCGACCTGATCGTTGCGTTCCCCATCTTCATCGACGCGAAGGAGATCACCGAAGACCCGCAGTGGAAGGCACTGAAGACGGTTCAGAGCGGTCATGCCGTGGTCATCGACGGCGACCTCTCCTCGGCCTTCTCCACGGGAACGACACTTTCGACCGGTTACACGATCGACAACCTCGTGCCCCTCATCGACAAGGCTCTGAAGAAGTAGGACTCGGGATGCGCCGGGCCGCTACGCCGCCGGGCCGCTACGCCGCCGGGCCGCTACGCCGCCGGGTCGAAGTGCACGAGCTGTCGCACTTCGACCGGCGACCAGCGGGCCTCGATGAAGCGGCCGGCGATCTCGACGGCGCGGTCCATGCTCACGCAGTCGACGAGGTAGAAGCCGCCGACCCACTCCTTCGCCTCGCTGAACGGTCCGTCCGTTCGGCGTAGGAGGTGCGGCTCGTCGACCGATGTGCGCACGACGACCGCCGCATCCTGGCTCAACTCGTCGGACGCCACCAGCTCGCCCGAGGCGGACAGTTCGGCGAGCACGGCCGCGTGTGTCTTGTCGAGCTCCTCGCGGTGCTCGCCCAGAATGGCGGCCTCGCACTCGGCGTTGTTGTAGATCAAGATCTCGTAACGCATGTTCTCTCCTGTCGTTGGGTGACATGGATACGTCGAACGGGTCGTCGCGTCTTCGACATCCCCCGGCCATCATCTCGGATCGCGCCGGCGCCGGCCGGCTCCGGGGTGGTAGGAAAGAGCGTGCCCATCCCTTCCGAGTTCCCGTTCGACAGTCTGCGACGCAGGCCCGACGTCGAGGCGCCGAACCTGTTCGCGGTGGATGCCGCCGACCGACTCATCCTCGACACCGCGGCACCGGCGCTCGCCGCCGCTGTCCCCAGTGACGGTGATGTCGTCGTGATCGGTGACGCGTACGGCGCTCTCACCCTCGCGGCCGCGTGGGGTGGAGCCCGCGGGATCCGCGTGCACCAGGACGCCCTCACGGGAGCCATCGCGCTCGACGCGAACGCGGCCGAGCTGGGACTTTCCGCAAGCTCTGAGCACAGACCGCTCGATGCCTCGCTGGTCGCGGGAGCCCGCGTCGTGCTGCTGCGGCTTCCGCGGAGCCTGGATGCGCTGGCCGAGACGGCCGCGCTCGTCGCCGAGTACGCGCATCCCGAGGTCGTCGTCTACGCCGGCGGCATGGTGAAGCACATGACCACCGCGATGAACGGTGTGCTCGGCCAGGTTTTCGGGTCGGTGCAGGCGTCGCTCGCGCGCCAGAAGGCGCGGGTGCTCACCGCGACCGACGCGCACCCCGAGGCCGCCGCATCGCTGGAGCCGTGGCCGCGTCGCACGTTCGACGCCGAGCTCTCGCTCTGGGTGTGCGCCCACGGTGCGGCGTTCGCGGGCACATCCGTCGACATCGGCACCCGGCTGCTGCTCGGCGTGATCGACCAGGCGGTTCCGGATGCGCGTGCGGCCATCGACCTCGGTTGCGGCACCGGCGTGCTCGCGACCACCCTCGCGCTGCGTCGGCCGCAGCTCACGGTCACGGCCACCGACCAGTCCGCGGCGGCGGTCGCCTCGGCGGCGGCCACGGCGACCGCCAATCGCGTCGCCGACAGGGTGACGGTCGTGCGCGACGACGCGCTGGCCGCCCAGCCGAACGCGAGCGCCGACCTGATCGTGCTGAACCCGCCGTTCCACATCGGCAGCGCGGTGCACACGGGCATCGCCCACCGGATGTTCGCCGACGCCGCCAGGGTGCTGGCCCCCGGCGGCGAGCTCTGGACTGTCTGGAACTCGCACCTCGGCTACCGGTCGGCGCTGGAGCGGACGGTCGGTCCCACGCGCCAGATCGCGCGCAACGCGAAGTTCACCGTCACCGCATCCCGTCGCGCCTGATTCGCGACTCACAGAAGTTCTTCGGCGATTAACGGGCGCCGATCAGGCTGGGGCAGTAGTTTGAAGACATCTGAGGGTGCACGCCCGACAACGCCGGCTGGGAAGTCGAACCGACCGGACGGCACTGCATGACGACACTCGCACCCACCCTCGGGCCGATCCGCAAGACCGGGCCCAGAATCAGCACCGCTCCGACAGGAACCGGGAGCTACTCCCGCCTGTTGAGCACCGTGCGCGACGCCGGATTGCTACGACGCGCTCGCGCCTTCTACGCGATCGTGTTCGCGAGCCTCGTCGTAGCGCTCGCGGCGGGAATCGCCGGCATGGTTCTGCTCGGCGACAGTTGGTTCCAGCTGCTCATCGCCGCAGCCCTGGGAGTGATATTCACCCAGTTCGCCTTCCTCGGTCACGAGGCGTCGCACCGTCAGATCGCGACCTCGGGGCCCCTCAACGACCGCATGGGACGCGTGCTTGCGACACTGTTCGTCGGCATCAGCTACTCGTGGTGGATGACGAAGCACACCCGTCACCACGCGAACCCGAACACCATCGGCAAAGACCCCGACATCGAGATCGACACGATCTCCTTCATCGAAGAAGACGCGGCGAAGCAGAAGGGCCTGTTCCGGCTCATCACCCGCAAGCAGGGCTACCTCTTCTTTCCGCTGCTCGCGTTCGAGGGCATCAACCTGCACTACCGCTCGTTCGGCACGCTGCTGAAGCGCGGCAAGGTCGACGGTCGCGGCAAAGAGATCACGTTCCTCCTGGTGCGTTTCGCGCTCTACCTCGGTGTCGTCTTCTGGCTCATGCCGTTCGGCATGGCCGTGGCGTTCCTGGGTGTGCAGCTCGCGGTCTTCGGCATCTACATGGGCGCGAGCTTCGCACCCAACCACAAGGGGATGCCCCTGATCGAGCCGGGTGTGAAGGTCGACTTCCTCGGTCGCCAGGTTCTGACCTCCCGCAACATCGAAGGTTTCGGCACCACCGCGTTCATGGGCGGCCTCAACTACCAGGTCGAGCACCACCTGTTCCCGAGCATGCCGCGCACGCACCTCCGCAAGGCGGCGGCGATCGTGCGCGAGCACTGCGAGGCCGAGAACATCCCCTACACGCAGACCACGCTCATCCGCTCCTACGCGATCGTGATCGACTACCTGAACCGCGTCGGCCTCTCCGCCCGCGACCCGTTCGACTGCCCCGCCGCCGCCACGCTGCGCTGACGCGCTGCGCTGACGCGCTGCGCTGACGCGCTGCGCTGACGCGCCTTCTCGGCGAGTGTGGCCGTTCCGGTCGAGAGTGCCCGGCATACCTGCCACTCTCGACCGCACCGGCCACATTCGCGGCGCATACCCCTTGCCGCTAGCGCGCCGCCGGTGTCACTCGCGACGGAGCGAGTGTCGGCGAATCGACCGCCTCGCCTCTGGCCGTGGCGCCCCGTCAGAACTAGGGTCGTGGTGAGTCCGGCGTCGACGCTGGGCCGGGGAGATGACCGCTATGTGTCGTTGGCTGGCTTACTCAGGGGAACCGCTCAGACCGTCCACCCTCATCCTCGACGCCCAGCATTCGCTGGTCGCCCAGTCGCTCAACTCGCCCCTCGGGGCCGAGACGGTGAACGGCGACGGTTTCGGGCTCGGCTGGTATCCGGACGGCGCGGTGGCGGGCAGTGTTCCGGCGCTGTTCCACAGCATCGAGCCTGCCTGGCATGACGAGAACCTTCGCGAACTGGCCGAGAACATCGCCAGCCCCCTGTTCTTCGGGCACGTGCGCGCGGCCGCTGGGCCGCCCATCCAGCAGACCAACTGCCATCCGTTCCGCTACGACAACTGGATGTTCATGCACAACGGGTTCCTCAGCGGCTTCGAGCGGTACAAGCGCGATCTGGTGCTCGCCGTCGACCCCGAGCTGTATCCGCTGATCCACGGCACCACCGATTCGGAGGTGCTCTTCTATCTGGCGCTGACCCTCGGCCTCCGCGACGATCCGGTGGCCGGCGTCGAGGCCGCCCTGCGCAAGGTCGAGGCGGTGGCGCGCGACCACGATGTCGCTTTCCCCGTGCAGGCGACGATCGCCGTGTCCGACGGTGCGACCCTGTGGGCGTTCCGCTACTCGACGCAGGGTATGACGCGCACGCTGTTCCACTCGGTCGACATCCCGACGCTGCACCAGCTGTACCCGGATGCGGAGCGCCTGCGGGTCTTCGGCCCCCGCGCCCGCGTCGTCGTCTCCGAACCCCTCAACGACCTGCCGGGAACGTTCGTCGAAGTGCAGGAGTCGACGGCCACGATCCTCGATGCCGCGGGTGGCTACGACTACCGGCCGATCATGGCTGCCTGAGACCGGTCGGCCTTGGCGGCCGGGGTCAGCCTTTGGGGATGGCCACGCTGCGGTCGACGATGCCGGCGGCGACAGCGGACAGGCCCAGGCGGTTGGTTCGGGCGTAGGCCCGGATGATCGCGAAGGCATCGTCCACCGGGATGCCGTGCATGTGCGCGATGACGCCTTTCGCCTGTTCGATCACCACCCGGCTGTCGAGAGCGTGCTGCAACTGCTCGCGCACGACCAGGTTCTCGGCCAGGGTGCGCTCGTGCAGGATGCCGATGGTGGCGACGTCGGCGAACGCCTGCGCGGCGACGATGTCGTCTTCGGGGAAGTCGCCTGCTTCATCCCGGAGAAGATTGAGGGTGCCGATCGTCGTGTCCCGTAACCGCATCGGCACGGCGTGAACGGAGGCGAAGCCCTGGGCGAGCGCTTCGTCGCGGAATCGTCGCCACTGGGGCGGCGCCGCGGCGATGTCGTTGAGCGACACGGTGCGCCCCGTCAGGTAGCTCTCGATGCAGGGGCCCGCATCCGCGCTGAGCTGCATGAGCTCGACCAGTCGACTCGCCTCGCTCGTCGAGGCGAGCAGCTCGAGCTCCCCTCGTTCGTTGGCGAGCAGCACACCGGACGCCGTCGCGTCGAGCAGGTCGCTGCAGCTGTCGACGAGGGTCTGCAACAGGTCGACGACGTCGTAGTCGGCGACCAGGGTGTCTGCGAGGGTCGCGAAGGCTCGCAGGAGGCGTTGCTCGCGGCCGGTCTCGGTCATTCCGATTCCTCGATCCTGCCCTGCCGCACCGAGAAGTCGATGCGGCCGTCGAGGATGTCGCGGGAGACATCCATCATCGACCGGTCATTCGAGAACGCGTGCCCTTGGATCACCAGGCGTGCGTCGTCGGCGCTGATGTCGAGTTGCGCGAGTACGACGCCGGTCGCCTGGTGCACAATGCGGCGGGAATACGGATTGCCGACGTCGTCCGTGTACTCGTCGCTCGAGCGGGACAGGGCATCCTGCAACACCCGGCGGGCGACGAGGTCTGCCATCTCCGACGCCCGCTTGCTCTGCGTCGGATCGAGCACCGCCGGGATGAGGGAGTACATGTCGACGGCACCGATCTTCAACGGCCCGACCTGCAGCGGAAACGCGAACAGGGCGCCGATCCGATCGTCGCCGATGGCTGCGGCGAAAGCGGGCCACGAGCTGGATGCGCGTGTGCGGAGATCGGGTTCGAGCACAGGGGCCGAGTGTCGGAGGGCGTCCCAGCACGGCCCCTCGCCCAGATCGAACTGCACTTCGTCGAGCCGGGCGGCCTGCGCGTCGCTCGCGTCGATCGTCTCGGAGCCGAGCACATCGCCCAGGGTCGAAACCGCGGCGCCCGTCACCTCGAAGGCTCGCACGAACGGTCGTGCATAGGCACGACCTGACTCCGAGCGGTTCCGCAGTCGGCTCATCTCCTCGGAGAAGCGTTCGCCTTCACTATCCACGGTCGGCCTCCGCCTCACTCATGGTTCCAGGGTACGGCTTCTACTGGGTGCGGACCCCGTCTTCGAAGGTTTCGTCGAACTTCTCGGCCGCTCCATGCGATGGACGGTACGCCGGGATGCCGCAGCCGGCCACCCGGCTGAGTCAGAACGCCTCGGCGGACTCCGTCGTGAGGTGCGCGGTCTCCTCCGTCACGACAAGGCCGCGCGCGCTGTTCGAGGCGAGCGTCAGCGATTCGAGCCACTCCCGGTTGATCGAGAGCGCGGCGCCTTCCTCGTACCTGAACATCAGGGGGAGGGCCGGATCGACCCAGATGGTCACCCGGCCACTGCCGGCGTTGGTGTCTTCCCGCCAAGTAAGGTAGAAGCCTTCCCGTCGTCGCAGCTTCAGCCCCGCCACGATCTGCAAATGCGCGAGCAGCCTGTCTTCGAACTCGATCACCTGGTGGCCGCCGTACACGAGCACACCCATGATTCCCGCTCCCCTCCGACCCCGGATGCGAGCGCACCGAAGTACCCTCCTGATCGGGGTCCGGGATCGCAGAGGGCGGTTCAGCACTGCGACGGTGCACACCAATTCTCTCGCAGAATCGCTGAGACGCCAGGGTCGATTCGGCGGCGGATCACGCGTCGGCAGAGAAGGGAACGGTGCGCGCCCACGTTGGCACGAAGAGCGCGCACCGCCCGTTCGCCGCTCAGCTCGTGCGAGCTCCGCGGCGGTTCGGCTGCTCGATCTCGGCGGCATCGACGAACGTGTGGGCGATCGACCGCCCGTCGACCTCGAGCCAGAGATGGAGCCTCGCGGGGCCGCTCGGAGCGGGCAAGCGCAGACTGACGGGCTCCGACACGGCGAACGGCTCGACCGTTTGCGGCGCCCGCGCATCCACCGCCTCGCGGCTCGCCGGTGGCAGCGGTGAACCCGGAGCAGACCAGGCCGCGTGCAGAACCGCGTCGATGCTCGTCTCGCCGTGGTGCGAGACGCGCACATCCAACACCAGAGGCTCGCTGGGAACCGGGATGTCTGCGCCGGCGCGCTGGGGCACGAGGTCGACCACGAGAACCGTGTCGGCGTTGCTGTCGGCCGGGTTCAAGCCGCCCCAGTCTTTGCGGCGGCGCTCGGTGTCGAGCAGACCCGCCATCTCGTGCTCCACATCCGTGAGCTCGGTGTAGACGTAGCCGGCGAACCGGTCGTGGCGGCGGATCTCCTGGGTCTGCCACCGCACGTGCCAGGCCCGTTCGAGGCTGGTGAACCCGGCCCCGAACTCGCTGTTCAGAATCGGCACGCCTGCGCGCGGGAAGTCGGCCGACCCGTAGAAGGATTTGTCGACGAAGAAGTCGGGGCCGAGCTTGACCTCGAACGTCTCCTTCTCGCCGCTCGCGAGGGCGGCGAGGTTCGCCGCCCACTTCGCGGGGTCTTCGTCGTAGTAGTGCCAGTCGACGAGGTCGGTGCGCACATGCGACCATCCCGAGTTCTCGACGATCGGGCGCGAACGGTCGAGCGCGCGCATCGTCTCGTAGGCGTGCACGGCGGCATCGGCGCGTTCGCTGCTCCCCGGGATGTCCCAGTCGAGACCCCACTCCTCGTTGTACAGTCCCCACACGACGATGGAGGGATGGTTGCCGTCGCGCTGCACAAGATCGGGGAGCTGCTCTTCGAACGCCTGCGCCGCTTCGGGAGTGAAACGGCTGGGGCAGGCGGGTTCCGCCCAGACGAGCATGCCCATCCGGTCGGCCTCGTGCAGCCATCGCGGCTCCTCGAACTTGAGGTGTTTGCGCACGAGGTTGAAGCCGAGCTCGCGGGCCAGGTCGAGGTCGCGCACGAGCGAGACGTCGTCCGGTGCCGTCAGGCCGGACTCGGGCCAGTAGCCCTGATCCAGCACCCCGCGGACGTAGAGGCGGCGACCGTTGAGGTAGAGGCTCTCGCCGCGCGTCTCGATGCTGCGCAGCCCGGCGGTCGCCACCACGCGGTCGGCTGCGGCGCCATCGCCGACGCGGAACTTGATCGAGTACAGCTGCGGGTCGGCCGGGCTCCAGAGCCGCGGATCCTCCAGGGCGAGGATGCCCTCGAACCGGCCGTCCGCATCCGCGACGATGGTCGTCTGCCTGCCCTCGACCGTGACGACGACGGATGCACCGGCGGCGGCATCCCCCGCCACGGAGCCCGAGACGGCGAACTCCGTCAGCGAGTCTCCGCGTACGGCCGCGGCGGCGACGTAGGTGCGGCCGCGCGCTTCGAGCCAGACCGACTGCCAGATTCCCGAGGTCGGTGTGAACGAGACGCCGTCGTAGTCGTCCTGCGGGATGGAGCGCTGCTTGCCGTGCGGGATGGCCCGCTTGTCGGCAGGGGCGTGCACCTCGACGGCCAGTTCGGCGGGCTCACCGGGCGTCACGAACTCGGTGATGTCGAACTCGAACGAGGTGTACCCGCCCGTGTGAACGCCGACCAGCTGCCCGTCGACCAGAACGCGGGCGACGTGGTGCACAGCCCCGAAGCTGAGGATGACGCGGCTGCCGTTCCACTCCGTCGGCACGGTGACCGCTCGCCGGTAGACGGCGCTCTCCAGCCAGGTGCGGTGCACGGTCGACGCGCTCGTCTCCCAGGCGAAGGGCACGACGATCGACGTGGGCTCGCCGCCTGCGGGCTCGAACCCCCAGTCGCCGTTGAGGGTGAGCCAGCGCTCGGATCGGTCGAAGTCGGGCCGCGGATACTCGGGCTTCGGGACGGACATGGGGTGAGTGCCTTTCGTTCGTTCGGCGCGCATGCGATCAGCCTTTGACGCTGCCGGCGAGGATGCCGTTGATGAAGTGCTTCTGGAGCACGATGAAAAGGATGAGCAGTGGGATGAGCGCGACCGAGCTCGCGGCGAGCAGTTCACCGGTGACGGTCGCGTAGTCGGCGCCCACCTTGTTGCCGGAGATGTTCTGCGCCAGCGTCGAGAGCACGACCTGCAGGGTCGCCATCTTGCTCGAACTGGCGACGACCACCGGCCACACGAAGTCGTTGTAGATGTTCATGATCGTGAGCACGGCGAGGCCGGCGAGGCCGGGACGGATGACCGGCACGACGATGCGCCAGAAGATGCCGAACTCGCCGCACCCGTCGACGCGGGCGGCGTCGAGCAGCTCGTCGGGCACGGCGGCGATGACCTGGCGCATCCAGAAGATCGCGAATGCGTCGACCGAGCCGGGGAGGATCAGCGCCTGGTAGGTGTTCACCCAGCCGAGCTCCTTCATCTCGAGCAGCAGCGGGATGATCAGCACGATCGTCGGCAGCATGAGCGTCAGCAGCACGGTCGCGAAGATGATGTTTTTGCCGCGGAAGTCGTACTTGGCGAAGGCGTACGCGGCGAGCGGCGCACAGAACAGGGTGATCGCGCCTTTCACGACCAGCACGATGCCGGTGTTGAGAAAGCCGGATGCGATCGGCACGTCCTGGAACATCCCGCGAAAGTTGTCGAGCGTGAACGTCGACGGGTCGAAGCCGAGCGGGTCGCGGATGATGTCGCCGGCCGGCTTGAAGGCCGACAGCACGGCCCACACGACGGGAGCGAGGAAGGCGACCGTGAGCACCATCAGGAACACATTCGATCCGATGAGCGGCCGGCGGCTGATGCGGCGCGTGGTGGGCGCAGGGGTGGGAGCGGTGGTCGTGGTCACGGTTCAGTCCTTCGCGCGCAGGAGTCGCACGAACCCGAGCGACAGCGCCATGACGACGATGACGAGCAGGAACGAGTTGGCAGCGCCGGTGCCGAGGTCGGCTCGGGTGATGTGGTTGTAGAGGAAGAGGCCGGCGGTCGTGGTGGAGCCGTACGGGCCTCCCTTCGTGACGACGAACGGCTCGGCGAACATCTGGAACACCGCGAGGGTCTGCAGCACGACGGCGAACATGATCGTGCGCCGAAGCAGCGGAACCGTGATGCTCCAGACCTGTCGCACCCGGCCTGCGCCGTCGATCGAGGCGGCCTCATAGATGTTGGAGTCGATCGATTGCAGACCCGACAGCAGGATGATGATGATGAAGCCGCTCGTCTTCCAGAGAAAGAGGAGCGCCAGTGTCGGCTTCGCCCACTGACTGGTGACGAGCCATCCCACATCGGGCAGTCCCACGATGTTGAGCAGCCCGTTCACCGCGCCGTAGTTCTGGTCGAAGAGCACGATCCAGATCTGGGCAACAGCGACGAGCGGTGTGACGAACGGAACGATGAAGGCCACCCGGTAGAACCCGCGCAGACGCAGCTTGGCATTGTCGAGCAGCACGGCGACGACGACCGACACCACGATCTGGATGGGCACGATCAGCAGCCAGAGGATGCCCGAGTTCGCCAGCGACGACCAGAAGGCCTTGCTGCCGAGCAGGTAGGTGTAGTTGCCGAGGCCGACCCATTCCGCCGCACCGGATCCGTGCCAGTTCGTGAAGCTCAAGCGCAACGTGAACACGAGCGGATAGATGCTGAACGCGAGGAAGATGGCGACGAACGGCAGCACGAACAGGTAGGGCGCGAGCGCTCTGCGGACCGAGTAGCCTCTGCTGCCCCGTTTCACGGGAGGCGGCGCCGTCGGTGCGGCTGTCATTGTCGTCACGGGTGTTCCTCGGATAGGCGGTCGGGTCGGCCCGGCATGGCTACTGGCGGTCGATCAGGTTTGACTGGATGTCGCTCGACGACTGCTCGATGACCTGGTCGGGCGTGAGCGATCCGTCGAGCATCTTCTGGATGTCGTTGCCGAGATAGTCGACGGCGCCCGCCCACCAGGTCGGCAGCGGCGCTCCGCCGGGGATCTCCTTGCCGGCCTCGATGGCGGTCGACCAGAGATCCTGGTTTCCCATCGCCTCGATCGGCTTGAACAGCGGCTTGTCGGGGTTCGCGGCCGGCTCATAGGCGGGGATGGATGTGTTCAGTCCGCCGGGGTAGACGTCGTTCGGCCCGTAGACGGCGGTGTATCCGGCCTCGTCGTACATGAGGAACTTGTAGAACAGCCAGGCCAGCTGGGAGTTCTTGCCGTCTTTCGGGAGCACGAACGACGAGCCGCCCATGGCTCCGCTTCGTGCGCCGCCGTCTTTCCACGCAGGGAGCGGCATGGCCTTCCAGTCGCCCTTCGTCGCCGTCAGCTGCTGCTGCGGGGCGAAGTCGAACCAGATCGACCACGGGTAGAAGACCTCGTCACCGGAGTCGAGCGCACCGATGTCGCTCGGGCTGAGGTATTCGGCGCGGGTGCCGAGGCCCTGCTTCTGAACCTCGTCGAGCCATCCGAGGATCTGCTTGTACTCGGGCGAATCGAGGCGCAGCTTGCCGTCGGCGTCGGCGATGCTCGTGCCGAGCTGGCTCGCGTACATCTCCAGCTGCAGCTGCCCGAGGAAGGCGCTCTGCTCCAGGTGGATGGGCTTCGATCCCGGCTTGTAGGCCTGATACTTCTTGCCCGCGGCGACGAGGTCGTCGTAGGTCTTGATCGAGGCCGGGTCGATGCCGGCCGCGGTCAGCGCCTTCTCGTTGTAGAACAGGAGCCCCGGGTCGAGGTCGAAGGGAACGCCGTAGATGCCACCCTTGACCGTGTTGACGTCGACCTTCTGCTTGGCGATGTCTTTCGTGTACGGCGCGAGCACATCTTTGAGGTTCCAGAGGTAGTCGGCATACCCTCCGACCTTCGCGTCGTCGAGGAAGACGCCGTCGGGCACCTCGGTGCCTGTGATGAGGGTGTTCTGCAGCTTGGCGTCGATGTCGACAGCCTCGTGGTTGACCTTGATGTCGGGGTAGACCTTGTTGAAGTCGGCGATGGCGGCGTCGAAGACTTTGAAGAGGTCGCCGGAGCGGTCCCAGATCGTGATCTCGCCTTTCGGGGACTTCTCGGTCGGGGCTGTGAGCACCGTGCTCGAAGCGCTGGGCGCCGCGGAGCCGATGTCGGGTCCGCAGCCGGAGAGGCCGACGGCGACCAGGCCGGCTGTTCCGAGGGCGACGATCCGCGTGATCGCGGCCTTGCGCCCTCTCGGGTTCGTGAACTTCATGACACTCCTTTGTGCGGGGTTTGCCAACGTATGCAAAACGCTACAGGACGTTTGCATCCGTTGCAAACGCTAGGATGAATCGTCTACTGGCGGGAGGGGTACAGCATGCCGGCAACGCTTCGGGATGTCGCCGAGCGGGCGCAGGTCTCCGTGCGCACCGTCTCGAATGTCGTGAGCGGATACGAGCACGTGAGTGCGAAGATGCGGGCTCGTGTGCAGCAGGCCATCGAAGAGCTCGACTATCGACCGAACCCTGTCGCCCGCACGCTGCGTACGGGCCGCACCGGCTTGCTCGCGCTCGTGGTGCCCGAGATCGATGTGCCGTACTTCGGCGAGTTGGCCCGGGATGTCATCACCGCGGCCGCCGAGGTCGGCTACCAGGTGATGATCGACCAGACCGGGCACGACCACGACCGCGAACAAGACCTCCTCCGCGGCACCGACCGCAACATGCTGTTCGATGGGATGCTGTTCGCGCCGCTCGCGACCGAGGCCGAGCTCAGCGAGGTGAACGCGTCGCAGAGCATGCCGCTCGTGCTGCTCGGTGAGCACACGTTCGACGGACGGTTCGACCACGTCGCCATCGACAACGTGCGCGCGGCAGCCGACGCCACGACGCACCTGATCGACATCGGCCGCGCCCGCATAGCGGCCATCGGCACGCAGCCCAAGGAGCACTACACCACCCCGTTGCAGCGCACGGAGGGATACGAGAGGGCGCTGGAGCGAGCGGGTCTCGAGCACGACCCGGCCCTCGTCCGCGCGGCGGACCACTACAGTCGCGCCGACGGCTACGCGGCAGCGACCTCCCTGCTGTCTCAGTCGCCCAGACCGGATGCGATCTTCTGCTACTCCGATCTGCTCGCGATGGGTGCAGCGCGCGCGGTCTTCGACGCCGGGCTGCAGGTGCCCGACGACATCGCCATCATCGGGATCGACGACATCGAAGAGGGGCGCTACGCGCGGCCCTCGCTCAGCACGGTCTCGTTGGACACGCCCTTCATCGCCGAGCAGGCGATAGCGCGGATCGCGGCGCGGATCGACGACCCCGGTCTGCCGACGCAGGAGATCGTCGCGCCTCACATCCTGCTGCCCAGGGAGAGCACGGGAGCGCGCAGCGATGCCCGCGATCCCGCTATTGCAACGATTGCAAATTAATGGCACCCTGATCTGCAACGTCGGCAAAGAGGCTGGCGCTCGAGATTGGAGTTCCCATGACCGGAGTCGCTCGCAAGCGATCCGTGCTCGCCGGATTCGTTCTGATGGTCACCGCGGTTCTCGCGGTCACCGCCCTGGACGCCATCGGCCCTCCCCTTGCCGCTTCTGCGGCAACGCCGGGTCAGGTGCTGTATTCACCCAACCTGAACACCTATCCCAACGGCACCGCCGGCTATCCGCGCGCCACTCGGCTCGACTTCGACGGGTCGGCGAACCAGACCATGCTGTCGACCTTCGCCAAGGGCGGCCACGGCGCTCCGGGCACCCTGCCGATCTATCGGAGCACCGACGGCGGAGGGAACTGGAGTCAAATCTCCACGATCTCCTCGCACACCGCAGGCTGGGACATCGAGGCGCCGACTCTCTACGAGGTTCCACGCACCATCACCGGCCTCAACCAGGGCGACGTGCTCGCGGCGGGCACGGCCTGGCAGGTCGGCAACTACACGACCCAGAAGGTCGAGGTGTTCCGCAGCACCGACAAGGGCCAGAGCTGGCAATACCTGTCGGACTGCACCTCCACCAGCGGCATGCCGAACACCTGGGGTCATGGCATCTGGGAGCCGTCGTTCCTCGTCACGAGCAACAACACCCTGGCGTGTTTCATCTCCGACGAGCGCCCGGCGAACTCCGCCACGAACAACCAGGCCATCGGGCACTACACGTCGACGAACGGCGGAGTGACCTGGAGTTCGACCCAGACACAGGATGTGGTCTTTCCGAACGACAACCTGGCGCGCCCCGGGATGCAGACCTTCGCCGCCCTGCCGAACGGATCGTTCGTCATGTCCTACGAACTGTGCCGTGACGCGACGAACGCCGACCACGCCTGCGAGGTCTACGTGAAGTTCAGCTCCGACGGCTTGAACTGGGGCGCGGCCGGAACGGCCGGCACGCTCGTCAGCACGGCCGACGGTCGCCAGCTCCTGCACACGCCGTTCATCTCCTGGGCGCCCGGTGGGGGAGCGAACGGAACGCTGCTGCTCTCCGGCCAGCGCGTCGTCTCGGGTCCGACGGGAAACAAGACGGTTCTCGCCGAGTCCGGCACGGTTCTGTTCACCAAGACCAACCTGGGCGCCGGCGCGTGGACCGAAGCGGCGACGCCGGTGACCGTGAACCCGACCGGCGGTTACGCCACGGGCGTTCCGTCCTGCCCCGGATACTCGACCCCCGCCATCCCGCGCGAAGACGGCACGAGCTACGTCTACTTCGCCGCCACCTGGCTCGGTCAGGGCAATCAGTGCGAGCTTCGTTTCGGGCGCGGCAGCCTTCCGGGACCGACGGGGACCGTCGGTGCACCCGGTGGCAAGTGCCTCGACGTCGACACGAACACCGCCACCAACGGCAATCCTGCCCAACTCTGGACCTGCGGCACGGCCACCGGCCAGGTGTGGTCGGTGAGCTCCGACGGCACGATCCGCGCCTTCGGCAAATGCCTCGACGTCGACGCCAACGGCACGGCGAACGGCACCAAGGTGCAGCTCTGGGAGTGCATCGCCGGCTCGGGTGCGCAGCAATGGCGCGCCCAGGCGAACGGTGCGCTGCTGAACCCGCAGTCGGGCCGATGCCTGGATGATCCGGCTGGCAACACGGCCGACGGCACCGACCTGAAGCTCTACGACTGCAACGGGCTGTGGACACAGGTGTTCAGCCTGCCGGGGTACCCGACCGGGCCCATCACCGGGCCGGCGAACAACGCGCTCTGCGTCGACGTCGACACCAACACGGCGGTGAACGGCCGGGCCATCCAGACCTGGACGTGCAACGGCGTTCCGGGTCAGCAGTGGACCGTCTCGCCCGATCAGACCGTGAAGGCGTTCGGGAAGTGCATGGACGTCGGCGGGGCCGGCACGGCGACGGCGAACGGCACGCCGATTCAGCTGTGGGACTGCAACGGCAGCGGCGGCCAGAAGTGGGCCGTGCAGTCGAACGGCTCGCTCCTGAATCCCGAGTCGGGCCGGTGCCTCGACCTGCCGGCGGGCAATCTGACCCCGGGAACGGATCTCGCCCTCTACGACTGCAACGGTCTCTGGCCGCAGCAGTGGAAGGTCGCCGTGTGACGGCCTTCTCGTAGCAACCTGGAATAGGGGGGTGCGCTCGAAAGTTGAGCCTAGTAGACTCAAGTTTGCGAGACGACGAAAGGATGCGAATGGCTAACATGCAAGGCGCACCCTCCACCCAGGAGGAGCAGAAGAGCGCCCTCGAACAGTACGGCGTGAACCTCACCGAGATCGCCAAGAGCGGCAAGCTCGATCCGGTGATCGGGCGCGACGCCGAGATCCGCCGCATCAGCCAGGTGCTCACGCGACGCACCAAGAACAACCCCGTGCTCATCGGCGAGCCCGGCGTCGGAAAGACGGCGGTCGTCGAAGGTCTTGCCCAGCGCATCGTCGCGGGTGACGTGGCCGATTCGCTGAAAGGCAAACAGCTCGTCTCCCTCGACCTCTCCGCCCTCGTGGCCGGCGCGATGTACCGAGGCCAGTTCGAGGAGCGGCTGAAGGCCGTGCTCAAAGAGATCAACGACGCCGAGGGGCAGATCATCACCTTCGTCGACGAGCTGCACATCCTGATGGGCGCCGGCGGCGGCGAGGGGTCGGTCGCGGCCTCCAACATGCTGAAGCCGATGCTGGCCCGCGGGGAGCTCCGTCTCATCGGGGCGACCACACTCAACGAGTACCGCGAGTTCATCGAGAAAGACGCCGCCCTCGAGCGCCGCTTCCAGCAGGTGTACGTGGGTGAGCCGAGCGTCGAAGACACGGTGGCCATCCTTCGCGGGCTGAAGGGTCGGTACGAAGCGCACCACGGTGTCACCATCGAAGACTCCGCCCTCGTGGCCGCCGCGTCCCTCTCCAACCGCTACATCACGGCGCGTCAGCTGCCCGACAAGGCGATCGACCTGATCGACGAGGCCGCGAGCCGGCTCAAGATGGAGATCGACTCGGCCCCGGTCGAGATCGACACGCTGCAGCGCGTGGTCGAGCGGATGAAGCTCGAAGAGTTCGCGCTGAAGAAGGAGAAAGACGAAGCCAGCAAAGAGCGTCTCGCCCAGTTGCAGGCGCGGCTGCGCGAGAGCGAGGCCGAGCTCGGCGAACTGCAGGAGCGCTGGCGGCTGGAGAAGGCATCCCTCAACCGGGTCGGCGAGTTGCGCTCACAACTCGACGAGGCCAAGACGAAACGTGACGTCGCTCTGCGCGAGGGTCGCTACCAGGAGGCCTCGAAGATCGAGTACGAGACCATCCCTGCCATCGAGCGCGAACTGGCCGAGGCCGAGCAGGCGGAACAGCATCCCGACCGGCCCCGCATGGTGAACGAGCAGGTGACCAGCGACGACATCGCGTCGGTGGTCGCTGCGTGGACGGGCATCCCCGTCGACCGGCTCACCAAGGGCGAGACAGAGAAGCTGCTGCACCTCGAGTCCGAGCTGGGCAAGCGTCTCATCGGTCAGAAGCCGGCCGTGAAAGCGGTCGCGGATGCGGTGCGCCGCACCCGCGCGGGCATCTCCGACCCCGACCGGCCGACGGGCTCCTTCCTGTTCCTCGGGCCGACCGGTGTCGGCAAGACCGAGCTCGCGAAGGCGCTCGCCGCCTTCCTGTTCGATGACGAGAAGGCGATGGTGCGCATCGACATGAGCGAGTACGGGGAGAAGTTCTCCGTGTCGCGGCTTGTCGGTGCTCCTCCCGGCTATGTCGGTTACGAGCAAGGCGGTCAGCTGACCGAAGCCGTGCGCCGTCGCCCGTACTCGGTGATCCTGCTCGACGAGGTCGAGAAGGCGCATCCCGAGGTCTTCGACGTGCTGCTGCAGGTGCTCGACGACGGGCGGCTCACGGATGGGCAGGGTCGCACGGTCGACTTCCGCAACGCCATCCTGATCCTCACCTCGAACCTGGGCAGCCAGTTCCTCGTCGACCCGACCCTGAGCCGGGAAGAGAAGGTGCAGGCCGTTCAGCAGCTCGTGCGCGAGGCGTTCAAGCCCGAGTTCGTGAACCGGCTCGACGACATCGTGATCTTCGAGACCCTCGACAAGGAGGAGCTCGGCGAGATCGTCGAACTGAACATCGACAGACTGATGCGCCGCCTGCAGGAGCGCCGCCTTGAACTCGCGGTGACCCCGGATGCGCGACGCTGGCTCGCCGAGCGCGGCTACGACCCGATCTACGGAGCGCGGCCGCTGCGCCGGCTGATGCAGCAGGAGATCGACGACCGGCTCGCCACCGCGCTGCTCGCCGGTGAGATCCGCGACGGCGACCTGGTGCGCGTCGACGTCGCGCCCGACCACAGCGCCCTCACGGTCACCCCGGCCCGCGACTGACGACACCGGCACCGAGTCCGGTTCCGAACAGAGGGGTCCCGACACGCCGTCTGAGTGCCTCACGGCACGGGGTGTCGGGACCCCTCGATGGTGCTGCGGGCGGGCGCAACAGGGCCGGCGGGCGGAGCGGGAGCGTAGGCTCGTCAGCATGCTTGCGACTGTTATCCACGGTGAACGCGACGTTCGTGTCGAAGACGTTCCCGACCCTGTTCTCTCCACCGGCGGCGACGCGATCGTCCGCGTCATCGCCGCTTGCGTGTGCGGTTCCGACCTCTGGGGCTATCGCGGTGTGGTTCCCACCACCGCACCCCGCCGCATCGGACACGAGTTCGTCGGTGTGGTCGAGGAGGTCGGCGCGGAGGTGGCGAAGATCAAGCCGGGAGACTTCGTGATCGCGCCGTTCTACGACTGCGACATGACCTGCGTGAACTGCCTCAACGGTGTCAGCACATCCTGCCTGAACGGCGGATGGTGGGGCGCAGACGACAAGCTCGGCGGGTTCGCCGACGGTGGGCAGGGGCAGAAGGTTCGCGTTCCCCACGCCGACGGCACGCTCGTGGCGACGCCCGAGTATCCGCGCGCCGAGCTCATCCCGAGCCTCCTCACGCTCTCGGATGTGATGGGAACGGGCCACCACGCCGCGGTCTCCGCCGGGGTCACCAAGGGCAGCACGGTCGTCGTCGTGGGTGACGGCGCCGTCGGCCTCTGCGCCGTGCTCGCCTCGGCGCGGCTGGGCGCATCCCGCATCGTCGCGATGTCCCGCCACGAGTCGCGGCAGGAACTCGCGCGTGCGTTCGGCGCGACCGACATCATCGCCGAGCGCGGAGACGAGGGCGTCGCCGCCGTGAAGCAGCTCTTCGACGGCATCGGTGCGGACTGCGTGCTGGAGGCGGTCGGCACCAAGGAGTCGATGGACCAGGCGATCCGTTCCGCCCGCCCGGGTGGCATGGTCGGCTACGTCGGCGTTCCGAACGGCGGACCCGAACTGCCCGTGCGCCCGTTGTTCAACAGCAACATCGGCGTCAACGGCGGCGTCGCGCCCGTGCGCAACTACATCGAGGAGTTGCTGCCCGACGTCTGGTCGGGCGCGATCGATCCCGGGCGCGTCTTCGACCTCGAGGTGCCGCTCACGGAGGTGGCCGAGGCCTACGCCGCGATGGATGAACGCCGCGCCATCAAGTCGCTCGTGCGCCCCTGACGCCCGCCCGCCCCTCTAGGAGTTGACGACCACGATGTCGGCGAGGGCGTTGCGGGTGCGCGGGGCCAGCTCGCGCTCGCGCAGCCGCTCGGGCAGCGCATCCGGGTCGCCGAGCATGCCGAGCGCCGTGACCGAGATCGGCTGAAAACGCTCGTCGAAGCCGAACGCCACACGCAGCGCGTCCGCCTCGATGCCGCCCATCTGGTGGGCGTGCAGTCCGTCGTGGTGGGCCTGGATGGTGAGGTGGGCCACAGCCTGGCCGAGGTCGTAGGTGGCGAACCGGCGCGGGTTGCCTTCGGCGTCGATCACCTCGGCGATCGCGAGCACGAGCACGCTGGCCGAACCGGCCCACACCTTGTTGAAGCCCAGGAGGTTCTCGGCGATGGTGTCGAACGCGGCGCTTCCCCGGCGCGCGACGACGAACCGCCACGGCTGCGAGTTGCTGGCCGACGGCGACCAGCGGGCGGCCTCCAGGGCGGCGTGCAGCTTGGCCTCGTCGATCTCCGCCGCGGCGTCGAACGCTCGCGGGCTCCAACGCTCGGCGAGGGCGGGAAGAAGGTCGGCCGTGGTGTCGGCTGCGTGCGAGTTGAGCTCGGCGATGGACATGTCACTCCTGTGGATGCGGGATCTGTGGGTGGCTCCATTGCCGATCTATGTAAACGCATCCGTCTGTGGGCTATTCCCAGGTTCGGCGGCAGCTGTCAGTGGCTGCCCGTTCATTCGCGTTCGTCAAACGGTCGCGTCGAAAAGCTACGCAGACCGCCCCCGACGATGAACGGTTTGTTTCGAGAATGTAAATTCTGACCCCGTTCGGGGGGCGTTTCAAGCCCCCGAAACCGCCCGAAAACGGCTCCGAAGCCGGGGTACAGCGGGTGGGGTACGCCGAACGTCGACCGCCGGGCGTGTGCATCCGGAGACGGTATCCGTTTCGGCGGCTGACCGGCGCTTCCTCGACCCCTGAACGAGGGCGTGTCCGTCATTGTGCCGACAGTTCCGAACTGTCCTCATGTCGGCGGACACCATTCGCAAAACGAACCTGCCCCACAGGTCCCATCGGGGCCCGCCCAGTGTGTTTCGGGGCGGAAGAACCGCGCTTGCGCCACGCCGGAGCGCCCAGCTAGAAACGTCATCAACCCGATTCGAACCATCGTCCTCAACGCCGCGGATGCCGCCCCGTCGATCACGAAAGGTCCCATCGTGTTCATCTTCATTCTTCAAATCCGTCACATGCTCGAAGGCCATCCGCAGCTGTACCTGTTCGCCGTCTACTCCGCGTTGATCTGGTTTCTGTGGTTGTTGAAGGTGGTGATCTCTCGCCGGTATCGGGCGTACACCGATGAGTTCGCGGTGTCGACGAGTGTGGTGGTTCCGGTGGTGGATGAGCCGCTCGACCTGTTTCGGGATGTGTTGGGGCGGATGGTGGAGCAGCGTCCGGGGGAGATCATCGTGGTGATCAACGGTGCGGAGAATCCGGGGCTGGTGGAGGTGTGCGAGGAGTTCGCGCCGTTGGTGCGGTGGACGCACACGCCGATCCCCGGCAAGCGGAACGCGGTGATGATCGGGACGAAGATGTCGACCGGGGACATCACCGTGTTGGTGGATTCGGACACGGTGTGGACGCCGGACACGCTGAGCGAACTGGTGAAGCCGTTCAAGGATGACCGGGTCGGTGGGGTGACGACGAAGCAGCGGATTCTGGAGCCGAACCGCACCTGGATCACCCGGTGGGCGGACTGGTTGGAGAACTCGCGGGCGCTGTACTCGATGCCGGCGCAGTCGGTGGTCGGTCAGATCGGCTGCCTGCCGGGCCGGACGATCGCGTTCCGCCGGTCGATTCTGATGCGGGTGATGGACAAGTTCATGACCGAGAAGTTCCTCGGTGTGTTCCTGGAGGTCTCCGACGACCGCACCCTGACGAACCTCACCCTGAAGGAGGGGTATCGCACCGTCTACCAGCACACCTCGTTGGTGTACACGGATGCGCCGTTGAAGGTGAAGAAGCTGTTCAAGCAGCAGTTGCGGTGGGCGCGCGGGTCGCAGTACAACACGTTGCGGATGCTGCCCTGGATGCTCGGCCACGCACCCCTGCTGGCGTTCTTCTTCGTGATGGACATCATCCTGCCGTTCATCCTCGCCGGGGTGCTCGGCGGGTGGATCTACCGGTCGATCACGGGGCAGGGCTACAACTTCTACCAGGGGTTCTTGAAGGAGTACGGCATCTCGACCGGCATCATCACCGTGGTCGCGTTGATGGTGGCCTCGAGCGTGATCAGCATGTCGATCCGGCAGATCCGGCACCTGTCGGAGAAACCGACCGACTTCTTCCGCCTGCCGGTGTTCATCATCGTCTCCACCTTCTTCCTCATGCCGATCCGGCTCCTCGGGTTCTTCCGGATGGCGCACGCCTCCGGCTGGGGCACCCGCGCCGGCGCCTACGCCGGAGGACCCACCGAGATCACCGACGACAACGACATCGCCGAGTCGGCGGCCGCGGGCACCACCGCGCCGGCCTCGCTCGCCCTGCCGGACTCGGTCGGCGGCGTATCCACGGCCACCGCCCTCGCCACCCGCGCCGAAGTGCGCACCGCCCTCGCGGCGGAGTCCAAGCCGGCGCGGGCCAAGCGCGCCGAGCGCCGGCGCCTCAACCCCCTGGCCGGAATCCCGTACCTGATCGGTTTCTCGATCCTGATCCTGGAGGCTTTCTTCCTTGTCTGACAAAGCATCGACCTGGTGGGCGCAGAGCCGCTCACGATCGCAGGCCACCGCTGCCGCGTTCGTCGTCTTCGCGCTCGCTCTCGGCGGCATCTCCGCCTTCGTCTGGGCCTCCCCGTCGAACGCTCCCGTTCGCGACGCCGTCGCCGAGGCGGTCACCGCGGTGAACCCGCTGGCGAACGAGAACGCGAAGCTCGAAAGCAAGCTCGCATCCGCCAGCTCGCAGCTCGCCAAGCAGAAGGCGCTCGTGAAGCAGCTGCAGGCCAAGGCGCTCGCGTCGCAGTCGTCGAACGCCAAGCAGCTCGCCCAGGCGCTCCAGCGCGCGAACATGGCCGAGGCATCCCTCGCCAGCGTGAAAGCCGCCGCAGCGAAGGCCGCAGGGTCGAAGACGGGAAGCTTCTCGGGCACCAAGACCGGCTCGACCGGTGGCGGTTCCGGCGCCCAGCCCGACCCGATCACGGCTCCGTCGAAGGCGGAACTGCTGCAGCCCGCCGGCCGGTACTTCGGCATGTACACCGAGCAGGCCCCGTTCAACTGGGCAACGTTCGACGCGACCAGTGCGAAGATCGGCGTTCAGCCCAACATCGTCGGCTACTTCAGCGGCTGGGATGAGACCTTCCGGGCCAACGCGGTGACCCGCGCCTGGGAGCAGGGCCGCATGCCGATGATGACCTGGGAGTCGCGGCCGATCGACGCCGGCAACGACACCAACGTCGCACCGGACTACTCCCTGCCGAAGATCATCGGCGGCTCGTTCGACACCTACCTGCACCAGTACGCGAAAGATATCGTCTCGACGGGTCTGCCGCTCGCCATCCGTCTCGATCACGAGATGAACGGCATCTGGTACCCGTGGTCGGAGACCGACGGCCAGGGCAATTCGATCAACGGGAACAGCGCGGGCGACTACGTGAAGATGTGGCGTCACGTGCACGACATCTTCCAGCAGGAGGGCGCCAACGACCTCGTGATGTGGGTCTGGTCGCCGAACATCGTCAACAACCTTCCGGCCACCCACAAGGTCGACGGCTACCTCGACGGCCTGTACCCGGGTGACGACTACGTCGACTGGGTCGGTCTCTCGGGCTACTTCCGCCCGCCGTACAAGGCCGACAACGACTTCTCGTTCGACTACACGTTCAAGGCGAGCCTCGACAGGCTGCGGGCGCTCACCGACAAGCCGATCATGCTCTCCGAGGTCGGCGCATCCGAGACCGAGGGCCACAAGGCCCAATGGATCACCTCGTTCTTCGACGCCCTCGGCAAACCCGAGAACGACGACATCATCGGCTTCTCCTGGTTCAACCTCGCGGTCACCAGCTACGTCGAAGGCACCCGCGCCACCAACGATTGGCGCATCGATTCGCGCGCCGACTCCCTGTCGGCGTTCATCGCCGGCATCACCAAGCCCGAAGACCATTTCACGCTCACACCGGCCAAGTGAAAGGACAGACCATCATGAAGAAGCTGCCTAAGGACCTCCCCGCACCGCGCATCAGCGTGATCGGCACCGGCTATCTCGGCGCCACCCACGCGGCCGCCATGGCCGAACTCGGCTTCGACGTCATCGGCGTCGACACCGATCCCCGCAAGGTCGAGGAGCTCAGCGAAGGGCGCGTGCCGTTCTTCGAGCCCGGCCTGCCCGAGCTGATCAAGCGGCACGTCGCATCCGGCCGCCTGCGGTTCACCACCGACCTGGCCGAGGCGACGGCGGTGTCGGATGTGCACTTCATCTGCGTCGGCACCCCGCAGCAGTCGGGGAGCTTCGCCGCCAACCTCAGCTATGTCGAGACGGCGGCCCGGTCGATCGCCTCGAACCTCACCCACGACGGGCTCATCGTGGGCAAGTCGACGGTGCCCGTCGGAACGGCGGCGCGGCTGCGCGCCATCGTGGCCGACGCGCAGCCGGCCGGAATCAGCGCCGAGGTCGTGTGGAACCCCGAGTTCCTCCGCGAAGGCAAAGCCGTGGAAGACACGCTCGCTCCCGACCGTCTCGTCTTCGGCGGAACCTCGGCGCAGTCGGAAGCCGTGCTGCGTCAGGTCTACGCGCAGCCGATCGCATCCGGAACCCCCGTGCTGGTCGCCGACCTGCCCACCGCCGAGCTGGTGAAGGTGAGCGCGAACGCTTTTCTCGCCACAAAGATCTCGTTCATCAACGCGATCGCCGAGATCTGCGACGTCGCCGGTGCCGATGTCTCGTTGCTCGCGGATGCGCTCGGCCACGACAAGCGCATCGGCCGCCAGTTCCTGAACGCCGGCCTCGGCTTCGGCGGCGGATGCCTGCCGAAGGACATCCGCGCGCTCATGCACCGCTCCGGCGAGCTCGGCGCCCACTCGGCCGTCGGACTGCTGCAGCAGGTCGACGAGATCAACATGGGACGCCGCCAGCGCGTGATCGACCTCGCGCTGAAGGCGTGCGGCGGTTCGGTGCTCAACCGGCGCATCGGCGTTCTCGGGGCGGCGTTCAAACCGCACACCGACGACGTGCGCGACTCGCCGGCGCTCAACGTGGCGGCGGCCCTGCACCTGCGCGGAGCCCAAGTCGTCGTCTACGACCCCGAGGCTCGTGCCACGGCGCAACGCATGTTCCCGACGCTCGGCTACGTGGACTCCGTCGAGGAGGCGGTGACCGGGGCGGACGTGACCGTGGTTCTCACCGAGTGGCCCGAGTTCATCGACGCCGACCCGGTGGCGCTCGGCGGCATCGTGAACCACCGCACCGTCATCGACGCGCGCAACTGCCTGCCGGCCACCACGTGGAGCAAGGCCGGCTGGAGCGTGCTGTCGATGGGCCGCGTTCCCGAGGTCGCGCCGCTCGCCGACGATCTCGCCGAGCTCGCGTTCCGCTGAGACCCTTCCACCGCATCATCGACAGGAGAAGATCGTGACCCATTTCGTGACGAAAGCCGTCATCCCCGCCGCAGGGCTCGGCACCCGCTTCCTTCCGGCCACCAAGGCGATGCCGAAGGAGATGCTGCCGGTGGTCGACAAGCCGGCCATCCAGTACGTCGTCGAGGAGGCTGTGAACGCAGGGCTGCACGATGTTCTGCTCGTGACCGGCCGCAACAAGAACGCGCTCGAGAACCATTTCGACCGGGCGACCGAGCTCGAAGACACCCTGGCGCGCAAGGGCGACACCGACCGGCTCGAGAAGGTCAACCACTCGACCGGTCTGGCCGACATGCACTACGTGCGCCAGGGCGACCCGAAGGGCCTCGGTCACGCCGTGCTGCGCGCCAAGATGCACATCGGTCACGAGCCGTTCGCTGTTCTGCTCGGCGACGACATCATCGACGCGCGGGATGAGCTGCTCACCCGCATGCTCGACGTGCAGCGCGAGCGCAACACCACCGTCGTGGCGCTTCTCGAGGTCGACCCCGGTCAGATCCACCTCTACGGAGCGGCCGCGGTGGTGGAGACCGACGAAGACGACGTCGTGCGCATCACCGGCCTGGTGGAGAAGCCCGATCAGGCGAGCGCACCGTCGAACTATGCGGTGATCGGCCGGTACGTTCTGCGCCCGGAGATCTTCGACATCCTGGAGAAGACGGAGCCGGGCAAGGGCGGCGAGATCCAGCTGACGGATGCGCTGCAGGGCCTCGCGAGCGCTCCCGACTGGACGGGCGGCGTGCACGGCGTCATCTTCAGCGGCCGCCGCTACGACACGGGCGACCGGCTCGACTACATCAAGGCCATCGTGCAGCTCGCCTCCGACCGGCCCGACCTCGGCCCCGACCTCGTGCCGTGGCTGCGCGAGTTCGTCGGCACTTCCGCGCCGGAGTCGGCCCTGGACGCCGCGGAGGCCGCCGGTGCGCCGGTCGAGCCTGCGCCGATCGAGTCGCTGCCGGTCGAGCCACTTGTGGCGCCGGAGCCGGTCGTCGCCTCGACGCGCAAGGCGGCCAAGGGTGACAAGGAGCTGGTTCCGGCGCTCGAGTAGGCGCTCCGCGTCTGCGGCTCGGGCTCGGGGTCAGTCCTCGAGGCCGAGCCGCTTCAGCGTGTGCTTCTCGCTGTGTCCGGCATCCGTCTCGATCTCGTCGACGGAGATCGGGATGGCCGGCCCGATCGCCAACCACACGAAACCGTCGCGGTGCACCAGGGGAACGAGATCGGTGGTGCCGTCTTTGAGCAGGGTGCGGATGCGCTTCAACAGCGCATACCCTTCCGACGGCCGGGTCACATACGTCTTGCGCCGGTAATGCACGACGTGCGCGACGGTCTTCGCGCTCAGTCCTTCCACCTGGGAGTCGCTCAACGTCTCTGTCATGGCTCGGGTCCTCTCGTCGGTACTGCCGCGAGCCAACGCTACGCGCGCCGCGCGCCAGGTCAAGAGCCGCCGTCGATGCCGTGAGTCGCGTCTTGTACGCGGATAGGGTGTTCGGATGGACGCGACACCCTCACGCACACGGATCGCGGGTGTCACGCCGGCGCTGCTCGACGACCTGGCCGACCGTGGCTGGCCGGCAGTGCAGCGCACCGAGGTCGACGGATGGTCGCTGCGCTTCTCCTCCGGCGTGACGAACCGGGCGAACTCCGCGCTGCCGTCGCAGCCCGTGCCCGACATCGGGGCGACGGTGGATGCGGTGGAGCGCGAGTACGCGCGCCGCGACCTACCGGCCGTGTTCCAGGTCAGCGAAGCGACCCCGGCGGGTGTGGCAGAGCACCTGATCGCCCGGGGCTACGCCCAGCACTCGGCCACCGGCATCATGGTCGCCGCCATCGACGACGTGCTGGCGGCCGGGACCACCCCTGCTCCTGCACTGTGGAAGTCGCCGCGCGTCGATGTCTCCGATGCGCCCGACGACGCGTGGCTCGACCTGTGGTGGTCGGTCGACGGGCGCGGCGACGACGCCGCGAAGTCGGTCGCCCGCGAGATCCTCACCGGCGGTCCCGCGCTGTACGCGGCCGTGCCCGCCCCCGGTACCCCCGAGGCGGTCGCACGACTCGCGCTGGTCGGCGAGTGGGGCGGCCTGTTCGCGGTGGCGACGCATCCGCTCGCCCGCCGGCGTGGCCGCGCCCGAGCGGCGATCCTGGCGCTGGCATCGGCGGCGCAGAGCTACGGCATCGGCAAGCTCTGGCTGCAGGTGATGGCCGACAACACAGCCGCGATTCGGCTCTATGACGGGCTCGGGTTCGAGCGGGCTTCGTCGTACGTCTACTTCACGCGGTAGCGCCCGGTTAAAACCACGATGCCGGGAGCATGGACCCTAGGGGTGGTTCACGCGCCCGGCATACGTTTCGGGGTTATCGGTAGAGGATATTCGGGTTCCTCTGTCGACTCTTGAACTCTAGCGGAGAATTCCGCTCGTGTGGGTCAAATGGAGGACAAATTTGTACCCCAGTTGGAGTGGCAGGCCGCGCTAGGCGGCGAGCTCCTCGATGAGGGCGGCCACGAAGGCGTCGATGTCGTGCTCGGTGGTGTCGAACGAGCACATCCAGCGCACCTCGTTGTTGGCCGCATCCCAGTCGTAGAACCGGAAGTGCTCGCGCAGCCGGTCGGCGACACCGGTCGGCAGCGTGGCGAACACACCGTTCGACTGGGTCTGCTGGCTGAATCCGACACCACGGATGCTGCCGTCGGCGATGCCCGCCTCGAGTGCCGAACGCAGACGGCTGGCCATCGCGTTCGCGTGGGAGGCGGAGCGCAGCCAGAGGTCGTCGGTGAGCATGGCGATCAGCTGGGCGGAGATGAAGCGCATCTTCGACGCGAGCTGCATGTTGAGCTTGCGCAAATAGATGAGTCCGTCGGACGCCTCGGGATTGAGTGCGACGATCGCTTCGCCGTAGAGCATGCCGTTCTTGGTGCCGCCGAAGCTGAGCACGTCGACGCCGGCGTCTGTGGTGAACGCGCGAAGCGGAACGCCGAGGGACGCGGCGGCGTTCGCGATGCGTGCGCCGTCCATGTGCAGTTTCATGCCGCGGGCGTGCACGTGGTCGGCGATGGCCTTGACCTCCTCGACCGTGTACGCGGTGCCCAGCTCGGTGGTCTGGGTGATCGAGACGACGAGCGGCTGAGCGCGGTGCTCATCCCCCCAGCCCCACGCCTCGCGGTCGATGAGGTCGGGCGTGAGCTTGCCGTCGGGCGTCTCGACCGTCAGCAGCTTGATGCCGCCGACGCGCTCGGGCGCTCCGGCCTCGTCGGTGTTGATGTGCGCGGTCTTCGCGCAGATCACCGCGCCCCAGCGGGGAAGCATGGACTGCAGGCCGACGACGTTGGCTCCCGTGCCGTTGAACACCGGGAACACCTGCACGCCCTCGCCGAAGTGCTGCTCGAACACCTCGTGCAGGCGTGCGGTGTAGACGTCTTCGCCGTAGGCGATCTGGTGGCCCTCGTTGGCGGCCGCGATGGCGTCGAGGATCTCGGGATGCACTCCCGCGTAGTTGTCGGAGGCGAAGCCGCGCAGGGCCAGGTCATGGAGTTGTAGCGTCACCCTTCCATCCTCGCAGGCTCCAGCGGCTGCCGAACGCCGTTGATGGCCGTGGCCTCGGCGCTCCACAGCGCGACGACCCACTGCGCCAGCTGCTCCTCGAGTCCGGAGAGCGACTTCACCACGAAGATCGCCGCTGCGGCGGAGGGTGCCTCTTTGGCGAACCCCTGCGCGACGGCGCGGGTCCAGGCATCCGCCGCAGCCTTGGCCGCCGCATAGTTCGCGCCGCCGGCGTACGGCTTGTCGACGGCGGTCGACGAGACCACCGCCAGCCGCCCGGCCGGCGAGGCGACGAGATCGTCGTAGAGCACGCGCGTCGTGTTGCGCAGAGTGGTGAACGAACGCTCCAGAAACTCCCAGTCGTCGTCTGTCTGGCCGGCGATGCCGCCTCCGCCGCGCCAGCCGCCCACCAGGTGCACGAGACCGTCGACGTTGCCGAACTTCAGGTGGATCCGCATCGCGAGTTCGGCGACGGCGGAACGGTCGGCGAGATCGCAGACCCTCGTGTCGACGCCCGGCACCGCGAGCGCGAGCGTATCCAGTGCCTCCGGCCGGGTGCCCACGGCGAGCACCGTGGCGCCCGCCGCGACCAGCGCGCGCGACACGGCCTCGCCGCTCGCGCTCGTGGCCCCGGCCACCAGCACGACCTTCCCGCCGAGAGGCCCGGATGCCTCCATCCGGGCCCCGCGGGAGTCTCCGTCGAGCTCTGGGCTCACCGCACGTCCGATTCGCCGGTGATGCCGGCGGTCGACTCGATGACCGACGCCATCTTCTTGCCGAGCGCCTCGTAGAACATCGAGAGCGGAAACTCGTCGTCGAGCACGGCATCCGTGTAGCCCTTCGGAACGCCTGCGAGAATCTCGTCGGGCAGTCCGCGGGCCCAGTTGGATGCCGGGTTCGGCGTGAGCGTCTGCGTCAGCATCTCGTAGGCGGCCAGCCAGTGGGCCACCTTCGGGCGGTCGATCGATCGCCAATAGAGCTCGTTGATCTGGTCGCTCAACGCGACGACGACATCCGGAACGTTCTCCCAGTCGATGGTGAGCTGGGTGTCCGTCCAGTGCAGCACGCCGTGCTGATGCATCCACGCGAAGAGCAGCTGGCCGCCCAGCCCGTCGTAGTTGCGCACCCGGCTTCCTGTGATCGCGAACCGGAAGATGCGATCGAAGATCACCGCGTATTGCACGAGGTGAGCGTGGTCGCGGATCTCCCGCTGTGCCTCCGACAGCTCCGACTCGGGCAGGGCCGAGAGCTCGCGCTCCAGCCGCACCGACTCGCGGAACGCGGTGAGGTCGCAGCGCAACTCCTCCAATGAGTAGAGGAAGAACGGCATGCGCTGCTTGATCATGAACGGATCGAACGGCAGGTCGCCCCGCATGTGGCTGCGGTCGTGGATGAGATCCCACATCACGAAGGTCTCTTCGGTGAGCTGCTGGTCGTCCAGCATCCTCGCCGCTTCGGCCGGAAGCTCCAGCTTCGTGATCTGCGAGGCCGCGGCCACCACCCGGCGGTACCGTGCCGCCTCGCGGTCTTGGAAGATGGCGCCCCAGGTGAAGGTCGGAATCTCGCGCATGGCGACCGTCTCGGGGAACAGCACCGCCGAATTGGTGTCGTACCCGGGCGTGAAGTCGACGAACCGGATGGGAACGAAGAGCTTGTTGCCGTACTCCCCGGCCTCGAGCTCGGAGATGAACTCCGGCCAGATGACCTCGACGAGAACGGCCTCCACCAGTCGGTTGGTGCTGCCGTTCTGCGTGTACATGGGGAACACCACGAGGTGGCCGAGACCGTCGATGCGATTCTGCTGCGGCTGGAACGCGTTCAGCGAGTCGAGGAAGTCGGGAACGCCGAAGCCGCCTTCCGACCACCGGCGGAAGTCGACCGCGAGCGCGTCGAGGTAGGCGGCGTCGTGTGAGAAGAACGGCGCGAGTTCGCCGATGGCGGCGGCGATGTCGTCGACGTGCTGCGCTGCGGCGGGCTTGTCGGACTCCTCGGGAACCGATCCGTCTTTGACCTGCAGGGGCTGCAGAGCCACGGCGGCGGCCTTCAAACGGAGCCAGGCGGGATGCGAGGCGAGCGCGCGCACGGAACGGGCGTCTTCGACAACCTCGGGTTCTCCGACAATTGCGTTCTTCTCGAACTGGGATACGAACTGTGACATGACGAAACCTCCCGCCGTTGATCGGCCGCTCGCGCGACATCGTGAGCGCAGGTTTGCGCCCTCGTCGAGCCTAACGAGTAGCCCGGGAACTTTTCTTGCCCCGCTACCGATAATCCTGCGTGAATGCGCCGATCGGCGCGGATTTCCTACGCGAATCTGTGGACAGACGCGCGAAATGCTCCCCTGGGGAGGAGCCTGCTACGTCGGTCGCTCGTCCACGATCCCGATGAAGCGGCTTCCGATTCCGTCGACCTCACGGCGGCTCAGCGAAGGCAGGGGATCGGGCAGATCGGTCGGCACGTGGAAGTCGCAGGTCAGGTAGGTGAAATCGGGCCACCACTTCTTCGGGCGCGCGGACTCCGTGAAGCCGCAGACATCGCAGGTGAGCTGCACCCAGACCGGACGCTTGCCGGTGCGGTTCGCGCGCGACTGTGCGAGCCAGGCCGGGGGATTCGCGTCGAGCTCGGCGAACTCCCGCTCGCTCAGTTTGGAGGGGATGCCGTGCCTGGTCGCCATCTCGAGGCTGATATCGAGGCGCTGGGCCGCATCCCGTCTGCTGATCATCGGTTCACTCTATGGTCTCCGAAGCGTGCGCGGGCCTATCGTCGGAGACATGACCCCCGCATCCGCTCAGGACGTGATGGACGCGCTCGCCGAGATCGCGGACCCTGGCGACGCGGAGTTCCTTCAGCGCTTCTTCAAGACGGGCCCCGGTCAGTACGGCGCCGGAGACGTGTTCATCGGCGTGCGCGTGCCGGCGACCCGAGGTGTCGTCAAGCGTTTCGCGGCACTGCCGCCGGCCGAGGTGGACAAGCTCCTCGACAGCGAGGTGCACGAGCATCGGCTCGCCGGGTTGCTCATCCTCGACCGCCTCTTCGCCGCGGCGAGCGCCCCGCGCGTCGACGACCAGACCGAGCAGAAGCGCATCGCCGACTTCTATCTGGCCGCCGTGCGGCGCGGGCGGGTGAACAACTGGGATCTCGTCGACTCGTCTGCCGAGTTCGTGCTGGGGGAGTACCTCTTCACTCGGCCGCGCGACCTCCTGTTCGAGCTCGCGCGGAGCGAGAGCGTGTGGGAGCGCCGAGTCGCCGTGCTCTCCACGTTCGCGTTCATCAAGCACGGCGACGCATCCACCACCCTCGCGCTCGCCGAACGACTGCTCGACGATCCCGAAGACCTGATGCACAAGGCGGTCGGCTGGATGCTGCGCGAGGTCGGAAAACGGGTCGACCGCGGCGAGTTGCTCGGGTTCCTGGACGAGCACGCGCCGCGCATGCCTCGCACGATGCTGAGCTACGCCACCGAGCACCTCGCACCGGAACAGCGGGCCGACTATCGGAGCCGCAGATGACGGGTTGCCAGCTGGACTTGCGATGATGGTCGTATGACGAGAACCGTTCGGGGCGCACGCGTGCTCATCACCGGTGCCGCCTCCGGGATGGGCCGGCTCTACGCCGAACGCGCCGTGAGCGAGGGCGCGAGGGCTGTCGTGCTCTGGGATCGCGATGAGGCCGCGCTGTCCTCCCTCGTCGACGAACTGCGCGCAGACGTCATGAGGCGGCGCGGCGACTCCGCTTGGGGAGCGCCCACCCGTTCGCCCAGTTCGGCGGAGGGAGCCCCGGCCACGACCATCCATCCTTACGTGCTCGACCTCAGCGAGCTGGGCGCGATCGCCCAGAGCGCCCAGGTGGTCCGGAAAGACATCGGCGGCGTTGATGTGCTGATCAACAATGCCGGCATCGTGCGGGGCAAATACTTCTGGGAGCACGACAACGGCGAGGACACCCGTCGCACCATGCAGGTGAACGCGCTCGCTCCGATGTACATCACGCGCGAGTTCTTGCCGGGCATGATCCAGAGCGCCCGGGAGGCCCGCGTGGTCAACATCGCCTCGGCCGCCGGCACCGTGGCCAACCCGCGGATGAGCGTCTACGCGGCCTCAAAGTGGGCCGTGATCGGGTGGAGCGACAGTCTTCGCCTCGAGCTCGTGCAGCAGGGTTTCGAGCACGTGCGTGTGACGACCGTGGTGCCGAGCTACATCTCCACGGGGATGTTCGAGGGCGCTCGCGGGCCCCTCCTCACGCCCGTGCTCACCCCCGAGTATGTGGTCGACCGCGTCTGGCGCGCGATGCTCGCCGGCCGCTCCTTCCTCATGCTCCCTTGGTCGGTCGGCCTCGCGAAGACGCTGAAGGGCATACTGCCGACCCGCGCCTGGGATGCCGTCGCCGGCCGCGTCTTCGGCGTCTACAACTCGATGGACGACTTCACCGGCCGCCAAAGCTGACGCCGTACCCCCATCCGTTCGTGCGAAAAGTGCGGTCGCGAGCCCGCGAACCCCACTTTTCGCACGAGCGAACGGGCCGAACGACGGCGCCGGGCTACTGTGAGCGCTGCGCGAGAGCCTGCAGCAGAGCTGCCCCCGTGTCCGCGTCCGCGACGGTGACCACGAAGCGCCGACCATCACGCCGTTCGACCCCGATCGGCGGTCCGTGACGGAGCACGACGCCGAACCGTCGGCCGGTGCTGTAGCGCATCCCGAAGCCGCCGAAGTCACCGATCGGGTTCACGGTGACGCTAGCTGCCGACGGCGCAGGCAGCTTTAGCACAACTAGAACAAGCCCAGACCGCCCCTCTTCGGGTCGCATTTCTGAGGACTCTCACATAAAGTGTTTGCGCACCGATCAACGGAGAGTGGGCATCATGAGCGATCCATCCTGGACCCAGGTCATCAAGACCGCAGACGGAGGTCAGCCGGAGCTGAAGAGGGCCCTCGGCCCAGGGCTGCTGCTCCTCTTCATCGTCGGCGACATTCTCGGAACCGGCGTCTACGCCCTCACCGGGCAGGTCGCCGCCGAGGTCGGCGGTGCGGCCTGGGTGCCGTTCCTGCTGGCGTTCGCCGTTGCGACCGTCACGGCGTTCTCCTACCTGGAGCTCGTGACGAAGTATCCCCAGGCGGCGGGTGCGGCTCTCTACACGCACAAGGCGTTCGGCATCCACTTCTTCACGTTCATCGTGTGCTTCATCGTGATGACGTCGGGCATCACGTCGGCGGCCACCGCATCCCGAGCCTTCGCGGTGAACCTGACGGTCGGGTTCGCGTTGCCGGCCGACAACCTGACGACGCTGCTGATCGCCATCGCGTTCATCGTGCTGATCATGCTCGTGAACCTGCGAGGCGTGACCGAGAGCGTCTGGCTGAACGTGGTGCTCACCCTCGTGGAGCTCTCCGGTCTGCTGCTCGTCATCATGATCGGCCTGTGGGCCATCGCCGGCGGCAACGCCGATCTGTCGAGGGTCGTCGCGTTCGAGACGCCGGAAGACAAGGGCGTGATCCTCGCGGTGAGCACGGCGACCTCGCTGGCGTTCTTCGCCATGGTCGGCTTCGAAGACTCGGTGAACATGGCCGAGGAGACGAAGAACCCCAGCAAGATCTTCCCCAAGATGATGCTGACCGGCCTCGGGATCACCGCGGTGGTCTACGTGCTGGTGTCGATCTGCGTCGTGGCGCTCGTTCCGATCGGTGAGCTCGCCGGCAGCGAGACCCCGCTCGTGCTCGCGGTGCAGGCCGCGGCGCCGGACTTCCCGATCGCCGACCTGCTGCCCTTCATCTCCATGTTCGCGGTGGCCAACACGGCTCTGATCAACATGATGATGGCGAGCCGGCTGCTCTACGGCATGAGCAAGCAGAAGGTGCTGCCCGGCTTCCTCTCCAAGGTGCAGCCGAAGCGCCAGACGCCGTGGGCCGCCATCCTGTTCACCAGCGCTCTAGCGATCGCCCTGATCTTCTACGTGTCGCTCGACCCGAAGGGCTCGATCGTCGCACTGCTCGGTGGCACCACATCCCTGCTGCTGCTCGCAGTGTTCGCCGTGGTCAACGTCGCCGTGCTGGTGCTGCGCCGCAAGCCGGTCGACCACAAGCACTTCCGCACCGCGCGCGTACTGCCCATCATCGGGGCGATCACCTGCCTGTACCTCGTCTTCCCGTGGACGTCGGGGCGCCCTGCCGGTCAGTACGGCATCGCGCTGGCGCTGCTCGCGATCGGGGTCGTGCTGTGGATCGTCGAGCGGATCTTCACCACCAGGGCCCGGCGTCGCGAGACCGCAGACACCGGGGCCGAGCGGTAGCCGGCGCGGTCGGTCGCCGCGGGGCTACCCCCAGCGGCGAGCCGACCAGCGTTCGAACAGCCCGACGAGCGAGTCGGTGAGTTTGCCGATGACGGCCAGCAGGATGATCGCCAGGAACAGCCTGTCGGTGCGGCCGTTGTTCGCCGAGTCGCTGAGCAGGAAGCCGAGCCCCATCGACGACGCGATCAGCTCGGCGGCGACGAGGAACAGCCACGACTGGGCGAGCGCGAGGCGCAGGCCGGAGACGACCGACGGCAGAACCGCGGGGAGTTGCACTGTCGTGAACAGCCGCACGCCTTTCAAGCCGAAGGCGCGACCGGCCTCGACGAGGTGGCTGTCGACGTGCTTGAGGGCAGCCGCGACGGTCGTGTAGACCGGGAAGAACGCTCCGATGGCGATCAGGATGACCTTCGAGTCTTCGCCGATCTTGAACCACAGGATGAGCAGCGGCACCCAGGCGAGCGACGGCACCGCCCGGATGGCCGCGAGCGTCGAGCTGAAGAAGATGTCCCAGAGGCGGGAGAGTCCGACCAGGGCGCCGAAGGCGAGACCGAGCAGCGCGCCGCACGCGAAGCCGATGAGCACGCGCTGGGTCGAGATGGCGATGTAGAGCCCCAGCAGCCCGCGCTGCGCGAGATCAACGCCCGCGGCGACGACGTCGGCAGGGCTCGGCAGCTGGGCCGAGGTGAACGCACCGGAGGTGGCGGCGATCTGCCACGCCGCGAGCAGGATGAGCGGCAGCACGAATCCGCCGACGATCCGCACCGACCGGCGGGAGAGGAACGACGGACGGCCGTCGCGTCCCTTCGCTGCGGGCCGGGGCCTCTCACCGGCGACGGATGTGCCGCCGCCGGCTTCGAGGCCCGGCCCGCCGGCGACGACGTACGGCCGCCCGTCGACCTCCGGCGCGTTCTGAGAGCTCATGGTGCGGATCAGCCTCCGATGGCGCTCGGGTCGGCCTTCTTGACGAAGGTCGGGTTGAGCAGTGTCTTCAGCGCGGTGTCGATGTCGGCCTGGCTCTTCACATCACCGGACTCGACGAAGATCGGACCGACCTTCTTGAGCACCTTCAGTTGCGCGTCGCCGGGGATGGGCGAGACGTCGAGGTTCGTGCGCTCGGAGATCACCGTGGTGGCGACGGCGGGGTCGATCCCCGCGACGTCGGAGAGGATCTTCGCCGTCTCCTCCGGGTTCTTCAACGCCCACGCGCGTGCGTACTCGTAGGTGTTCACCACGGTCTGCGCGACATCCGGCTTCGACTTCAGGAACGACTCCGTGGCGTTCAGGAATCCGTAGGTGTTGAAGGCCACGTTGCGGTAGATCAGCTTCGCGCCGGACTTCTCTGCGTTCGCCATGATCGGGTCGAGGCCGCTCCACGCATCCACCGAGCCGTTCTGGAGGGCGGCCCAGCCGTCGGCGTGCTGGAGGTTCTGGATGGTCACGTCACTGGCGGAGAGGCCGTTGGCCTCGAGCGCCTGCAGCAGGAAGAAGTAGGGATCGGTTCCCTTGGTCGCAGCGATCTGCTTGCCCTTGAGCTCCTTCACCGAGGTGACCTTCGAGTCGGGGCCGACCACGATCGCCGACCATTCCGGCTGCGAGAAGATGTCGATGGTCTGGATGGGCGAACCGTTCGATCGTGCGAGCAGCGCCGCCGATCCCGCGGTGGAGCCCACGTCGACGGCGCCGGAGCGCAGCGCCTCGTTGGCCTTGTTCGAGCCGGCCGACTGCACCCAGTTGACGGTGATGTCCTGGTCGGCGAGGGCCTTCTCGAGCCAGCCCTCCTTCTTGATGACCAGGCTCAGCGGGTTGTAGGTGGCGAAGTCGATGTTGAGGGTTCCGCCCTTGGTGACCCCGGCGGAGCCCGAGGGGCCGGGCTCGGCCGCGCTTCCTTCTCCGGCGACGCAGCCGGAGAGCAGCAGGGCCGTCGCGGCGGCGACGGCCGCGACAGTGGTGACGATGGTTGGTTTACGCATGATGCCTCTCGAAGGGATGCGGAGCTGTGACGTGGTGCGGACTCGCGGTGCGGCGAGTCTGTGGATCGGTGCGGCGAATCCGTGGATCAGTAAGGAAAGGCCGGGATCGTGGTGGTGGCCGAGACGCCGCGGGCGTGGCCGTGGCGATCGATGCCGAGCAGGTCGAGCAGCTCGGCTCGCAGTTCTGCCAGTTCGGCTGAACCACGATCGCGCGGGCGGGGGCCCGGCACGGTCAGGACGCGGCGGATGGTCGCGCCCTGTTGCCCTTCCTCGGCGCCCAGCAGGATGATGCGGTCGGCGAGTTGAAGGGCCTCGTCGACGTCGTGCGTCACGAGGAGGATGGTCGTGGGGGCGGCGCGGTGCACGTCGAGGAGGAGGTCCTGCATCTTGAGCCGGGTCAGCGCATCCAGAGCGCCGAACGGCTCGTCGAGCAGCAGAACACCCGGGTTGCGGGCAAGGGCGCGGGCGAGGGATGCGCGCTGCGCCATGCCGCCCGACACCTCGCGCGGGCGCAGGCCGGCGGAGGCGGAGAGGCCGACGAGGTCGAGCAGCTGGGCGACGCGGTCGGCGCCGGAACGGCGGTCGAGCCCGCGGGGGAGGCCGAGGGAGACGTTGGCGGAGAGGGTGCGCCACGGCAGCAGCCGGGGCTCCTGGAACCCGACGGCGCAGCGGGCGTCGACTCCGGTGACGGCGGTGCCGTCGATGACGGTCGCGCCCGATGTCGGTCGGTCGAGCCCGCCGGCGATGCGCAGCAGTGTCGACTTGCCGCATCCGCTGGCCCCGAGGATCGCGACCACTTCGCCGGCCTCGACGCGCAGCGAGACGTCTCGCAGCACGGGCCTCAGCTGCTGGTCACCCTTCTTCGTGCCGGTCGCGAAAGCGCGCGCGACGTCGACGAACTCGACAGGGAACGCAGACGACGGAGTTGGCATGATTCTCGTTCGGGGGCTCGAGGCGGAGGTGGCCTGGACCCTTCGAAGTTACCGGCCGGTCGATGCCGCTGTCGGGCGCGACGTAACGCAACGAAACAGGATGTGGCGTGCGAGGCCGTTTCAGCCGAAAATCATCGGCCTGTCGTCGTCGTCACCATCGTCGACCGGGAACTCGAGGTCGACGAGCACGGGAACGTGGTCGCTCGGGGCGTCGCCCTTGCGCTCGTTCCGATGGATGCTCGCACCGGTGACCAGGTCGGCGAACGGCTTCGAGCCGAGGATGAAGTCGATGCGCAGGCCTTCGTTGCGCGGGAAGCGCAGCTGCTTGTAGTCCCAGTAGGTGTAGCCATCGGGAACCAGCGGGCGAACCACGTCTGTCAGCCCGACGGCCTCGAACACGCTGAACGCGCTGCGCTCTTGCGGCGAGATGTGCGTGGAGATCCCGGGGACGAGACTGGGGTCGCCCACGTCGGAGTCGAGCGGTGCGACGTTCCAGTCGCCCATCAGAGCGAGCGGTTGCGCCGGGTTCTCGGCGAGCCAGCGCTGGGTGTCGGCGGCCAGAGTGGCGAGCCAGTCGAGCTTGTAGTGGAAGTGCGGGTCGTCGAGCGCGCGGCCGTTGGGAACGTAGAGGCTCCACAGCCGGATGCCGTCGACCGTGGCGCCGATCGCGCGCGCCTCCTTGGGCAGATCGGGGCCGTCTTCGCCTTTGAGGAAGCCCGGCATGTCGGGAAAGCCGATCTGCACGTCTTCGATGGGAAGCCTGCTGGCGATGGCCACCCCGTTCCACTGGTTCAGGCCATGGATCGCGACGTCGTAGCCGGCGTCTTCGAAGGCCTGAGCGGGAAACTGCTCGGGCTTGCACTTGATCTCCTGCATGGCGAGCACGTCGACGTCTTCGCGCACCATCCAGTCGACGACCCGGCCGACTCGGGTGCGGATCGAGTTCACATTCCAGGTCGCAACACGCATGCCTCGATCGTATCCGGCGGCACCGACGGGCACCCAACAGTGCCCGGAAGGGAGCCGTGAACCAGGGCGAAGAGCCCGGGCTTAGTCGTTGATCCGCCGCTGAATGAAGTTCGCCATACCGGGGACAGTGAACGCGACGAAGCCACGGTCTGGAGCGTAAATGTGACCGTTGATGATGAGCTCGCGACGGGAGACCGAGAGGTCACTGGTTCGGGTTTTGCCCGTGCGGGCCACGAGATCCTGGATCGCCGAAGGCGCTCCGTCATCGGCCGCCATCGCCTTCATCATGTCGCGCTGTGCGGGGGTCGCCCTGTCCCACCGCGACTGATACAAGCCGCGGTCGACTTCCTCTCGTGCGAGAGCCACCCCGAGCCGAGCGTCCTCCAGGCTGATCCTCCCCGGCGTGGCGCGGACGTCCCAAACGTGTTTGCCGCAGGCTTGCGCGAAATAGGGATAGCCCCCGACGGCCTCGAGTGTGATGGTGAGTGCTTCGGGTTCCCACGAGACATCCCGCGCCAACGTGGGGCGGGTCAGAGCGTCGATGGTCTCCGTCGAGTCGAGAAGATCGAGTGTGCGGAAGTCGTAGAGCCGCTCGGCGTAGCTTGTTGCGTCAGCGAGCACGCTGGGCAATGAGGGAAGGCCCGCGCCGAAGAAGGAGACGGGAACTGGCCAAGCGTCCTGTCCGAGGTTGTGGAGAGCCACGTTCAAACCGTTCACGTCTTCGCGGGGCGCGTCCTGGAGTTCGTCGATTGCAAGAAGAACGCCCATGCCCAATTCCCGGGCCGCAAGACCGAGCTCGGAGAGCAGATCCAGCAGATCTCTTTCGAATTCCCCGCTGTCGGCCATACCGGCGGCCGGCGGCACATCGAACCCGAACGAGTAAGAGCCTGCTGAGTCGATCTTGATCTGGAACGAACGGAAAACGCCCACGAACCGGGCGAGCTTTTCCTTTGCGTGATCCCCCGTGCTCATGAGCTTGCGCAGTTCCGCGAATATCGCCAGTGCGAGTGCCTTCTTCAAGCTCGCGCCCGCAACCGCTTCCAGTTTGATCGCGATCCAGCGACTCGATTCGCGCGCGTAGCGCACGAATTCGTTCAGAAGCACTGTCTTGCCGACTCCGCGGAGGCCCGAGATGATGATGGGGCGTTCGCCCTCGGACTGATCGATCACTTGATCCATGTGGCGACGAACCTCGGTGAGCAGCGCGTCACGACCGGCTAGCTCCGGCGGCACCCGCCCGGCACCGGGTTTGAAGGGGTTGGCCCCGAACTCCGACAAAATAACTCCCGATACCTCCGTCTAAGGAAAACCTTATACGTCCATATATTCTCATAGAGAAGCTGCACCGCGCATTTCGCGCTGGGTCGGCAGAGCAGAATCCAGCGCGACGGCACCCGCCCGCCGAGCGCGGAGGAGAGGCGTTTCCCGCGTGTTCACCCATAGAATCGGGGACGTGACCGACGCAAGACAGCAGCTCATCGACTACATCTCGGCCGAAGCCGTGTTCCACGGCGACTTCACGCTCACGAGCGGAAAGAAGGCCACCTACTATGTCGACCTGCGCAAGGTCAGCCTCGACCACCGCGTCGCCCCGCTCATCGGGCAGGTCATGATCGACCTCATCCAGGAGGTGCCCGATGTCTTCGCCGTCGGTGGGATGACGATGGGGGCAGACCCGGTTGCTGCGGCGATCCTGCACCAGGGCGCGGCACGCGGCCTCTCCTATGACGCCTTCGTCGTGCGCAAGGAGCCGAAAGATCACGGCCGCGGCAAGCAGGTCGAAGGACCTGACCTCGACGGCAAGCGCGTCATCGTGCTCGAAGACACGTCGACCACCGGTGGCTCGCCGCTGAAGGCCATCGAGGCGTTGGAGAAGGTGGGCGCCCAGGTCGTCGGGGTCGCCGTCGTCGTCGACAGGAACACCGGCGCCCGCGAGGTCATCGAGACCGCCGGATACCCCTACTTCGCCGCCATCGGGCTCGAGGATCTGGGGCTCCAGTAGTGGCCGACCACCGCCACCCGGGCGACGACGAGCCGGAGGCCGGCACCGGCCCCGCCTCGCCCGAGCCCGAGTTCGGCAGCTCCGAATGGCTGCTTCAGCAGCTGAGCGGTGGCCGCCTGAACAGCGACCAGGTCGCGGGCGGTGACAAGGATGCCGGCGCCGCTGACGCCGGCGCCCAGTCGGGTGAGAGCGATGCCTCGGCACCGGCGGAGGAAGACGCGCAGGAAGAACTGCCCGAACCCGGGCCGCGTCGGTCGAACTGGGTCGAGCCTCCGGCCACCCGGGCCCAGCGGCTTCGCGCCGAGCAGGAGGCCGCGGCGCGCGAGCAGGAGCAGGAACAGGCCGCCGCCGAACAGCAGACCGAGCAGTTCGAGAACCCCGAGCCGCCCCGGCCGCCGGCGTTCGAGACGCTCTTCGAGCCCGAGGTCCCGCCTGCGCCGGAGGCTTTTCCCGCGACGTCCCCGGTGTCGCCGGAAGACATCGCGGGCGACCAAGCGGAAGGCGCCGAGCCCTCTGCGCCCTCCGGCGAGGACGCGCCGTTCGTCTGGAACCTGACCCCCGGCGTGGGAACCGATCCCCTCGTCGAGAACACCGGGCCGGTCGAGGCGCCGGCGGAGCCCGCCGCGGAGCCGTCCGAGCAGGCAGGGGGCACCGAGGCGACGCCCGTGCTGCCGATCCCCGTCGTGCCGATCATCCCCGTCGTTCCTGCGCAGCCGGATGTTGCCGCGACCCCTCCCACCGAGCCGTACGCCGGCCCGAGCTTCGCTGACGCCTTGCGGATGCCCGAACCGCCCTCGTGGGAAGTCCTGATCACCCCGCCCGAGGAGCCGGTGGCGGCCGAAGCACCTGCCGAGCCCGAGCCCGAACCGGAACCCGAGCCCGAACCGGAACCCGAAGCCGCTGCGGAACCCGAACCGGAACCGGCCCCGGCTCAGCACGAACCCGAGCCGGCCGCCGACGAGTGGAGACCGTTCTTCTCCGAGGATCGTGCAGAGCCCGTGTTCGTCCCGCCGGTGTTCGAGCCGCAGACTCCTCCCGTGACGACTCCGCCGCCGGAAGACACGGCGAGCTTCTTCACCCGACCCGTGGACGCCCTCCCGCCGGCCGTCGCGCCCGTGGCCGACGAGAGCGTGGCCGACGAGGGCACGGCCGACGAGACGGCGGCAGACCAGTCAGGCCCCGAGACGCCGGCGGACGAGCCCGCCGCTGAGTCGCCCGGATCGACGGACGCACCCGGTGCCGCAAACCCCCAGGAAAGCCACGGCCTCGCCGCGCTTCTGGGCTTCTTCGGCGAGGAGGGAGACGAGGCGTCCCCTGAGCCGACCAGTCGCTCGGTCATCGGAGACACCACCGGCATCATCCTGCTCCCCGGCGCGCTGACACCGAAACCGGAGCAGCCGGAGCAGCCCGAGCAGCCCGAGCAGCCCGAGCAGCCCGAGCAGCCGCAGACTCCTCCCACCCTCTCGGCGGACACCCCCACGACCAAGCTCGACACGACGGAGATCGCGGCGCTGCTCAACGCGCGCACCGGCGATCCGCAAGACGAGCCGCTCGCGGAGAACGTGCAACCGCCCCACGACGACGCCCCGGTCACGGATGCGGTGCCACCGCTCGAAGAGGCGGCCATGCTGATGGGCGCCCTTCCCTCACCCGCGACGCAGCCCCTCGACGCGGCGAGCCTCGCGGAGGTCAGCGAACCCGCCGAGCCCAGCGAGCCCGCCGAGCCCACCGAGCCGGAGCAGGACCACGCGGCGCCGGACGAGACGGAACTGCTTCCCACCGCATCCGTCGCCGACGCCATCCTCTTCCCCGAGCTGGCCGAGCCGTCGGCAGCACCGGCGGCCGTGCCGCCCGGCGCAGTCTCGGAGGAGGCCTCGACGACCGCCTTCCCGGCCGCGACGACCGCCTTCCCCGCGGCACCGACGCCGGGAACCCCCGCCGGGCCACCGATCGAGCCATCGCCGGGCGGCTCCGGGTCGACCACGTCGGGCGGTTCGCCGACCTCGGCGCGTACCAACCGCCTCCTGTTCTGGGTGGCGGGCGGCCTCGCCGTCGTGCTCGTGCTGATCGGCCTGTTCGCCCTGGGAACGCGGTTGCCCGAGATCTTCGGAGCCGGTGCTCCCGCGCCGACCCCGAGCAAGTCGGCGACCCCGACCCCGACTCCGACGCCGACCCCCACTCCGACGCCGACCGTGCAGGCGAAGCCCGCCGGCCCGCAGCCGGCGGGAACGCATCCCTGGCCCACTCTCGGCGGCGGAGAGTGCATCGACCCGTTCACGACGCCGTGGGCGGAGACGTTCACCGTCGTGGATTGTGCAGCACCCCACGCGGCGCAGATGGTCTACACGAACCTGTTCTCGAACGACCCGGCCGCGCCATATCCCGGAGTGGATGCCCTCGCACAGCAGATCAACCTGCTCTGCACCGCATCCGGTGTCATCGATCTGAACGCCGCGGGCGCCTACCCCGACCTCCAGTTGCAGGGAACGTATCCGGCGACCGACGAGCAGTGGAAGTCCGGCCAGCGGTCGTACTACTGCTTCGCGAACCGGTCGGGCGGCGAACCGCTCACCTCGTCGGTCGCGGGTCCCGGCCCCACCGGCTGACCGAGCCACGGTCGAACCGCTTCGACGTTTGGCGGTTCAACCGGGCGCAGAAGCCGTCAGTCGGTGACGGGCGCGATCCGCTGGAACACGGGAACACCGACGGCCACCACGATCGGATGCATCAGCATCAGGGCGATCACGCCGGTCGCCGTCGTGCCGGGGATGAACCCGGTCAGCAGCAGCACGATATCGGGTATGAAGGACACCGCGAGCAGCAGCGGTACCAGCAGCCGGAGTGCCCGAGCGGGGTGGGCGGCCCGTGAGCGGACGATCCGCCAGCCCGCGTATCCGGCCACGAAGCCGAGGATCGCGAACGGCAGATACACCGCGGGTTTCAGTGCGGGGAAGTCGCTGCCGGCGGTGAGTGACTGGGCGGTGAACGCGACCACTGTGGTCGCGACCGCGACGACGAGCACGCCTGCCGTCAGAAGGAGGGCGGTGCGTCGGGCGGTGTGATCGCCCTGGCGAACGGCGGGGGAGATAACGGCCATGAGAAACTCCTTCGATCGTGTGGACGAAGGTCGCCCGATGCCAACGGTAAGAGCTTCGCCGACCGGGCGAATCCTCCCGGGGGCGCAAGTGGCGGCGCGAATGGTCGCCCGCGGGAGTATGGACGGGTAGTCGATGCGGCGAGCCACGGCATGACAGGATTGACCTCGTCGAGGAGGGAGCACATGGCAGCCACCATCGGCGATGTCGCCAGGGTCGCCGGCGTCTCGCGCAGCACGGTCTCCTACGCCCTCTCCGGCAAGCGCGCGATCTCGGAGGAGACGCGCGAGCGCATCCAGGCCGCCATCGTCGAGCTCGGTTTCACACCCAACGCCGGCGCTCGTGCCCTGGCGACGGCGCAGACCAACGTGCTCGGGCTGTACCTGCAGTTCCAGGAGGACGAATTCGCGCCGGCGATGCTGCAGTACGTGCTGCCGGTCTCCACGACCGCGCGAGAGAACGGCTACGACCTGCTGATGGTGACGGATGCCGACCGGGTGAGCGCCGTCATCCGCACCACATCGTCGGCGATGGTCGACGGCGTCGTGCTGCTCGACGTCACCTACGACGACGCCCGCCTGCCGGCACTGCGGGAGGCGTCGCAGCCCGCGGTGCTGATCGGATACGCGCGCAACGGCGAGGGCTTCGACTCGTTCGACCTTGATTTCGGAGAGGCGGGCCGCCTGATCGTCGACCATCTGGCCGAGCTCGGTCACCGGGACATCGTGCTGATCACCCCTCCGCGCCACGTCTACGATCGCGGCGGTTCGTACGCCTGGCGGTTCCGCGACGCCGCCGTGGAGCGGGCTGCTCGGCACGGCATCCGCCTCGTCGCGCACTACGGCGACTCCCGGCACCCGGGCATCGAGCGCTCGCTGGACTTCGCGCTGGGGCAGTCCCCGGAAGCCAGCGCGCTGGTGGTGCACAACGACGCCGCGATCGCCGCTCTCCCCGCATACCTGGACAAGCGCGGGCTGCGCGTGCCGGAGGAGCTCTCGGTCGTCGGCGTCTTCTCGCGTGAGTTCGGGCAGGCGTTCTCCTTGCCGTACACCGCCGTCGAGACCTCCCCGGACACGCTCGGCCACGAGGCCGTGCGCCAGCTGATCCGGCGGATCGCCTCGCCGGAGGCCGCGGGCGAGCCGCGGGTGCGGTTCGTCGAGCCTGTTCTCGTGGATCGCGGCACTGTGCGCACGATCGGCTGATCGCCGGTCGCGTGCCGTCGGTTCGGCTCACTTTTTAAGTATCGAACCGCTTCGACTTGTCATGGCCGCAACTCGGCGCTACAGTAATCGAACCGGTTCGACGATGAAGACGTGAGGAGGTGCCATGGCGGTCACAATCTCCGACGTGGCCCGCCACGCGGGCGTCTCCCCGAGCACCGTGTCGTACGCACTCTCCGGCAAGAGATCCATCTCCCCCTCCACCCGGGCGCGCATCGACGAAGCCGTGTCAGCGCTCGGTTTCACCGCCAACGCCGGGGCGCGAGCCCTCGCCACCTCGCAGACCATGGTCATCGGCCTGCTGACGCAGTTCCACCAGGACGAGTTCGCGCCGGCGATGCTCCAGTACGTGCTCCCGGTCTCCGACACCGCCCGCGAACTGGGCTACGACATCCTGCTCGTCACCGAGACGGACGCAACGGAAGCGCTGCGCCGTGTGACGAGCGCCGGGATGGTCGACGGCGTCGTTCTGCTCGACGTCATCCACGACGACCCACGCCTCGACACACTCCGTGCGGCGCCGCAGCCGGGAGCCCTCGTCGGCCTCCCCAAGCGCACCGAAGGACTCGACGTCTTCGACCTCGACTTCGGTGAGTCGGCCCGCATCCTCGTTGACCACCTCTACGGACTCGGCCACCGCGAGATCATCGTCGTGTCGCCGCCGAAGCACGTGTTCGAGCGCGGCGGCGCCTACGGGTGGCGGTTCCGGGATGCCGCTCTCGAGCGCGCCGCCCGCTACGGCATCCAGATCCACCCCTATTTCGGCGAGGCGCAGCAGCCGGCCATCGGCCAGAGCATGAACGCCATCCTGGATGCGCGCCCCAAGGCGACAGCCCTGATCGTGCACAACGATGCCACCATCGCTGCGCTGCCCTCGATCCTCGCCGCGCGCGGCACCCGGGTGCCGACCGACCTGTCGGTCGCCAGCCTCTACTCCAAAGACTTCGGGCGAGCCTTCTCCCTGCCTTACACGGCCGTCGAGAGCTCTCCCGATCAGCTGGGCCAGCACGCGGTCCGGCAACTGGTGCGCCGGATCGCGTCGCCCGAGCTCGCGGGAGCCCCGGTGACCCGGTTCATCGCACCGGAACTGACGATCCGCGGGAGCACCGAATGACCCCGAACAGACACGCAGCGCCGCACATCCGAACCGGCGCTCTCCGGATCCACACACGACAGCACTGCACGATTCAAGGAGGAATACTGTGATCGCACACAAGCACGCCCGCCTCATCGGCGCGGCGGTTCTGACGGCCGCCGTCATCGGCGGGGCCACCGCCTGCTCGGGCTCCGGCTCGGGCTCGAGCAGCAGCGCCGGCGGGAGCTACACGTTCTGGGATCCGTACCCCCAGTTCGACGCATCCGCCGACTGGACGAAGCTCGTCGAGCAATGCGGCACCGAGGCGGGAGTCACCGTCAAGCGCACCGGCTACGACACGAGCGACCTGACCAACAAGGCACTGCTCGCCGGGCAGCAGGGCAGCTCGCCCGACCTGCTGCTGGTGGACAACCCGGTGGTGTCGACGCTCGCCGACGCCGGCATCCTGACCAGCACATCCGAGAACAAGCTGGACACCTCCAGCATCCAGAAGAACATCCTGGCGGCCGGGCAGGTCGACGGGAAGACCTACGGCGTCCCGATCGGTGCGAACACCCTCGCGCTGTACTACAACAAGACGGTGCTGAACGCGGCAGGGGTCGACCCGGCCACGATCAAGGACTGGCCCAGCCTCACCGCCGCACTGGCGAAGGTGACCGCCGCCGGGAAGAAGGGCATCACGTTCTCGGCCATCGGCACGGAAGAGGGCAGCTTCCAGTTCCTCCCCTGGTTCTGGGGATCTGGCGCCGACCTGAACCACCTGGACTCCAGCAAGGCCGTGGACGCGCTCACGCTGTGGACGGACTGGCTGAAGAAGGGCTACGCGCCCAACTCGGTCATCAACAACACCCAGACCACCTCGTGGCAGGAGTTCGCGACCGGCGACTTCGCGTTCGGCGAGAACGGCACCTGGCAGCTGGGCAACGTCAAGAAGGCCGGCATCGACTACGGCATCCTCACCGTTCCCGGCATCGACGGCGGTGCAGCACCCGCACCGACCGGCGGCGAGTTCATGACCATCCCCGTGCAGAAGGACACAGCCCGCTACGCGACCTCGAAGAAGATCGCGGACTGCCTGACTAGCACGAAGAGCTTCGTCAAGACCGACACCACGCTCTCCTACATCGCCCCGACCGAGGCGGCGCAGAAGGAGCAGGTCGCCGCGAACGCCGAGCTCGCACCGTGGGTGGATGCGGTGGCCGCCGCCAAGGGCCGCACCAGCGACAACCTGGGCACCGACTACCCGAAGATCTCGCAGCAGCTGTGGGGCGCGGTGCAGAATGCGCTCAGCGGCTCGCAGACTCCGGAGGCAGCGCTCAAGACCGCCCAGAGCGCCGCTGAGGCAGCAACCAAGTAATCAATCCGAAAGCACGAGACATGACGACGACACAGACAGCGCTGCGCGGTCCCGTGCGGGGCGAGGGCGGGATGGCCGACACGGCCGTTCCGCCCCGCGCCCGCAGACGGCGGTCAGGGCAGTGGGCCGCCTGGGCATTCCTCACCCCGGTGGTGATCTACCTGGTGGTGTTCTACGCCCTCCCGCTCTACCGCAACATCGAGCTGAGCGTGCGCGACTACACGGTCAGGTCGTTCGTGCAGGGCGACGCACCGTTCGTCGGCCTGGACAACTACGTGAAGATCTTCGCCAATCCGACGTTCGGGCCGGCCATCCTGCACACGGCGTTGTTCACGGTGATCTCCATCGCTTTCCAGTTCACCATCGGGATGGCGCTGGCGGTCTTCTTCCACCAGAACTTCCGCCTCTCCGCCACCCTGCGCGCGCTGTTCCTGGTGCCGTGGCTGCTGCCGCTCATCGTCTCCGCCTCCACCTGGTCGTGGATGCTCAACAGCGACTCCGGCGTGGTCAACGCCGCCCTCGAGGCCTTCGGACTGCCCGGCATCAACTGGCTCACCTCGCCCGATTGGGCACTGACGAGCGTCACCATCGCGAACATCTGGATCGGCATCCCGTTCAACCTCGTGATCCTCTACTCGGGCCTCCAGAACATCCCCACCGAGTTGTACGAGGCGGCCTCCCTCGACGGCGCCAACGGCTGGCAGAAGTTCTGGCGGGTCACGTTCCCGCTGCTGCGACCGGTCTCGGCCATCACGCTGCTGCTCGGCCTCGTGTACACGCTGAAGGTGTTCGACATCATCTGGATCATGATGCGGGGTGGCCCCGGCACGTCGTCGACCACGCTCGCGACCTGGTCGTACCAGCTCGGCTTCGCCTCGACCCTTCCGGACTTCAGCCCGGCAGCCGCCGTCGGCAACGTGCTCATCGTCATCGCGCTGGTCTTCGGCATCATCTATATCCGCACCCAGCGAAAGCAGGACATCGCATGAACGGCCGGCGACCCTGGTGGAAGACCGCGGTGGGCGTCGTGCTCACCCTGGTGATGCTGTTCCCCGTCTACTGGATGATCAACGTCTCTCTCACACCGGCGACGGAGATGCGCAAGAGCCCGCCGAACCTGTTCCCCGTGCATCCCACCTTCGAGGGCTACCAAGCCGTTCTCAGTCAGCAGTTGCCGTACCTCGGCACGAGCCTGCTGATCGGCCTCGGCACAGTCGTGCTCACCGTCGCCCTGGCGGCGCCGGCCGCGTTCTCGCTCGCCAAACTGCGACCGAAGGGACGCGGAGCGCTCAACTTCGTGCTGCTGATCGCGCAGATGATCCCGGGCATCATCATGGCGATGGGGTTCTACGCGATCTACCTGAACCTCGGCATCCTGAACACGGTGTGGGGTCTGATCATCGCCGACTCCACGATCGCGGTTCCGTTCGGCGTGCTGATCTTCTCGGCGTTCATGGCGGGCATCCCGGATGAGCTGATGAACGCCGCCAAGATCGACGGCGCCGACACGTGGCGGACGTTCCGCTCGATCGTGCTCCCCGTCAGCCGCAACTCGATCGTGACCGTCTCGCTGTTCGCCTTCCTCTGGGCGTGGTCGGACTTCATCTTCTCGTCCACGCTGAACAGCGGAGGGTCGCTGCAGACCATCACCCTCGGCATCTACAAGTACATCGGCAACAACAACCAGGAGTGGAACGCGATCATGGCCACGGCCGTCGTGGCCTCCATCCCCGCAGCGGTCCTGCTCGTCATCGCCCAGAAGTACGTCGCGGCCGGGGTCACGGCGGGGGCGGTGAAAGACTGAGCATGAACGACTTCTCGTTCGACGACTTCTCTTTCGACATCGGCGAGGTCCCCTTCTCCCGGCGCGGGGCCTGGCTCGACCTGTCGCGCGTGACCGGTCTGCACACGGTCGCCGACCACATCCATCTCGTCACCCACACCCTCGGGATCCATCCCGTGTTCCGTCTCGTGCCGCAGCTCGGCGGTCAGGCGGTCGACGGTGACGTGCGCGCGACGCCGTCCACGCTCAGCTGGTCGACGTCGGAGGGAGCGGTCGAGGCGGCCTTCGACGACCGGGGAGTGCGATTCCGCGGCCGTGGTCTCGGGATGACCTTCGTCGCGCCCGACGAGCTGACACCCTTCACCGGCGGCTACCTGTTCGTCGACCCGCTCGACGGAGCGCCGACGCTCACGAGTTACGAGTCAGGGAGGCGGTACCGCTTCTCCGTGCTCGCGGGTCGGCCGGAGATCGTCGGGGCCGAACGGGTGGGCGTGAGCGAGCGCTCGGTGACCTTCGGCTCGGCGGAGGACTGGGAGGTGCTGGTCGAGGAGATCGAGACGAGTGCGGCGCCGTCTGCCGCAGCGGTCGGGTTCGATGAGGTCGTCCGGGCCCGAAAGGCGGAGTTCCGGTCGTACTGCGCCGACCTCCTCGCCGGCGAACCCTCGCCCACCGCGATCAAGGCCGGGTACGTGCTGTGGTCCGCGACCGTCGCCCCCGCCGGCTTCGTCACGCGAGAGGCCGTGCTGATGTCCAAGCACTGGATGGACAAGGTGTGGAGCTGGGACCACTGCTTCAACGCCATCGCCCTGGCACCGCTCGACCCGGATGCGGCGCTCGACCAGTTCCTGCTCCCGTTCGACCATCAGACCGCATCCGGTGCTCTGCCCGACTCGGTGACGCACTCCGAAGTGTTGTACAACTTCGTGAAGCCGCCGATCCACGGCTGGGCGTTCGCGCAACTGCGCGCCCGCGTTCTGCGGCCGTACCGCCCGGCTCAGTTGGAGGAGGTGCACTCGCGCCTGGCCGCGTGGACCCGGTTCTGGCTCGATCACCGTCGCGCGCCCGGCCACGCGCTTCCGTACTACCAGCACGGCAACGACAGCGGGTGGGACAACGCGACCACCTTCGATCGCGGCGGCGTCATCGAGTCGCCCGACCTGGCGGCGTTCCTCATCCTGCAACTGCGCGTTCTCGCAGAGCTCTCCGACGAGCTGGGGCTTCCCGCCGACCACTGGCGCTCGGCCGAAGCCGACATCCGCTCCGCGCTCTTCGACCAGCTCTGGAGCGGGGGGAGGTTCGTGGCGCGTTCGGTGTCCACCGGTGAGGCGACGGGAACGAGCAGTCTCCTCAACGCGCTGCCGATCGTTCTGGGCGAGCAGCTCCCGGCGGAGGCAGCCGAGCGGCTCGCGGCCACGATCGAGGGGCACCTCACCGAGTGGGGCCCGGCCACCGAGCCGCTCGGCTCCCCTCTCTACGAAGACGACGGATACTGGCGGGGCCCCATCTGGGCGCCCGCCACCGTGCTCATCGAAGACGGCCTGCGCCGGGCAGGGCACGTGAGCCTGGCCGACCGCGTGGCGGCATCGTTCGCCGCCGCTTGCGAGGCTTCCGGGTTCGCCGAGAACTTCGACGCGCGCACCGGCGCCGGCCTGCGTGACCGCGCATACAGCTGGACGGCGAGCGCCTACCTCACCCTGCGGGCCGACGCGCTGGTGCGCGCCGCATCCCCGACCCCCTCTGGAGTGCAATGACCGACACCATCGACCGCACCGGCCTGGGCGGACCTGTCGCTCCCCGTTCCTCCGTTCTGCGGCCGCTCGGCCCGAGCGAGCTCCGGATCACCGGAGGATTCTGGGATGCCCAGCAGGAGCTCAATGCCACGGCGATCATCGGGCACTGCCTGACGTGGATGGAGCGCATCGGGTGGATCGGCAACTTCGACCGCGCGGCCGACGGCACCGTCGCGGAGCACCACGACGGGATCGAGTTCGTCGACTCGGAGGTCTACAAGCTGCTCGAGGCGATGGCGTGGGAGCTCGGGCGCTCCGGCGACGCCGACCTGGAGATCGCCTATCGACGACTCGTCGACCGGGTCGCCGGAGCGCAGGAGGCCGATGGCTACCTGCACACCTCGTTCGGGCGGCCGGGGCAGCGCCCCCGGTATTCCGATCTGGAGTGGGGGCACGAGCTGTACTGCTTCGGCCACCTGTTCCAGGCGGCCGTCGCCCGGCACCGCACCGGTCATGCCGACCGTCTGGTCGAGGTGGCACGACGGCTTGCAGATCACGTGTATGCCGAGTTCGGTCCGGATGGGCGCGACGCGATCTGCGGGCACCCGGAGATCGAGACCGCGCTCATGGAACTGGGTCGTGCCCTGGACGAGCCGCGCTACCGGGAGCTGGCGCGCATCCTCGTCGAGCGGCGGGGCCGGAGGCGGCTGAAGACCACGCTCTTCCAGGGGAGCGAATACTTTCTCGACGACGTGCCGGTGCGCGACGCCGAGGTTCTGCGCGGGCACGCGGTGCGTGCGATGTACCTCGCCGCGGGCGCGACCGACGTCGCCGCGGAGTTCGGCGACGGTGAGTTGCTCGACGCGCTACGCACGCAATGGGACAACACGGTCGCACGGCGCACGTATCTCACCGGCGGCATCGGCTCGCACCACCAGAACGAGGAGTTCGGGAGCGACCTCGAGCTCCCGGCCGACCGGGCGTACGCCGAGACGTGCGCGGCGATCGGCTCCGTCATGTTCAGCTGGCGGCTGCTGCTGCAGACCGGGGAGGCCAAGTACGCGGACCTCATCGAGCGCACGCTGCTGAACGCGGTGCTGGTGTCGCCCCGCGAAGACGGCAGGGCGTTCTACTACGCGAACACGCTCCATCAGCGTTCGCAGGGCTCGCTCCCGGCGGAGGGCGAGGTGAGCGAGCGGGCCGAGTCGAGCATGCGCGCGCCGTGGTTCGAGGTCTCGTGTTGCCCGACCAACGTCGCGCGCACGCTCGCGAGCGTCGCCTCCTACGTCGCAACGGCGACCGACGATGGCGTCCAACTTCATCAGTTCGCGGATGCCGAGCTCGAGACGACCGTCGCGAGCGGGGCCGTGCGCATCCGGGTCGACAGCGGCGGGTACCCGTACGCCGGCACGCCGTCGGTCGCCGTGGAATCCGCCGGGGAGGTGGAGGTGAGCGTCCGCATCCCCGCCTGGGCCGAGGGCGCCCGCGTCCGGTTCCGCGACGAGGTCGTCTCCATCAGCGGAGGGTATGCCCGCGTCCGGGCGCGGTTCGGGGCCGACGAACGCATCCGCCTGGAGCTCCCGATGGAGCCGCGACTGACCTATCCCGACCCCGGGATCGACGCCCTCCGCGGAACCGTCGCCGTCGAACGCGGCCCGCTCGTGCTGTGCGCCGAGTCGACGGATCTCCCGGCCGGCGTGGACGTCAGCCGCATCGGCATCGACACGGATCAGCCGCTCCTCGCCACGGCGGACGGCGCCTCGGCCGCGATCGCGATCGCCGATCCGCGTGCGGCCTCCTGGCCGTACGGGCAGCGTCCCGCTCGCGGCTCGGTGACGACCGCGAGGGTGCCGCTCATCCCGTACCACCGCTGGGCCAACCGGGGGCCGAGCACGATGCGCATCTTCCTGCCGATCGCAGCGGGCGGCTAGCGGCCGGCGGAGCTGGTCTACAGGTCGGACTCGACGAGCCCGGACTTCACCAGTTCGTGCACACCGTTCAGGATCTCGTCGGGTCGGAACGGGTACCGGTCGATCTCGCTCTGGTCGCTGATGCCCGTGAGCACGAGGATGGTGTGCAGGCCGGCCTCGATGCCCGCCACGATGTCGGTGTCCATGCGGTCGCCGATCATCGCCGTGTTCTCGGAGTGCGCTCCGATGCGGTTCATGGCAGAACGGAACATCATCGGGTTGGGCTTGCCGACCACGTACGGGTCCATGCCGGTCGCTTTGGAGATCATCGCGGTGATGGCGCCCGTTGCAGGCAGAGGGCCTTCGGCGCTCGGCCCGGTCGCATCCGGGTTCGTCGCGATGAAGCGCGCGCCCTTGCCGATCAAGCGGATCGCCTTGGTGATCGCGTCGAACGAGTAGCTGCGGGTCTCACCGACCACCACGTAGTCGGGGTCGGTGTCGGTCATGATGAAGCCGGCCTCGTGCAGGGCCGTCGTCATGCCGGCCTCGCCGATCACGAACGCGCTACCGCCGGGCATCTGCGATTTGAGGAAGTCGGCCGTGGCGAGCGCCGACGTCCAGATCGACTCTTCGGGAACATCCAGACCGGATGCGCGCAGCCGGGCCGCGAGGTCGCGCGGGGTGAAGATCGAGTTGTTGGTGAGCACCAGGAACGGCGTTCCCTCATCCCGCCACTGCTGGATGAGGTCGGCGGCGCCCGGGAGCGCACTGTTCTCGTGGACGAGCACACCATCCATGTCGGTGAGCCAGCATTCGATCTCGTCGCGATGCGCCACGCAATCCCCTTTCGACGGGTACAGCTTATTGCGCGCGCTGTTGCCGCAGGGTTTCGATCGCATTCCGAACGTTACGCTGAACGGGTGCAGCGCGAACCCGAAGACAGCCCGTCCGAGCCGGCCGGCGACAGGGGCGTCAGTGCCGCCACTCCCGAACTGAGCACGAACGGTGTGGGGCCCTGGCTGGGCGAGTGGCCGGACGACCCCCGGTTCGACCACGAGCTGCTGCGCCACGGCGACACCCGCAACGTGATCGACCGCTACCGGTACTGGCGCATGGAGGCGATCGTCGCCGACCTCGACGAGCACCGGCACCCGTTTCACGTCGCGATCGAGAACTGGCAGCACGACATGAACATCGGCTCGATCGTGCGCAGCGCGAACGCGTTCGCCGCCGACACGGTGCACATCATCGGGCGGCGGCGCTGGAACAAGCGCGGCGCGATGGTCACCGACCGCTACCAGCACGTGCAGCACCACGACGACGTCGCCGGGTTCGTGGAGTGGGCGAAGGATGCGGGCCTCCCCATCATCGCCATCGACAACGTTCCCGGGTCGGTCATCATCGAGACGTTCGCCTTCCCGCGCGAGTGCGTGCTGCTGTTCGGGCAGGAGGGGCCGGGCCTGTCGCCCGAGGCGATCGCCGCATCCGACGCCGTCGTGGAGATCTCCCAGTTCGGCTCGACCCGCTCGATCAACGCGTCCGCGGCCGCCGCGGTGGCCATGCACGCCTGGATCACCCAGCACGTCACGTTCTGAGCGACGGCGATCCCGCGCTCGCGGCGTGGGGCGGGCGGCCGGATGCGCGGACTCAGCGGTTGCCGAGACGCCAGACGAGTTTGAGGGCCGACCAGTCGGTGTCGACCGCGGCGACCTTCACGTCGACCAGGCCACGGTCGATCGCGGCTGCGCGGATGAGGTTCTCGTCGAGGTTGCTCACGTGGCCGGCTGCTTTGCGGGGCCAGGCGATCCAGAGCATCCCCGCCGGCCGGATGCGCTCGCCGAGCGCATCGAGCTCGGCCGAGAACTGCGCGGCGGTGCGGTAGAAGGCCACGATCAGGTCGACGTGCGCCGGTGACTCCTCCGGCGCAAGCCACTCGATCGGGCCCGGAGCGCCGTCGAGAGGGATGCGCCAGCCGGCGTCTGGGTGCAGCACCTGTGCGGTCGTGCCGGCTTTGAGGCCGAGCTTCTTCCAGAGCTGTGAGCCCGAGTAACCGGCGCCGGGCCAGCCGGAGTCGGCGGCGATGCGGTCGATCGCAGCCTGGTCGAGGTCGTAGACGGTCTGGCCGTCGTCGGGTGCCGGGGCACTGACGATGTGGGCTCGCATCGCGCCGGTGGCGTGCATCCGGATGAACGCGAAGCCGGAGCCTCGCACCGCACGCTCCCGGCCGGGCGGCGTGAGCACGTCGGTGGTGTTCGCCACGGCGGGAGCGACGACGACCGGGATGTCGCGCGCGCCGGCCGTGGTGATGAGCGCGTGGTGGAAGTGCCCGGCGAGGATGAGCCGCACATCCGCCTGCGCGCACACCTCGAGGAACTGTTCGGGTTCGACCAGCTGCAAGCGCTCGAACAGTCCCGTCGATGGTGGGGCCGGTGGGTGGTGCAGCACGACGACGGTGCCGTGCGGCGCGGGCTGGGCCAGGGCATCCCGCAGCCGGCCCAGGCGATCGGCGTCGATGCGGCCATACCCGGCACCGGCGACCGTGCTGTCGACGGTGACGACCCGCAGTCCGCGCACGGTCACGACGCGCTCGCGGTCGCCGAGCACCTCCTCGAAGCCCTGGGGGAGGTCGTGGTTCCCCATGGCGTAGACCACCTCGGCGCCGCGCTCCGCCGCCCACGGCTCGAGACGGGAACGCAGGCGCCGGTACGACTCCGGGCTGCCGTCGTCGGAGAGGTCGCCCGACGCGACCACGACATCCACCCGCCCGAGTTCTTCGGCCCGGGCGAGCACCCGGTCGAGCGCCGCCAGTGTGTCGACCACCCCGTAGTGCAGACGGTCGTCGCCCGACAGGTGGGTGTCACTGAGGTGCAGGATGCGCAAGGAGTCACTCACGCCGTCACCCTACCCGGCACCCCCGGCACCCCCGGCGCCGGTTCCGTTCGTGCCGAACGTGGGGTTCCGAACCGCTGAACCGCACGATTGGCACGAGTGGTCGCCGCGCCGGCGGCGCGGGTCAGCCGATGAGGCTGGGCCGCAGGTCGCGCAGCGTGCGGAAGTGGGTCATCCGGGTCACCCCGATGGCCGCCAGCAGCAGGGCGATCAGAAGCCACAGCGCGAGGATGCCCGCGTCGGCCCAGGCGGTGGCGGGGTTGCCGCCGTACATGAGCTGGCGCATTCCGTCGACCGCATACGACATCGGCAGCACGTGGTGCAGCGCGGCGAGTGGCCCGGGCAGGGTCTGCCAGGGGAACGTTCCGCCGGCGGTGACGAGTTGCAGCACCATCAGCACGAGGCCGAGGAACTGCCCGACGCTGCCGAGCCAGACGTTGAGGGCGAGGATGATCGCCGCGAACGTGAGCGACGCCATCGCCATCATGCCGAACATCCCGAGCGGATTGTCGATGTTGAACTGCAGGGCTCCGGCCAGCACCGCGAACAGGCCGACCATCTGGATCGCACCGAGCAGGCCGGGCGTCAGCCATCCGGCGAGCGTGATCTTGATCGGCGAGTGCAGCGCCGTGATCGCCCGGCGCGACACCGGCTTGACGATGAGGAACAGCGCATAGATGCCGATCCAGGCAGCGAGCGCCACGAAGAACGGGGCGAGGCCCGCGCCGTACGTTCCCGCCGACGTGATGGACGTGTTCTTGAGGTTCACCGGGTCGGCGATGGTGGAGGACTGCTTCTTCTGCAGGTCGGGCGAGTTGTCGGGGATCTGCTTGAGCCCGTCGTCGAGCCCGTCGTGCAGCTTGGCGGTGCCGTCGTGCAGCGTCGTGAGGCCGTCGCGCAGTTGGCCGGCGCCACCGGCGGCCTGCTGGGCGCCCGAGGAGAGCTGGGCGGAGCCGGCCTTCGCCTGTGCCGCGCCGTCGGCGAGCTGGGCCGAACCGGATGCGACCTGATCGGCGCCCGCGGCGAGCTCGTTCACCTGACCGACGAGGCCCTGCACCTGAGAGTTTCCGCCTTGCACCTTGGCGTCGATGTCGCTCACCGCGCCGGTGATCCGGGCCTTCTGCTCGGCGGTGAGGGCCGGGTCGGCGTTCACCTGGGCGATGAGCTGCTGCCCGATGGTCGCCGCATCCGCCGCGGCCGTCGACACCTTGGGTGCGACCTCGTTGGCCTTGGCCGCGAGGGTGTCGTTGCCCGCGGCGACCTTCGCCGCCCCGTCACGAAGCGTCGCAGCCCCGCCGCTCAGCTGTCCGAGTGCTGAGTCGAGCTGCTGCGCACCGGTCGAGAGTTGCGCTGTGCCGTCGGCGAGCGTCGCCGCCCCCGACTGCGCGCTCGCGCTGCCGTCGACGAGCTGCGCGGCGCCGTCGGCCGCGGTGACGAGGTTCGAGCGGATGTCGGAGAGACCGAGCAAGAACTGCTCGGCCGCCTGCTGGTTGACCTTCTTGACGATGGAGGTGCGGATCTTCTCGGCCGCCTGCTCGCCGATCGTCGAGGCGAGGTAGCTGTTCGTGTCGTTGGTCGTGAGCTTCACCGTGGCCTGGTGCGGGCTCTTTCCGGATGCGCTCGCGAGCGCCTCGGAGAAGTCCGCAGGAAAGGTGATGCTGAAGTCGTATTTCGAGTTGTCGACGCCACTCGCCGCAGACCCGGTGGTCACGCGGTGCCAGTCGAACGAGCCGTCTTCGATGAGCTCGTCGGCCACCTCGTCGGCATAGTTGACCTGCTTGCCGTCGACCGTGGTACCGGTGTCATCGACGACGATCGCGGCCGGCACCTGGTCGAGCCGGTCGTACGGGTTCTGGTTGGCCCAAAGGTAGAGGCCGCCGTAGAGCACCGGAACGCACATCAGCGCGATGAGCGCCACGATGGACATCGGGCTGGCGGTCAGACGGCGGAACTCCGCCGCGATCATCTGGGGGATCTTCATTCGGGGTCCTCTGCGAGTGCTGTCGCGTGAAGTTCGGGTTCGGGATGCGCGGTGGCGACGATCACGTCGGGCAGCTCGTCGGTGTCGTCGCGCCCGGGGTCTTCGTCGAACGTGCCTGCGGCGTCCTCCGCGCCGGCGGGGCGCGGGGCGGTGGACTCGTCGAGCCGGGCGACGAGGGAGGTGGCCGCGATGGCCGCGGCCGACGCATCCCCGGCCACGATCAGGATGGCGAGGTCGCGCCCGGCGAGACGCCGCGCGAGCTCCCACCACTCGTTCGGGTCTCCGCCGTGGCGATCGGGCGACGTGATGACGAGACCCTCCACGCCTTTCCGCAGCAGGGCGAGCTCGGCGAGCAGCCCGATGCGCACGGTGGGCGGAACGGTGCCGATCGCGTATCGGCCCCATTCGGAGGCGCCGAGCTCGGCGAGTGCCCGGTTGACCGCGATGGGGTTGGAGGGGCGGCCGGCGAACATGAGCTCCTCGGCCACGATGCCGCCGACGGTGACATCGGCGGCCGGCTCGCACACGTCGGGGGCGTCGATCAGCGCGATCTTTCTGCGCATGGCGCCGTAGTCGGTGTTGCCGTCGATCGTCACGGTTCCGGCGTCGGGGCGCATGCGACCCGACGCGATGAGGCCGAGCACCGTGGGCCGCTGCTCGGTCTCCGCACGGGCGAGCGTGACCTCGCCGGTCGCGAACGTGGCGGAGGTCGGCGGAAGCGCGGCGTTGCGGGAACCTTTTGTCACGCTGTCGAGCACGATCTTCATGCGGAGGCCTCCTGCAGGGCGAGTTCGGGGGTGTCGTCGACGATGGCGTCTGCTTCGCGCCAGCCGAGGCCGGCGGCGCTGAGGCCCGCCAGCATCACCAGGCGGTGCCCGGCCTCGCGCGACATGCCCGTGCGGGTGGCCTCGTCGAGCACCGCGACGGCGGCGTTCTCGATGAGGCGGGCGACGGTGACGAGGTCGATGTCTGTGCGCAGCTGACCCTGCTCGATGCCGCGGGCGACCGTCTGGCGCAGGCGCTCGCGAGCGGGCTCGAGGGCTTCGGCGACGCGGTCGCGGTGCGGGCCGCGCACGGCGAGCTGGGCGTTGACGCGCACGTGCTCGACCTCGGCCCAGAGGGTGGCGCCGTAGAGCGCGATCTCGACCCGGGCATCCGGATGCGCCACCGGCTCCAGCAGCGTCGCCAGCCGTGCCGCGCCGCGCGTGTACACGTCGACGATGAGGTCGTCGCGGGTGGCGAAGTGACCGTAGATCGCTCGGCGGCTGAGGTTGGCGCGGGCGGCGATCGTCTCGAGCGAGGCGTCGATGTCTTCGTTCAGGGCGGCAGCGGCCGCGATGAGGATCGTCTCCCGGTTCTCGGCGGCGTCGCGTCGTGGTGCGCGCGGTTGCGGAGCGGGAGAAGAAGGGGACATATCCGTATTCTACTATCTTGCACAGCCATGTGCAAGATAACCCGCGATAGGATCGAGTGCGACGGTGAGCAGGCTGCTTTGGCGGCGGCGCCGGCGCGCTCCATCCCATCGAGAGGACTGAACAGTGCCCGCGATCGTGATCATCGGCGCCCAGTGGGGCGACGAAGGCAAAGGCAAAGCGACCGACCTCCTCGGCAGCCGCATCGACTACGTCGTCAAGTTCAACGGCGGAAACAACGCGGGTCACACCGTGGTCGTCGGCGACGAGAAGTACGCCCTGCACCTGCTTCCGTCCGGCATCCTGACCGAAGGCGTCACCCCGGTGATCGCGAACGGTGTCGTCGTCGACATCGAGGTGCTGTTCGAAGAGCTCGACGGGCTGATCGCGCGAGGCGTCGACGTCTCACGCCTCAAGATCAGCTCCAACGCGCACGTGATCACGCAGTACCACCGCACCATCGACAAGGTGACGGAGCGCTTTCTCGGCAAACGCCAGATCGGCACCACCGGTCGCGGCATCGGGCCGACGTACGCCGACAAGATCAACCGCGTCGGCATCCGCATCCAAGACCTCTTCGACGAGAACATCCTGCGCCAGAAGGTGGAGGGCGCGCTCGATCAGAAGAACCACCTGCTCGTGAAGATCTACAACCGCCGCGCGATCTCGGTCGACGAGGTGGTCGAAGACCTGCTCAGCTACGCGGAGCGGCTGCGCCCGATGGTCGTCGACAGCTCGCTCCTGCTGCACGAGGCGCTCGTCGCCGGCAAGTACGTGCTCTTCGAGGGCGGCCAGGCCACGATGCTGGATGTGGACCACGGCACATACCCGTTCGTCACCTCCTCCAACTCCACCTCGGGCGGCGCGGCCACCGGTTCGGGTATCGGCCCCAATCGCATCGACCGCGTGATCGCCATCGTCAAGGCGTACACGACGCGCGTCGGCGCGGGCCCGTTCCCGACCGAACTGTTCGACGAGTGGGGCGAGTTCCTGCGCGAGCGCGGCTTCGAGTTCGGCACCACCACGGGCCGTCCGCGCCGCACCGGCTGGTACGACGCGCCGATCGCCCGCTACACGGCGCGCATCAACGGCGTCACCGACTTCGTGCTCACCAAGCTCGACACGCTCACCGGCATCGACCGCATCCCCGTCTGCGTCGCCTACGACGTCGACGGCGTGCGCCACGACGAGGTGCCGGCGTCGCAGAGCGACTTCCACCACGCCACGCCGATCTACGAAGAGTTCCCCGGCTGGAGCGAAGACATCAGCGGCTGCCGCACGTTCGAGGAGCTTCCGCAGAACGCGCAAGACTACGTGCTCGCGCTCGAGCGCCTCTCGGGCGCCCGCATCTCCGCGATCGGCGTCGGCCCCGCCCGCGACGAGATCATCTCCCGCCACGACCTCGTAGACTGACCCCCCACCCCCCCCACCCCCCACCCCCCACACCACCCCCACCCGCGCGCCATCGAGATGCGCCGAAGTGTCGTCATTCGCCGCGTTTGGGCACACTTCGGCGCATCTCGCCGGCGCGAGGGGTGAGGGGTGCGGGCTAGAACCAGGTGGAGAGGAGCGGGGGCTGCGAGGTGCGGAAGAGCGCGTCGAACGCGGGGGCGTCGCCGGTCAGCTTGCCGGCCACGGCGAGACCTCGGGCCGCATCCTGCCCCAGGTAGACGCTGCCCAGGGCGCTCACCGAGAGGGAGACGTCGGGCGCATCCGTCGTCGCGGTGACTTCGGCCGAGCCGTCTGACACGCTCAACCGGTAGCGGCCCGCGGCGAACCCGAGGTCGTCGCTCACCTCGAGCACGAGGGAGCCGTCGCGCTCGTAGCGGCGTGCGGTGAGGGCGGCGGGCACGTCGAGGATGCGCACCCACAGGTGGTCTTCCACGCTCGCCACCCGGGCGCCGCGCACGTCGGAGACGAGATACGGGAGCGGTTCGTCCACGCCCCGCACACCGATGCTCACCTCGGCGACCAGGTCGAGTTCGAGGAGATACCGCCAGATCGCCGTGTACGCGGCCTCGGTGGCGGCCGCGAGGTAGGTGACCTCGACGGTGTGGCGCACGAAGTCGTCGCCGTCTTTGACCACGTAGCTGACGAACCCTTCCGGCTCGCCGGAAGGGGAGTCGTAGCGCACGAGACGGTACTTGTCGGCGTCGGGGGTGCCGGTGAGCGGGCCGATGAGACGGTCGGCCAGGTAGGGCGACAGCGCTATTTCGCCCGCCCTGCCCGCCATCACGCGGTTCAGTACGTCGTATGCGGTCTGCCGGTACGCATCCGGTTGGGTGAACGACAGCCGGCCGGTGGTCTCGCCGCCGGCCCAGCGCACGCGTTTCGTGTCGACGCGCCACCCGGTCGCACTCGTCGCGGGTCCGAATCCCCAGCGGCCGTAGATGACGGATTCGGAGACCGTGAGCACCGCGACCGGAACGCCGAGCGCCTTGGCAGTGCGCAGTTCGCCGCCCAGAAGCGCGCGGGCGACGCCGCGACGTCGATGGGTCGGGGCCACGGTCACCGAGCTGATCGCCCAGCTGTCCACCGTCGCGCCGGCGGGAACGGTCAGGGGGGCGATCCACGAGTTCACGGTTCCGACCGGGGATGTGCGCCCCGCATCCGGAATCGCGTCGTCGTACACCGCCGTGGTGCGCCGATCGCGCAGGTAGCCGCGTGCCTCCGCCAGAAGCTCGGGCTTCGGATGCTCGCTGTGGAACCCGCGGAAGTCGGCTCGGATCCACTCGTCGAAGGCGGCGTCGTCCGACGTGTCGACGATGGCCAGGCGGAGCCCGGCGTCGGAGACGGCGCGAGCGGACTGCTCGTCGATGGGCTGAGTGAGGTATGGCTCGGTCACCACTCCACCGTATCCCTAGGGCCGGCGCGAGAGCAGGGCCGGCGCGAGAGCGGGCACGGTACGAGAGCGGGTCAGCCGAGCGGATGACGCAGGCTGGCGAGGATGCGCCGCCAGGCCGATGCGCGCATCCGGACGCCCGGCGAGCATGGAGGCATGAACACCGTCCCTCCTCCCATCTCCGTGCTCGCGGCCTCCGCTCTCGTCAAGACCTACGGCTCCGCCATCGCGCTCGGCGGCGTCGACTTCCGCATCGGCGCGGGGGAGTCGGTCGCCATCATGGGCGCGTCGGGCTCCGGCAAGACGACGCTGCTGCACTGCCTCGCCGGCATCATCGGGCCCGACTCGGGCTCCGTGCTCTTCGCGACGCCGTCCGGGACGGTGGATGTGACGACGCTCGGCGAGAAGGAGCGCTCCCGCCTGCGCCGGGAGGCCTTCGGCTTCGTGTTCCAGCAGGGCTTCCTGCTGCCCGAGCTCACCGCCGTCGAGAACGTCGCCCTTCCGCTCATGCTCGGCGGCACCGCCCGTGCCGTCGCCGAACAGAACGCGAGCGGGTGGCTCGCAGCGCTCGGTCTCGCCGGGTTCGAGTCGCGCCGCATCGGCCAGCTCTCCGGTGGCCAAGCCCAGCGGGTGGCCATCGCGCGCGCTCAGGTGACCGGCGCATCCGTCGTCTTCGCCGACGAGCCGACCGGCGCACTCGACTCGCGCACCTCCGCCGAGGTGATGAGCGCGCTCATCGACTCGACGACCGGCCGGGGACGCTCCCTGGTGGTCGTGACCCACGACGAGGAGGTCGCCGCCCGCTGCTCGCGGGTTCTGCGGCTCGCTGACGGCCGCATCGTCGACGAGGCGGTGACCGCGTGACCACGCTCCGCATCGCCTGGCTGCTCTCGCGGCGCACGGCCTCCGATCGCAGCACCGTGGTGCTGCCGGTGGTCGCCTTCGCCGTGGTCACCGCGCTCCTGCTCATCGTCTGCGGTGGTGCGCAGGCCTTCTTCACCTGGACGGGCCAGACCGCCTTTCTCTACCAGTTGCTGGCGGTCGTGGCTCTCGCACTGCTGATCGTGCCGCTCGTGGCGCTCGGCGGGTCGGCCGCGCGACTGTCGGCCCGGCGGCGGGATGACCGGCTCGCGAGCCTGCGTCTGCTCGGCGCTACGCCGGCCACCGTCGGCGCGCTGACCGTCATCGAGTCGACCGTGCTCGCGATCGCCGGCGCGCTGGTCGGGGTCGTGGTCTCTGTCGCGGTGTCGCCCCTCGTCGGGCTGATCCCGTTCCGAGGGGAGCCGCTCGGCACGTCGGTGCTGCTCGCGCCCATCCTCGTCGTCGCCGCCGTGCTGGCGATCGCCCTCCTGGCGGCCGTGAGCGCGGTGGTGGGTCTGCGGAGCGTGATCGTCTCGCCGCTCGGCGTGCGCACGAAACAGGTCGCGCCGCCGATGCACTGGGTGCGCGTCGTGATCGGCGTCGTGGTCGTGGCGGTCACGTTCGCCGCGATGAACGCGATCCAACTCGCCGCCGGCTTCGGGATCGTGCTGACCGTGCTCGCTGTCGGGTTCGGCGGCACGCTCGCGGTGCTGGGGCTGGTCGGGCCGTGGGTGATCCGGCTCGTCGCATCCGGTCAGGCGAAGCGCGCGAAGACGGTGAAGAAGCTGCTCGCGGCCCGGGGCATCCTCGAATCGCCGAAAGCCGCCTGGCGCCAGGTGTCGGGGGTGGCGATGACCAGCTTCATGGCGGTGTTCGCCGGGGTCGGGGTCGCGCTGCTCGGCATGATGAGCGAGAACGGACAGCTCGACCGGGAGTCGCTGCAGCTCTACGCCGACATCAGAACCGGCGTGATCATCACTGTCGTCGCATCCTTTCTCATGGTCGCCTGCTCGGTCGGCGTCAACCAGGCCTCCGCGGTGCTCGACCGCCGCGAGCTCTACGTGAGCCTCGACAGGCTCGGGATGCCCGTGGAGACCATGAACGCCGCCCGCGGGCGCGCCGTGCTGTCGCCGCTCCGCATCACGACCATCGGGTCGGCCGTCGTCGCCGCGGTGGTGATCTTTCCACTCACCGGATACGTGCTGCTGGTGCGCCCGGCGACGATCGCGATGATCGTCGGATGCCTTGCGACCGGCATCCTCATCGTCTGGCTGGGTCTTCTCGCCACGCGACCGGTGCTCGCGCGCGTGCTCGCGGACCGTTCCCCCTCGCTCTGACCCCGCCCGAGTCGCGGAAGGTGGTTTTGACGCGACTCACGGCGGCCTCCGGATAGGGTCGGAGCATGGGTCATGACGCAGAAGAAGAGGCGAAAGCGGTCGAGCAGCTGCACAGCATCCGGCAGAGCATCGACAACATCGACGCCGCGCTCGTGCACCTGCTCGCGGAGCGGTTCAAGTTCACACAGCAGGTCGGCACGCTGAAAGCCGAATACGGTCTGCCGCCCGCCGACCCCGAGCGCGAGAAGGAGCAGATCCAGCGCCTGCGCGCGCTCGCCGAGGAGAGCCACCTCGACCCGGCGTTCGCCGAGAAGTTCCTGACCTTCATCATCGCCGAGGTCATCCACCACCACGAGCGGATCGCCACCGAGAGCTCTCGGTGACCTGGAACCCGCTCGCCCTTCCGAACGCGGTGGGCAAGACGATCGCGGTCACCGGAGCCAACGCCGGCATCGGCTATTTCGCCAGCGAGCAGTTCGCGTCAGCCGGCGCCCACGTGATCCTCGCCTGCCGCGACCCTGAGCGCGCAGAAGCCGCGATCTCCGCAATCCGGCGACGGGTTCCCGGCGCGAGCGTCGAGGCGATGCCGATCGACGTGTCCGACCGTGGGTCCGTTGCCCGAGCGGCAGCTTCGCTCGTGGAGCGGGAGGGTCTCGACGTTCTCCTGCTCAACGCCGGCATCGTGCATGCGCCTCGCGCGCGGGCGACGGATGCGGTCGGCAACGAGCTCGTTCTCTCCACCAACGTGATCGGGCACTTCCAGCTCACCGCGCTCGCGATGCCGGTGCTCGAGCGCACGCCCGGCGCCCGGGTCGTCTCCCTCGGGTCGCTCGCGACGCTGCTCGCCCGTTTTCCGCTCGACGACCTCCAGCAAGAGGAGTCCTACGACTCGTGGCACGCGTACGCCCGCTCCAAGATCGCCGTGCAGGCGTTCGGTTTCGAGCTCGCGCGGCGGCTGCGGGCGGCCGGCAGTGACGTGTCGAGCCTGGTCGCGCATCCCGGATACTCCACCTCGGGCCGCACGCCCGGCATCCGCGGGGTCAATCAGCCGTCGCACGCCAAGCGCTTCGTCGACAACCTGCAGGCCGCGTGGACCCAGGGCAAAGACCGCGGCGCGCTGACAGCGGTGCGGGCGGCCCTCGATCCGGATGCGGTGAGCGGGCAGTTCTACGGCCCGCGCGCAGTCACGAAGGGCGCGCCGGTCGCCTCCTGGGCGACGCCGACCACGCGCAGCCCCCGGGTGGGCGCACGCCTCTGGAGCCTGCTCGAGGAGTATTCGGGCCAGCGGTTCGAGATCGGCTGACACCGCGCGGTCGGTGCGCACCCATACACCCGGGGTCGATCGCATACTCTCAGGTCGCATCCAGACGGCTGGTATGGGCTGAACCCATGGACATCGCTTACACCGCAATCGCGCACGCCACTGGTGGGGGACGGGACGGACACGTCCGCAGCGAAGACGATCTGCTCGACTTCGACACCCGCCCGCCGAAGGAGCTCGGGGGCTCCGGCGAGGGCACGAACCCGGAGCAGTTGTTCGCCGCCGGATTCTCCGCCTGCTTCTTGAGCGCGATTCACGCCGTCGGGCGCCAGGAGAAGCTGAACACCACCGACGCCTCCGTGTCGGCGAGCGTCGGAATCGGCTCGAACGGCGAGGGCGGGTTCGGCCTCGAGGTCGAGCTCGACGTCTACATCCCGAGGGTCGGCCGCGAGCAGGCGGAGCATCTCGCCGACGCGGCTCACGAGGTCTGCCCCTACTCGAACGCGACCCGGGGGAACATCCCGGTCAAGGTGACCATCGTCGACTGACCGCAGGCGCAGAGCGGCGGTTCGTCAAGGGGGTTGGCGCACCGATTCGTGCGACGACACTGTTCGTCATGCGCAAGCTCTTCTACGCCAGCGGGTACGTGCTTCTCGGGGACTCCGTGTGCGACGCCCTCCTGCAGTACGCGAAGGCGCTGGCCGACGTCGGCAAGTCCGATGTCGTCGATGTTCCGTCTCTGTCGGATGAGGGTGTCATCAGCCGCACGCAGCTGCTGATCGGCCCAGCGAGCCAGCTGTTCGCGGCGACCGCCCTCGACCGGGGAGCCGACCTCGACGACAGCGACGCGGTGGCCTCGATGAACACGAAGGCGGCGAGTCTCCGGCCGCCGGTGCCACTGGCCGGCGACGACGAGCAGCTGCAGTTTCCCGACGGTGGTCTGTCATGACCGCGGATTGCTGACGGCGCGACATGGGCACACTCTTCTACGGAGCCGACCGGCTCGCGATCACCCTCGACGACCGGCTGTTGGCACACCTGCAGATCGTCATCACGAACAAGCTCCGCCGGCAGGAGCCGCTCATGCTGAACTGGCGCGACAACGAGTCGGTCGGAAACGGCAGGAGCAGCGTCTGGATCAGCGTCAGCACCGACCTCCACTTCAAGTACAGCGACAGCCGGATACCGCAGATCAACCCCACCTGGATCGACGCGCTGCTGCGTTCCTCCAACTCGGCCATGGGCCTGCAACTGCTCGACGAGGGAAGCCTCGACGAGCCCCCGCGAGGAACGTCCACCTGATCGGACGGGCCGGCACGATCAGGTGGTGGCGACGCGGCCGACCTTCTCGGTCTTGTCCCACTTCGACTCGGCGCCGGCCAGCTCTTTCAGGTAGGAGTCGAACGTGATCGCGCACAGAAGCGAGCCGTACCCGGCCAGGTAGATGAGCGCCGGAGTGAGCCAGCGACCGGCCCAGGTCGGCTCGACCGCGCGCGCGAGCCACGCGACGGCCATCGAGAACGGAATCCAGACGTAGATGCAGAGCGTGATCACGAACAGCGTGCGCTCGCTCAGCGTCACGCCGAACGCCTGCGGAAGCCACTCCAGCAGCAGTGCGGGAAAGAGCGCCACGATCATCACGAGGGTGTTGACGATGCCAGGGAACAGCAGAACGTGACCCCACGCGCGGCGGCTGGTGCGCGCATCCGTGAGCGCCCCGAGCACCAGGATGAAGATGTAGGCCAGCGACGCGCCGATCCAGAGAGCGCGGAACGCCGTCGTGGCGATCTCGGGATGCAGGAACAGCAGGCCGACGAGACCGATCGACGACACGATCATGATCAGAGGCAGCAGCCAGAGGCTGAACCACACGGTGCCGAACGTCCAGTCGCCGAGACGGTGGTTCTTCGACGGGCGGAACCAGACCTTCTCGTAGCGGCCGGTGACGGTCACGTTGCCGCGGGCCCAGCGCAGGCGCTGCTTCCACAGGTTCGCCACGGTGCGCGGCTCCTCGGCGAGCACCTCGGCGAGCGGCTCGAACACGACCTTTCTGCCCTGCAGCTGGGTCTCGAACGTGGTGATCGTGTCTTCTGCCAGCGACGAGGTGTCGATGCGGCCACCGATGGCGACGAGGTTCTCGCGACTGTGCAGCTGCGCACCGCCGGCGAGGCAGGCCTGCGCACCGAGCACGTTCTGCGCGCGCCGGGCGGCAGGCTGCGAGAGCACGTATTCGACACCGATGAACTTGGTGAGATAGTTGCGATCCTCGCTGCCCTCGCGGATGTACGCGGAGACCGCGCCGACCTCGGGATCGGCCAGATGCCTGGTCATCCTGCGCAGCGAGGTCGGCAGGTAGATGACGTCGGCGTCCATGATGAGCAGCGCCTCCATCCAGTCGTCTCTGAGGATCTCTGCGATGCCATGGTTCAGCGTGTGGGCCTTGCCCTCGCCGCCACGCTCCCGGCGCAACAGCACGACGTTGCCGGGGTAGAGGGCCGCCTTCTCGCGCACGACGTCGGGGGTCTGGTCGGTGCTCGCGTCATCGACCACGAAGATGCGCAGCGCCTCGCGCGGGTAGTCGAGCTTCATCAGGCGGTCGATGGATGCGCCGATCACCGCGCCCTCGTTCCAGGCCGGCACGACGATGGCCACCCGGGGCAGGTACGGCTTCGCCTTGCCGTAGTGGTTGATCGAGGCGTGGAACGGGATCGCTGCGAACGTGGCCGCTGCCGCGATCACGGGGATCAGGCCGGTGAGCGCAAGAATCAGGCACACGATCACCAGCGTCGTGTTCACGACCGACAGCACATCCACGCGCATCCCCCACTCGTCTAACTCCGGCCACGATACCCTGTGTCCGAAAAGCGCGAGCGCCTGTCGGCGGGGACCGATAGCGTCGAGTCGTGAAGGTAGCACTGCAGTTCATCGCCATGGGTCTCGTCTGGGGCGCCAGCTTCCTGTTCATGAAGGTCGCGCTCGACGGCGTGAGCTTCGGTCAGGTGGTGTGGGCGCGTCTCGTGTTCGGCGCGATCACGCTCGGCATCATCGCGGTGATCGTGCGGGCACGGCTTCCCCGCGAGCCGATCGTCTGGCTGCACTTCGTGGTGGTGGCCATCACATACTGCGTCATCCCGTACCTTCTCTTCGCCTGGGCCGAGCAGTACGTGTCGTCGAGTCTCGCGAGCATCTACAACGCCGTCACACCCATCACGACGGCCATCCTGGTCACCGCGGCCTTCCGGGTGGAGAAGCTCAACCGCGACCAGGTGCTCGGGGTGCTAGTCGGAATCGTCGGCGTCGTCGTGGTCATCGGGCCCTGGCAGGTCGCCGCTCTCACCGGCAGCGTGTGGGGACAGCTGGCGTGCCTCGGCGCCGTCACCTGCTACGGCTTCAGCTTCGGCTACATCCGCAAGTTCATCAGCCACCGGGCGATGCCGGCCACCACGATCGCCGTGATGAACATCGGCGTTGCGGCGCTGATCATGGTCGTGCTCACGCCCGTGCTCGCTCTCGGACCGGTCACGTTCAGCTGGCCGGTGCTGCTGAGCCTGCTCGCGCTGGGCGCACTCGGCACCGGGGTCGTCTACATCTGGAACATGAACGTGCTGCGCGCCTGGGGCCCGACCGCCACATCCGGAGTGACCTATGTGACCCCGGTCGTCGGGGTGGCGCTCGGCATCCTGATCCTGCACGAGACGCTGTCGTGGAACGAGCCGGTGGGCGCGGTGGTGGTGCTGGCGGGCATCCTGCTCACGCAGCAGCGAGTGCGCATCTTCACGCGGCGGCAGGCGGAGCTGGCTCCGACGGCGTCGGTCTGACCGCTCCGGAGTCACCGGCCGCCACACCGCCATTGTGCTCGGGCGCCGACGTCGTCTACTATCTGCTTTAACGATGAAGCAGTTTTTATCCGATCATCGTCACCTCGCTCAAGGGAGAGTCTCCATGCACTACAAGAAACAGCTCGCGGTCGTCGCCGTCGCGGCGGCGGTGGCCCTGGCCGCCACCGGGTGCTCCGGCGGCGGCTCGAACGCGAGCGGCCCCGTCGATCTCACGGTCTGGACAGGATTCACCGGCGGCGATGCCCCGGGATACCAGCAGATCGTGAAGGACTTCAACGCCTCGCAGAAGAAGATCAAGGTGACCATGTCCGCCGAGCCGTGGGACACCATCCAGCAGAAGCTGCCGTCGGCGTGGATGACCGGGCAAGGCCCCGACATCGCGGCACCGGCATCCGACCCGAACGTGATCGCGCAGTACGTCAAGACCAGGTCGGTGCTGCCGCTCACGCTGACGGGCGACGGCGCCTCGAAGATCAACGTCGACGACTTCGCGCCGGCGCTGGTGAACGAGTTCACCTACGACAAGAAGCTCTACGCCGTGCCGGCCAACTACGCCACGCTGAGCCTCTACTACAACAAGGCGCTCTTCACGGCGGCCGGGGTGACCCCTCCGAAGACGGTGGCCGAGTTGCAGGCCGCGGCGAAGAAGCTCACCAAGGGCGACACGTACGGGCTGGTGCTGGCCGACAACAACACGATTCAGATGTGGCCGGTTCTGCAGTGGCTCGAGGGCGGCGACATCGTCGGCAAAGACAACTGCAGCGTTCTCGACAGCGCCACCGGTCGCGACAGTCTGAAGCCCTGGGTCGATCTCGTCACGAAGGACAAGATCACTCCGGTCGGGCTGACCGGCGCCGAGGCGGATGCGCTCTTCTCCGCCGGCAAGGCCGCGATGGAGATCAACGGCCCGTGGGCCGCTCCGGGCTACAAGAAGGCCGGTATCGACCTGGGCATCGTCCCTGTTCCCGTCGACTCGTCGGGCAAGCGGGTGACACTCGGCTCCACCGCTCCGCTGGCGATCTCGGCCAAGTCGAAGCACCCCCAGGAGGCGCAGGAGTTCCTCGCCTACTGGACAGGGAAGACGGCGCAGAAGAAGTTCTCCCTCTCCACCGGCTTCCCGTCGCTGCGGACAGACCTGGCCGACGACGCCGACCTCAAGGCCGACCCGGTGGTGTCGGTGTTCTCGTCGCAGGTGCCCGACTCGCGGCTCTACCTGCCGCAGGTTCCGAACGCCACGCAGGTCGACAGTGACGCCTACGTCCCCCTGATCGGCAGCCTGACCCGCGGCACGGGGCTCAACGAAGGCACGGCCACCGCATCCAAGAAGATCGACGAACTCACGGGCTGCTCCAGCAAATGACCGTGATCACCGAGGCCCGGGAGCCGCACAGCGG